>CAYZQP010000271.1:0-5152 GCA_964480545.1 uncultured Mesorhizobium sp. | reverse complement strand
GATGATCTATGTCACCCACGACCAGGTGGAGGCCATGACGCTGGCCGACCGCATTGTCGTGCTGAAGGCCGGGCATATCGAGCAGGTCGGATCGCCGATGCAGCTATACAAGAAGCCGGGCAATCTCTTCGTGGCGCAGTTCATTGGCTCGCCCGCCATGAACATCCTGCCGGCCAGGCTGGAGAAGGCGGGGGCGGATACGCTGGTCGCCATCGACGGCGGGCAGAAAGTGTCGGTGCCGATCAACACGCCCACAAGCGCGGGCGGTGAGTCCATCTCGTTCGGTGTGCGGCCGGAAGATCTGCGGGTCGCCACCGGCAAGGATTACCTGTTCGAGGGCAAGGTCGATTACATCGAGCAGCTCGGCGAAGTGCAGCTGGTTTACATCGATATCGGCCGTGGCGTCGACAAGCCGATCACCGCCAAGCTGCCGGGCAACGCCAAAGTCGCGCGTGGCGAGACGCTGAAGCTTGAAGCCGATGGCGGCGACCTGCACATTTTCGACAAGGATGGTCGCTCGTTCATTCCAGCCGAGCTTGGCTCACTGGCTGCGTAGTGCAGATTTGGTGATCGTCACACGCGGGTCAGACTGGGCCGCTGCATGCGTTTGCGAAACTCCTTCGGCTGCGCACCAAAGCGCTGGGCGAAGGCCGCATAGAAGCGTGACAGTGACCCGAAGCCAGATTCGAACGCGATGCTGCTGATCGGCTTGTCGCTGGCGATCAGCAGCGATTGCGCCGTGTCGAGACGGTGGCGGATAATCGCCTGGCTGATCGTCATGCCGGCACCGCGCCTGTAGATCGACATGGCGTAATTTGGGTGGAGCCCGGCGGCGCGCGCGACGTCCTCAACGGCGATATCGTCGAGGGCGTGCTCGGCAATGTAGGCAGCCATCCTCTCGACATGCTGCATGCGCTCGCCATCATGGCCCTTGGCCCCGGCCATTGCGATGCTGCCGTCGCGCAGGTCGTGCCAGCCTTCGCGGTCGAGTCGGCGCACCCGCGCCGTCAGTTCGTCGCGCACAATGCCTTCAACCTCGCGATCATGGCCAAGCAGCTCACGCTTCCAGCCAAGAAACAGCTCGCGGTCGAAGGGGCGAATCTCCAGCGCCTCGATCATCGCGCCGCGAAACACCGCCTCGCGCAATCGGCTGAGGCTCGGCAAGCCGAGGAAGACCGACATTGGCACATAGAGACAGACAAAGCGGGTCGGTTCGGCAATGTCGGTCACCTGATGCGGGATCATACCCCAGAACAACACCAGACGCCCCGCTGACACCGTAATCTGCCGTCCGTCGAACCAGTAGGTCATCTCGCCCTCAAGCAGGAAGTTAAGTTCGACCTGGCTGTGCATATGCGGCCGCGTCATGCGCCGCACGATGTCCGTCTCGCCGGCACAAAAGCTGTGGTTGCCAAAGACAACCAGCGGATGTCCGGGACCGAGCTCCGGATGAGCCGGAACGCTCTCGTCCTGGGGCAGGACGGCGGGGCTGCGATGGGTCTTCAACATCTTAGGATACGGGAATAATTTGATACTCAATCGGTAGAACACTACCGTTTTCAAGCCTAGCGTCAATGCCAGTACCGTTGGCACACCTGTGCTGGAAGGTATGGGAGGCGCCGAGGAGCGCCAAGGGAGGAAACATGAAACTCGCAGCTCGTTTCGCCGGGCTTATGCTCGGCATGTCCATGACCTTCCCGGCCTTTGCCGGTGAACTGGTCATCAATTCAGACCATTCCGACCCCGCGCCTAAGCAGGCGATGGGCGAACTGATCGCCGATTTCGAAAAAGCCAACCCAGACATCAAGGTGAAGTGGAACAATTTCGACCACGAAGGCTACAAGTCGGCAATCCGCAACTTCCTGACCGCCGACGCGCCAGACGTTGTCGCCTGGTATGCCGGCAACCGCATGACCCCGTTCATCAAGGCTGGCCTGTTCGAGGACGTTTCGGACGTCTGGGCTGCCAATGGCCTCGATGAGCAGCTGAAGTCTGCGGCGTCGTCGATGACGCAGGACGGCAAGAAGTGGGGCGTGCCTTACGCTTACTACCCCTGGGCGATCTTCTACCGCAAAGACATCTTCGCGCAGCACAGCATTGAACCGCCAAAGACCTGGGCCGAGTTGCTGGCCGCCAGCGAGAAGCTGAAGGCTGCTGGCGTCACGCCCTTTGCCATTGGCACCAAGGCACCGTGGACCACCGGCGGCTGGTTCGACTACATGAACCTGCGCGTTAACGGCTATGACTTCCATATGGAACTGACAGCCGGCAAGGTGCCCTACACCGATGACCGCGTGAAGGCGGTATTCGCCAAGTGGGCTGAGTTGGTGAAGCCGGGTTACTTCATCGACAACCACGCCGCTCTCGACTGGCAGGATGCCGTGCCGCAGATGGTGCAGGGCAAGGCTGCGATGTACCTGATGGGCAATTTCATTGTGCCGACGCTGGTGCAGGGCGGCCTGAAGGAAGACCAGATCGGCTTCCTCCAGTTCCCTGAAATCACCGCCGGCGTTCCGATGGCAGAAGATGCGCCAACCGACAGCTTCCACATCCCGTCGGGGTCAAAGAACAAGGAAGACGCCAGGAAGTTCCTGGCCTATGTCGCCTCGGCTGAAGCGCAGACCAAGTTCAACAAGATCACCGGGCTGCTCTCGGTCAACAACAAGGCCGCAAAGCCTGAAGACCCGATGCTCGCTGCCGGCTTTGACATGCTGGCCAATGCCTCTGGTCTGGCGCAGTTCTATGATCGCGACGCGGACGCCGAAATGGCCAAACTCGGCATGGATGGCTTCCAGGAATTCATGGTCAAGCCGGACAATATCGATGCGATCCTGAACCGTCTGGAACAGGCGCGCGCACGCATCTACAAGTAAGGGGCATCCTCCCAGACCGGCCCGTCATGCGGCGGGCCGGGCCCCGGTGATCGGTATGGCCGGGGGCGCGCCATACCGATCCACCTTTGCCGCCCTCAGCGGGCTAGAGCAGAATGCATGAATCGGGCATGCTGCTCTAAATATTTGTTTCGACGCATGATGTTTGTCCGAAAAGTCTGCAACTTTTCGGCATCATGCTCTATCGCCGGAGACCAACCATGAGCCAGGCGAGCACCTGGAAGCGCAATCAGCGCCGCCTTGCGCCCTGGCTGTTTCTGGCCCCGGGCCTGATCTTCTTTTCGATCTACGTGCTGATCCCCATAATCCGCTCGATCTGGATCAGTTTCCACGACTGGGACGGCCTGGCCACACCGGTGTGGATCGGCCTCGGCAACTATGTCGAACTGCTTGGCGATGACGCCTTTTATGTCTCGCTCAAGAACAACATCCTGTGGCTCGCGCTCTACATGCTGGCAATCCCGGCCGGGCTGGGGGCCGCACTTTTCCTGAACCAGACGGTGACCGGCATCCGCCTCTACAAGTCGCTGTTCTTCTTCCCCTTCGTGCTCAGCCAGATCGTCGTCGGGCTGATCTTCACCTGGTTCTATGCTCCGAATTTTGGCCTGCTGACACAGCTGCTGGAATGGCTGACGGGTCAGCAGATCGCCATCCTCGCGGATGACCGCTACGTCACCTATGGCATCATCGTTGCCGGCCTCTGGCCGCAGATCGCCTATTGCATGATCCTGTTCCTGACCGGGCTAAACAACATCAACCCCGAACAGATCGAAGCGGCGCGCATGGACAATGCGAAGGGTTGGTCGATGCTATGGAACATCGTGTTGCCGCAGCTGCGCCCCGCCACGTTCATCGCGCTGGTGGTGACGGTGATCGGTGCGCTGCGCTCATTCGATCTGGTCTCGATCATGACCGGCGGCGGACCCTATGGCTCCAGCCGCGTGCTCGCATTCTACATGTATGAGCAGGCGCTGTCGGAATACGGCTTCCGCATGGGCTACGGCGCGGCGATCGCGGTGGTGCTGTTTGCGATCATGCTGGTGTTCATCACGATCTTCATCGTGCGCATGCTCTCGCAGGAGAGGAACGCCTGATGTTTCCTGCTCCTATCGAGAAAGCCGGTGCACCGGCACGCATCGCCTACAAAATCCTGCTGCCGGTGGCGCTGATCATCTGGCTGCTGCCGCTGATTGGCGTGGCGGTGACATCAGTCCGGCCGTTCTCCGACCTCGTTGCGGGGAACTATTTCGGCATGCCCTCGGGCTTCGATGCGGTGAAGAACTATTCCGATGTGTTCAACAACTCGAATATCGGATGGTACATCCTGAACTCGTTCAAGGTGACGATCCCCACGGTGATCGGTGCCATTGCGCTCTCGTGCCTGACCGGCTTTGCACTGGCAGTCTATGGCTTCCGGCTGAACCTCGTCGTGTTCTTCATGTTCGTTGCCGGCAATTTCGTGCCGTTCCAGATTCTTATGGTGCCGGTGCGTGACCTCACCTTGAAGGCCGGGCTCTATGACACGACGCTTGGCCTGATCCTTTTCCACGTCGCGTTCCAGACGGGCTTTTGCACCTTGTTTATGCGCAACTTCATCAAGGCGATCCCGTTTGCGCTGATCGAGTCTGCGCGGGTTGAGGGCGTGTCGGAATGGAAGATTTTCCGCTATGTCGTGCTGCCGCTGATGCGCCCGGCCATTGCAGCGCTGGCAGTGCTGGTTTTCACCTTCGTCTGGAACGACTATTTCTGGGCAACCGTGCTGGTGCAGGGCCAGCACGCCATGCCGGTTACCGCCGGGCTCTATGGTCTCAAGGGCGAGTGGGTCGCAGCCTGGAACCTGGTCTCGGCCGGTTCCATCGTCGCCGCCCTGCCGCCGGTGATGATGTTCTTCCTGATGCAAAAACACTTCATCGCCGGGCTGACGCTTGGCGCAACGAAAGGCTGACGCATGGCAGAGGTTTCACTCAGCAACGTCCGCAAGGATTTTGGCGCAACGCAGGTCATCAAGGGCGTTGACCTCGACATCGCCCAGGGCGAGTTCTGCGTGTTTGTCGGCCCGTCCGGCTGCGGCAAGTCCACGCTTTTGCGCATGATCGCCGGGCTGGAGGAGATCACCTCCGGCTCACTGAAGATCGGCGGCAAGGAGATGGCGGACGTTGGTCCGGCGGATCGCGGCGTCGCCATGGTGTTCCAGTCCTACGCGCTCTATCCGCACATGACGGTGGCGGAGAATATCGGCTTCGGCCTGCGCATGACCGGGC
>CAYZQP010000270.1:0-5155 GCA_964480545.1 uncultured Mesorhizobium sp. | reverse complement strand
CGTCGGCATCGAGAAGGGCATGATGACGACGGTCTCATGCAGCACCTTGGCCAGCGGTGCGAGGCAGTTGGTGGTGCACGAGGCGTTGGAGATGACCTTGTGATCCTTGGTCAGACCGCCCTCGTTGACGCCATAGACGACGGTGAAGTCGGCGCCGTCAGCCGGAGCCGACACGATGACGCGCCTGGCACCGGCGTCGAGATGCATCGCGGCCTTGTCGCGCGCCGTGAAGATGCCCGTGCACTCCATCGCGATGTCGATCTTGAGATCCTTCCAGGGCAGCTTTGACGGGTCACGCTCGGCAAACACCTTGAAGCTGTCGGTGCCAATGTTGATTGTGTCGCCGTCAACCGTAACCTCGCGCGGAAACTTGCCGTGCACCGAGTCGAACTGCAGCAGATGCGCATTGGTGGCGACCGGGCCGAGATCGTTGACGGCGACGATGTCGATGTCCTTGCGGCCCGACTCGTAGATTGCGCGAACGATGTTGCGGCCAATGCGGCCAAAGCCATTGATGGCGACGCGTACTGCCATGGGTATTCCTCCTGGGAGATGACGAGGGTCGAAGTCGGCTGCTTCTTAGCGACGAATGCAGGAATAATCCAGCAGTGAGATGCGCTGGACCAGACAAAACGAGCGGGCCGGTGAAGTGCGTATGTTGAGCCGGGAAGATCGTTCTGAGGCCGATAAATGGAACGGAATTCCTTCATCTACTAATGTACTAGAGATTAGCCTTTGAGGATCAGCAGTGAGTGGTCGGTTTCTCTCACATTCATCCGCATAGGGGAACTCGATGTCAGGCCAACTTATCTCGCTCGAAAAGCCGTTCGAGCACATCACAGTCAAACAAGTTGCCGGGCGCATCGGCGCACAGATCGGCGGGGTCACGCTTTCGGGCTCGCTGGAGCCGGAGGTGTTTGCCGAGATCGAGCGCGCGCTGCTCAAACACAAGGTCATCTTCTTCCGCGACCAGGGACATCTCGACAACGCCGAGCATGAAGCCTTTGGTGCGCTGTTCGGCAAGGTTGTCGCGCATCCCACAGTGCCGGCCCCGACAGGCACCAGAATTTTCGAGCTGGATTCCACCGGCGGTGGTGGCCGTGCGGATTCCTGGCACACGGACGTCACCTTCGTCGAAGCCTTCCCGAAAGTGTCGGTCCTGCGCGCGGTGACGATACCGGAGTTTGGCGGCGACACCGTCTGGGCAAACTCTGTTGCCGCTTATGAGCGCCTGCCACCTGCGCTGAAGCAGCTTGCCGAGCAGCTCTGGGCCATACACGGCAATGACTACGACTACGGCGCAAAGCGTGCCACGATCGATGAAAAGCGCTTGAAGCATTACGAGAACGTATTCGCTGCAACTTTATTCGAAGCGGAACACCCGGTGGTGCATGTGCACCCGCAGACCGGTGAGCGCTCGCTTCTGCTTGGGCATTTCGTCAAGCGGATCAGCGGGCTTTCGACGGCTGAATCCGCGCGTATCTTCGAAATTCTGCAGAACCGCTCGATCGAATTGGAAAACACCGTGCGCTGGAGCTGGAAGGAAGGCGACGTCGCCATCTGGGACAACCGCGCCACCCAGCACTATGCGATCAACGATTACGGCGATGCCAGGCGCGTTGTGCGCCGAGTGACCATCGAGGGCGAGCCTGCAGTCTCAGTGACCGGCGAAAAGAGCCGCACCCGGCGCAAGCCCGAAGCCGTCAACGACGATGCCATCCGCGCTGCAATCGCGGCTTCGTAAGCGTCAATCAACAATTTCACCATAAGTTTGCTCCAAAGCGCTCTGCCTATGCCTGACAACGGGGATGGGCAGTGCGATCATGACACGGGGTGAACGCCATCCATCTCAAAGGAAATCCCATGTTCACCAGACGCAATTTCATTGCCGGGCTACTCGGCGTATCACTGCTCGCAACCACTTTTTCCGCGCCGGTCTTCGCCCAGGAGCTTGAGTTCCGGATTGGCTACCAAAAGGCGAGCACCATTCTGCTTGTTGCCAAGCAGCGTGGTTCGCTTGAAAAGCGCCTCAAGGATCTCGGCGTAACCAACGTGAAATGGGTTGAGTTCCAGTTTGGCCCGCCAATCATCGAGGCGCTGAATGCCGGCGCTCTTGATCTCGGGGCGCTTGGCGATATTCCGCCGATTTCGGCGCAGGCTGCAGGTTCTGACCTGGTCTATGTCGCGGCTACCCCGGCTGCAACGACTGCCATCGTGGTCCCCAAGGGATCCGCGATCCAGAAAGTCGAGGATTTGAAAGGCAAGAGGATCGCCTTCGGCAAAGGGTCTACCGCGCACAACCTTACCATCCAGGCGCTGCGCAAACATGGACTGGATATCTCCGACATTGAACCCGTCTACCTGACGCCGGCCGATGCGGGTGCTGCGTTTGCCACGGGGCGTGTTGACGCCTGGGCGATCTGGGATCCCTACTTCGCGCTGGCCGAAACCAGGCATAATGCGCGGCCGATTGCACAGGCGGGCGAGCCGGGGCTGGAGACCAGTTCGTTCTATCTATCGACGCGCAGCTATGCGGAAGCGAATCCGGCTGTCGTGAAGGCAGCGCTGGAGGAGATCAAGGCGATCTCCGACGAGGTATCAAAGGACAGGGAAGGACTGGCGAAGATCGCCTCGGAGACGACAGGCTTTGACCTGGAGGCCCAGACGATTGCGACCAGGCGCCAGACCATCGACCTTTTGCCCGTGACAGACGAGGTTCTCGAGCGGCAGCAGAAGATCGCCGACACCTTTGCCGAACTGAAGTTGATCCCGCGGCCGGTCAAAGTGCGCGACGCCGTGTGGAACGCGCCGACGAACTGATCGTCAACGCCGGGAGCGGGCATGCTTGCTCCCGGTACATGCAGACAGGGAATACCCATGAGCAGACCATCAAGTCAGGTCCGGCGTATAGCCGATGGCAGCATAGGATGGCTTTTGCCAGCCGCGATTGTTGTCGGCTGGGAGATCGCGGCCCGCTCAGGCATGGTGGCGACCAACGTGTTGCCGCCGCCCTCGGCCGTGGTTGCAGCCTTCTGGCGTATGCTGCTGTCCGGTGAACTGCTGACTAACATTGCTGCCAGCACAGCGCGGGCGCTGATCGGCTTTGCCATTGGCGGGGTGATCGGCTTCGCGTTCGGTCTCGCCAATGGCGTCTCTGCCCTGTCGCGTGGAATAACCGACACAACGCTGCAGATGATCCGCAACATTCCGCATCTGGCGCTGATCCCGCTGGTGATCCTGTGGTTCGGCATTGATGAAGGGTCAAAGCTGTTTCTTGTCGCGCTCGGCGTGTTCTTCCCGATCTACGTGAACACGCTGCTCGGCATCCAGAATGTTGACCCGCAGCTGATCGAGATGGGCCGCACCTATGGCATGAACCGCTGGCAGCTGTTCACCCGGGTGATCCTGCCCGGAGCGCTGCCGGCCATATTCGTCGGCTTGCGCTATGCCCTCGGCATTATGTGGCTGACGCTGATCGTCGCTGAAACCATCTCGGCCTCATCCGGCCTCGGCTACATGGCAATGCAGGCGCGCGAGTTCCTGCTCATCGATGTCGTCATGCTGTCGATCATCATCTACGCACTGCTCGGCAAGCTTGCCGACAGCCTCGCCCGCCTGCTTGAGCGCCTGTCGCTCCAGTGGCACCCAGCGTTTCAGACAGCCAGGACAAAAGCATGAGCGCCACCGTATTGGCACTACGTTCTCCCGAGCAGGAGGAGCCCGAGCAGGAGGAGCCCGTTGCCCGCACAGCTGCCGAACACAAGCCGCGCGCTGCCGCCTTCACCTTCAGCAAGGTAGGCAAGCAGTTTGGCGACAAGACAGTTCTGGACGGCGTCGATCTTTCTGTAGAGGACGGTTCGTTCGTCGCCATCATCGGCAAGAGCGGTTGCGGCAAGTCCACGCTGCTGCGCCTGCTCGCCGATCTCGACAAGCCGACTTCTGGCACACTGGAGCATGGTGATGGCCAGCGGCGCACGCGCATCATGTTTCAGGAGCCACGGCTGCTGCCCTGGGCGAGCGTTGCCGACAATGTTGCCGTCGGGCTGACCGGCGAAGCAAAGGGCAAGGAAGCGCGCCAGCGTGCGCAGGAATTTTTGGCCGAGGTCGGGTTGGAAGATCGCGCCGCCGAATGGCCGTCGGTGCTCTCTGGCGGGCAACGTCAGCGCGTCGCGCTGGCGCGGGCACTAATCGGCAACCCGTCAATTCTGGCGCTGGATGAGCCACTTGGCGCTCTCGACGCGTTGACCCGTATCGAGATGCAGGCACTGCTGGAGCGCGTCTGGCGCAAGCAGGGCTTTACAGCGGTGCTGGTCACCCATGACGTTTCCGAGGCGGTGGCGCTGGCCGACCGCGTCGTGGTGATCGACAAGGGCCGCATCGCGCTCGACCTCGACATCGGCCTGCCGCGCCCGCGCCGTCATGGCTCGGCGGAGCTCGCGCGGCTCGAAGGCGTGATCCTGGATCAGCTGTTCGAGCGCGGGTGATGTGAGCAATGCCTTCCGGCCCTATGTGACCGGAAGGACGAAGCGTTCAGGCCTAGGCGAGCGCCTTCTGCGCGGCCTCTGCAGTTGCCTCGGCAGTGATGCCGAAGTGCTTGTAGAGGTCGCTGATTTCGCCCGATGCGCCGAAGCCGTGCATGCCGATGAAAACACCGTCCGTGCCGATAAAGCGGTCCCAGCCCTGACGGATGGCGGCCTCGACGGCGACCTTGACCGGAGCCGAGCCGATCGTGGCCTTCTGGTAGGCGGCAGACTGCGCCTCGAACAGCTCGAAGCAAGGCACCGAGACAACGCGGGTCGGCACACCCCTGGCCTGCAACAGGTCGCGCGCGCCAAGCGCGATCTCCACCTCCGAGCCGGTCGCGAAGATCGTGACCTTGGCGTCGCCGTTGGCGGCCGCCAGTTCATAGGCACCCTTGGCCGACAGATTGTCAGCCGTATGCTCGGTACGCACGGTCGGCAGGTTCTGGCGGGTCAGCGCCAACGTCGATGGCGTCTTCTCGCTCTCGATGGCAATCTGCCAGCACTCGGCGGTTTCGACAGCATCAGCGGGGCGGAACACATAGTGGTTCGGGATGGCGCGCAGGGCCGCCAGATGCTCGACCGGCTGGTGCGTCGGGCCGTCTTCACCGAGACCGATGGAGTCATGTGTCATC
>CAYZQP010000269.1:0-5189 GCA_964480545.1 uncultured Mesorhizobium sp. | reverse complement strand
TGTCCGGACACCAGCCCGCGCGGCGATGATGTGCCGGACGAGCCGGACAACTGGCAGTTCGGCAAGGGCGCAGGCTTCTATCTCGACGCGATGCAGGCACCGTTTGCGAAGAACTATCGCATGGCGAGCTACATTATCGATGAGCTGCCAAGCCTGCTGGGCGATCAGCCACTGGATATGGCGCGGCAGTCGATCACCGGGCACTCGATGGGTGGCCACGGCGCAATTACGCTGGCGCTGAAGTACCCGGAGCGCTTCAAGGCGGTGTCGGCCTTTGCGCCGATTGCCCAGCCAACGACCGCCGACTGGTCGCGCCCGGCATTCGCGAAATATCTCGGGCCGGAGGAGGCTGCATGGCGGGCCTATGACTCGACGCTGTTGATCGAGGATGGGCACCGCGTCGATGAGATTCTGGTCGATCAGGGCAGGGCGGACTCATTCCTCGACAATGGTCTGCGGCCCTGGCTGCTTGAGCAGGCGTGCAAGAAGGCGGGCATCGGCCTGGCGCTGAACATGCGCGACGGCTACGACCATTCCTACAATTTTATCTCGACCTTCATGGCCGACCATCTTGCCTGGCATGCGGACCGGCTGGGTTGAGCTTTCCCGGCACGGCGATGAACCGGTGGTTCGGGCCCTCAAAACCCTGGCTGCGCACCGCGATGACCACGGCGAACTGACCGGCGCGACCGCCTTGTTCCAGCTGGGTCGAGAGGTTGGCCAGCCGATAGCCGAATGGGCAGGTGCGGCTTTCAGGGATGCGCTTGTCTTCGTGCAGAACGGCAATGTCAGCACTGGTTTTCGGGTCGAATCGCACGAGCCGGAAACCCTTCACAGGGTTATCCAGTTGCTTGCAGTTTTCCGGGATGGGCACGTCGATTTCTTCCAGCCGCACACCGATGCTGTCCATGATGGGCGGGAAGAACGGACCGGGGCTGGCAACGAAGCGGTGCGGGTCAGCGCTTTCCTCGGTGATGGCGTTGGAGGCGACGACAAAGCCAGGCTCGAAACTGTCATCGGCACCAGCAAGTGCGTTCGCCTTCGCGCGCGCCTCGGCTCTGGCGTCGGTTTCGCTCTTCGCTTCGTCATCCAGCCGCACGCGGATCGGCGTGCCCTTCACAAAGCTGTCGGTCGCCGTCTCGATGTAAAAGCGGTTGGCGTAGGGAAAGCCGGAACCATCCTGCGTGCCATATTCCTCGAAGGCAAACACCGTGCCGTCGCCGGAAAAGCCGATGACGTTGAGTGTGGCGGCGTCGCCAGCCATGGCGGGCGTGAGGCTCAATGCGAAAAGAGCGGCGGCAGCGCGGAGTTTCATTGATCTCACCTTTGCGACCAGCAGGGATAATAGTCGTTTTCCGCGGGCGTCGCGGAATAGACACCTCTGGCAATGGCTCGCGCCATTGTTGAGGCGGCGGCTGCAAAAAATTCCGGCAGGGCAGGCACCTCGACCTCCTTGCCCGCCGCACCGGTGGCCAGTGCGAACACCAGATCGCCATCATAGGGTGTGTGCGTGGGCCAGACGGCGCGGGCAAAGCCATCATGCGCGCAGATGGCGAGGCGCTTGGCGGCGGCCTTGGTCATAACCGCGTCCGTGGCAATGACCGCAACAATGGTGGCCGCTCCGGCTTCCGGCTCGCGAAACTTGAGCCGCACTTCTGTTGCCTCTGGCGGGATCCGTGAGGGCAGGCCGAGACCGCCGAATTCCCTGCCGATTTCGAAGGGCGCGGCCCAGAAGTGACGGTTCTCGCCGACCGTGACAGAGCCGACCGAGTTGACGACGGCAAGCGCTGCGACCGTGATGCCATTGTCCAGCACCAGCGAGGCCGAGCCGACGCCGCCTTTCAGACCGGAGACCAGCGCACCGGCACCCGCGCCGGCGCTGCCGAGCACAAACTCCTCCGAGGCAGAGCCGGCGGCCTCATAGCCAAGCTCGCGATAGGGCGGGTAGCGGCCCCAGTCCTTGTCGCCGCCATTGGTCAGGTCAAAGATGATGGCCGACGGCACAATCGGGATGTGCTGCCCGCGCACTTCCACGCCGACGCCCTGTTCGCGCAACCGCGCCTGTACGCCGGATGCGGCGTCGAGCCCGAACGCCGAGCCGCCGGAAAAGACGATGGCGTTGACGCCATCCACCGCGTTGTGCGGCTCGAGCAGGTCCGTCTCGCGCGTGCCCGGCGCCCCGCCCAGAACCTGGACGGCGGCGACGTTCAGCCGGTCACACAGGATCGCGGTGACGCCGGACTTCAGCCGCGCATCATCGGCCTGGCCGACCCGCAGGCCCGCGACATCGGTGATAAGGTTTCGTGGACCGGGCCGCGCCATCAATTGCTCTCCAGTTCAACGAATTTGCTGCCATCCCAGCGGTAGAGCCGGTAGAGCGAGGCAGTGAGGTCGCCTTTGGCATCGAAGCGCAGCGGGCCGAGAACCGTCGGGATATCGCGATCAGAAAATGCTGCAACGGCATCGCCCTCGGGCATCGGGGCAGGGGCTGACAGCGCGACCTGCACCGCAGCATAGGCGGGGAGCGTGTAGCCCTCGGCAACGATCTTTCGCTCCGAGAGGAATGTTGCGACATCTGGCGAGGCGACCTCGCCCCATTCGGGCAGCCCGATCATCAGCGTGTCAGGCGCGAGTTCGATATCGTTGGCGTCGCTGCGCAGGCTCTCGCCGCCGACCAGCGTCAGCTCGTAGTCGCGCTCCTTCGCGTCGCGCGCGATGACGGCAAGGTCGTGCCGGTTGCCGCCCACCAGAACATGGGTCGCACCGGCGCGCCGCAGGCGGCCGATCAGGGCCACCTGATTGTCCATATCCGGCCGGTATGTATCGACGAACACGGGTTTCAGCCCCGCCTGCTCGGCAGCCGCGCGAAAAGCCTCGGCGAACTCGCGCCCACCAATCGTGCCATCATCGACGATGGCGAAATTCGCCTCGCGCCACTGCGGTACCAGCAGACGTGCCACTGCCTGTTGCTCGCCATCCGCGCGCGGCGACAGGCGCAGAAGTGGAAAACCGGTCTTGTCGTGGCGGTCGGTCAGCATGCTTGTGCGCACACCAATGCTGATGACCGGGATGCGGGCAGCCTTGAACAGCGGCAGCGCGGCTTCCAGCGATTCGGTGCAGAGAAATCCGACCACTGACACAGCCTGCGCCGCGATGACGCGCCGCGCCGCATCCACACCGCCCGTGGCCGAACATTGATCATCGGCGGTGACGAGTTGCGCCTTGCCGCGCGAGGCGGCGAATGCGCCGGTGACAATCTGCTGGCCAAGGATGCTCTGCGGGCCGGAAAGCGGCCCGATCACGCCAATCACCGGCTCTGCCG
Source organism: uncultured Mesorhizobium sp. (assembly GCA_964480545.1). Taxonomy (GTDB): domain Bacteria; phylum Pseudomonadota; class Alphaproteobacteria; order Rhizobiales; family Rhizobiaceae; genus Mesorhizobium_G. The sequence goes on along the minus strand of CAYZQP010000269.1, from coordinate 1,867 downwards.
CAGCAGGCAGGCTGAGCGCGAGAAGCGCAAGACTTGTTGCAAACAATCGGCTCAAATCAATATCCGCACACGACTGGCGCAACTGGTATCGCCCGTGGCGCACATGCGCAACTTGTGACAGGGCGGTGCGGCCCATATATTCGGGCCGAACATTGGAATTTCGCAGTGCTGAAGAAATACGAAGTCGGACCGCAGGCCTATCGCGACGCGATGGCGCAGTTTGCGGGTGCGGTGCATGTCATCACCACCGAGGGGGCGGCTGGCCGCCGTGGAACCACGGTGATCGCCGCTTGTTCGGTGTCCGATAGCCCGCCGATGGTGCTCGCCTGTTTGAACCGCGAGAACGAGAAAAACGATCTGTTTGTGAAGAACGGCAACTTTGCCCTGAACACGCTGTCCGCCGCGCAGGAGCCGGTAGCGGTGGCATTTTCAGGCCAGACGGGGCTGAGCCCGGAGGCGCGCTTTGCCTCGGCAGAATGGGATGTGATGGCAACCGGGGCACCGACCCTCAAAGGCGCGCTTGCAGTGTTTGACTGCGAGATCATCGACACCAAAGACATGGCTACCCACCGTGTGCTTTTTGGCAAGGTGACAGGCCTGCGCCACGGCGATAACCTGCAATCCTTGCTTTATCACAACCGCAGCTACCAAAGGCTCTGAATGCCTGGCTGCGCGAAGGACGCCGTATGACCGCGAAGCCACAAGCCACGCCTGGCAGCATTGACGCCACCATGGACCTTCTCGCGGGTGCTGACTACGTGGCCGACCGCTCGCTGGCGACGGTGCTCTATCTGGCACTGAAGATGAAGCGGCCGCTGTTCCTTGAGGGTGAGGCAGGCGTCGGCAAGACCGAGATTGCCAAGGTGCTGGCAAGTGCGCTCGGGCGCAAGCTTATCCGGCTGCAATGCTACGAGGGCCTGGATGTTTCCTCTGCCGTGTATGAGTGGAACTACGCCGCGCAAATGATTGAAATCCGTATGGAAGAGGCTGCCGGCAGCGTCGACCGGAAGGATATGGAAAAGAACGTTTTCTCCGAAAAATACCTGATCCGGCGCCCGGTGCTGGAGGCGCTGACCGGCAAGGCGGGTATGGCTCCGATCTTTCTGATCGATGAACTCGACCGCACCGACGAGGCGTTTGAGGCGTTCCTGCTGGAAATCCTCTCCGACTTCCAGGTGACTGTGCCGGAGCTCGGGACGATGAAGGCCGAAGAGCCGCCGATTGTCATCATAACCACAAACCGCACCCGCGAAATCCATGACGCGCTGAAGCGCCGCTGCCTGTACCACTGGGTGGATTACCCTGATGCCGAGCGAGAGCTGGAAATCGTGCGGCGCAAGGTGCCTCAGGCCAATGCACGGCTGTCGGCCGAGGTGGTGAATTTCGTGCAGCGTCTGCGCCAAATCGAGCTGTTCAAGGCACCGGGCGTGGCTGAAACAATCGACTGGGCGAGCGCCCTGACTGAGCTCGACAAGGTAGCGCTCGACCCCGAGACCGTATCCGACACGATTGGCGTGCTGCTCAAGTATCAGGATGACATCGCCCGCATCGGGCAGGGCGAGGGGCGAAAACTGCTCAACGAGGTGAAGGCGGAGCTTTCCGCAGCGGCGGAATAGTGATGACCGCCAATCCCGACGGACGCATCGCCGACAACATCGTCTATTTTGCCCGGGCGCTGCGCAAGGCGGGGCTGCGGGTCGGGCCGGCCTCCACAAAAGACGCGATTGACGCTGTGCTGACCGCCGGAATCGGCTCACGCGACGATTTTTACTGGGTGCTGCATTCTGTGCTGGTCAATCGCCGTGAGGATCATGCGGTATTCGACGAGGCGTTCCGGCTGTTCTGGAAATCGCGCGAGCTGATCGAA
>CAYZQP010000268.1:0-5225 GCA_964480545.1 uncultured Mesorhizobium sp. | reverse complement strand
CGGATGTAGAACGGCACGCCGGCCCAGCGCCAGTTCTCGATGTCTGCCTTGATGGCAACGAAGGTTTCGGTCGAGGATGCTGTGCCGAGTTCCTCGATATAGCCCTTCACCGCGCCGCCGGCGGAGGCGCCGGCCTTGTACTGGCCGCGCACGGTCTGCTTTGGCGCTTCCTGACCGTTGATGCGCTTCAGCGAGCGCAGCACTTTCAGCTTCTCGTCGCGCACCGCGTTGGCTTCCATCGAGGAGGGCGGCTCCATCGCCACGAGGCAGAGCAACTGCAGGATATGGTTCTGCACCATGTCGCGCAGTGCGCCAGCCTTGTCGTAATAGGTGACGCGGTCCTCGAGACCGACCGTTTCGGCCACCGTGATTTGCACGTGGTCGACATGTGCCGAGTTCCACAGCGGCTCGTAAAAGGCGTTGGCAAAGCGCAGCGCCATCAGGTTCTGCACTGTCTCCTTGCCGAGATAGTGGTCGATGCGGAAGATCTGGCTTTCGTGGAAATCGGCAGCAATCGCGTCGTTCAGCGCCCTGGCCGAGGCCCCGTCGCGGCCAATCGGCTTCTCCACCACGATGCGGCTGTTTTTGGTGATGAGCTTGTTGTCTTTCAGCTTGTGGCTGATCTCGCCAAACAGGTTCGGCGCAACCGCCAGGTAGAAAGCGCGGATCGCATCGGAATCGCCGATAGCCTTCTTAAGCTTGTCAAAGCCATCGCCGCTCATCGCATCGACCGCGACATAGGAGATGCGCTTGATGAAGGTTTTCAGCTCATCCTCGTTGATGTCGGCAGCCTTCACATGCTCGCGCAGCGCCTTCTCGGCGAAAGCCTGGAACTCCTTGTCCGTCATCTTGGTGCGCGAGGCACCGATGATGCGCGTCGGCTCGGAAAACTGGTGGTCGCACTGGCGATAATAGAGTGCAGGCAAAAGCTTGCGCTCGGCGAGGTCGCCGGTACCGCCGAAGATGATAAAGTCAAACGGATCGACGGGGATGATCTGGGCTGTCATGTTCAGTCTTTCTGGGTCGGTCAACCGACAGGCTCCAAGCTATGTTAATCGATTTAAATTGGCCAGTGTATTTTGTGTCGCATCGCACAATTTTCTTTTGTGCCGCGCAACTTGCGTGTTGTCGACCAAATCCGCAACATGCGCAGCGATTTCGCGAGATTCATGACCATTTGAAATGACAGCACATCTTTCCACCACGGTCGCGCAGGGCCGCGCCTTCATGCAGGTCATAGACGGAAATCCCGTCGACAGTCTGTCAGGCGAACGCATCGACGTGGTTTGCCCGTCGGACGGCAAGGTGTTTGCGTCCATCCCGGCCTCCGGCGCAGCGGATGTCGACCGGGCGGTTCAGTCGGCCAGCAAGGCGTTCAATGAGGGCCCGTGGTCGCGCATGCCGGCCGTCGAACGCGGCCGTTGCCTGACGCGGCTGTTCCACCTGGTCGAGAAGCATGGCGATGAGCTCGCCGCACTGGAATCGCGCGACACCGGCAAGCCGGTGCGGCAGGGCAGGGCGGATGTTGTGGGTGCGGCCCGCTACTACGAGTTCTACGGCGGCGCGGGCGACAAAATCCACGGCGACACAATTCCCTTCCTCGAAGGTTATACGGCGCTTACGCTGCGCGAGCCGCACGGTGTCGTCGCTGGCATCATTCCGTGGAACTATCCGCTGCAGATCCTGGGCCGGGTCGCAGGTGCAGCGCTTGCCATGGGCAACACGCTGGTGGTCAAACCGGCGGAGGACGCCTCGCTGACCACGATCCGCATGGCGGAACTGGCGCTGGAGGCGGGCTTTCCCGAGGGCGTGTTCAATGTCGTGACGGGTTACGGCCGCGAGGCCGGCGCCGCGCTGTCGGCGCATCCGGGCGTCGATTACGTCACCTTCACCGGCTCGACCGCAACAGGCACGGCGATCCAGCAGGCCGCTGCCGTCAACAATCGCGGTGTCACCATGGAACTCGGTGGCAAGTCGGCGCAGATTGTGTTCGCCGATGCTGACATTGAGGCCGCACTTCCTGTTCTGGTCAATGCGATCATCCAGAATGGCGGCCAGACCTGCTCCGCCGGCAGCCGCGTGCTGATCGAACGCCCGATCTATGAGCAGGTTGCCTCGGCTCTGGCGGATCGCTTCTCCAGGCTGGTCGCCGGCCCGCACGAAGCCGACTTGGATATTGGTCCGCTGATCAACGCCCGGCAGCGGGACAAGGTGGCCGGCATGGTCGCTGCTGCTGAAGCCGCCGGCATTCAGGTCCTGGCGCGCGGAATCGTAAGCGCAGACTCACCTGGTTCGGGCTTCTACTACGCACCAGTGCTGTTTGGCTCGGTCGATCCAGATGCCGTCATCGCGCAGGAGGAGGTGTTTGGCCCTGTCCTGACCCTCTTCCCCTTCGACGACGAGGCCGATGCGATCCGCCTTGCCAACGGCACCGATTTCGGCCTTGTCGCTGGCGTCTGGACGAAAGACGGCGCGCGCCAGCATCGCGTCGCCAAACGCGTCCGCGCGGGTCAGGTGTTCGTCAACGGTTACGGTGCCGGCGGTGGCGTGGAATTGCCTTTTGGCGGGTTCAAGCGCTCGGGCCATGGCCGCGAAAAGGGTTTTGAGGCGCTCTACGACATGAGCGCAACGAAGACGATTGTGTTCAATCATGGGTAGCTCGACTTACCCCTCACCGGTCCTTCGGACCACCTCTCCCCAGAGGGGAGAGGAACCCAGGCTGGACGAAGCATGCGCCCTCACAGAACCTTGGTTCCTCTCCCCTCTGGGGAGAGGTGGTCCGAAGGACCGGTGAGGGGTAAAGTCCTCGGCAAACACAATTTTCAGAGGAATTATGACCAATCGCCTCAAAGACAAAGTTGCCATCATCACCGGTGCTGCCTCCGGTTTCGGCGAGGGCATGGCCCGCCGTTTTGCCAAGGAAGGCGCGAAAATCGTCGTCGCTGACCTCAACCTCGCCGGCGCAAGGAAGGTCGCAGACGAGATCGGTGCCAACGCCATCTGCACGCAGACCGATGTGTCCCGCCGCTCGGAATTCGAAGAGATGGTGGCTGCCACCATGGATGCGTTCGGGCGCATCGACATCATGATCAACAATGCCGGCTACAGCCACAGGAACGGCTCGCTGCTGGATGTCAGCGAGGACACGTTCGACCTCATCACCGCCGTGAACATGAAGGCGATCTATCATTCAACGCTGGCCGTCGTGCCGATCATGGAAAAGCAGGGCGGTGGCGTGATCCTGACCACGGCCTCGCCGGCCGGCCTGCGCCCGCGTCCGGGCCTGACCTGGTACAACGCCTCCAAAGGCTGGGCGATCACCGCGACGAAATCCATGGCGGTCGAACTCGCGCCGAAGAAAATCCGCGTGAACTGCATCTGTCCCGTGGCGGGCGAAACCGGCATGCTGCAGACCTTCATGGGCGAGGACACGCCCGAACGCCGCGCGCAGTTCAAGGCCGTCATCCCGCTTGGCCGCTTCTCGACGCCGCTCGATATCGCCAATGCCGCGCTTTATCTCTGCTCCGACGAGGCCGAATTCATCACCGGCGTGGCGCTGGAGGTTGATGGCGGCAGGTGCGTGTAGGCGATGCCCAGCAGCTACGTCACGCTGGGCCGGGACAGTACGGGCAAAATCCCGACGGACGTCACACACGAGGTCGGCTTCTGGATGACGGATTGGTATCTGGAGCTTTGGCTCCATTTGCTGGCACTTCAGGTCAAGCCATCGTCAGACGACCATCTCGCCACCAAAATCCGCAATCAATGGCTCCTGGCCTCAATGCACGCCTGGGGCGGCTGTGTTCCTCATGGTATGGAAGAGGCAACATCCACACCCGGGGGCGAGTTGATCGTGCGGTCTGCAGTCGCGACGCTGCGTGAGAAACTTGCAGCAAGTGATGAGGCGCTGCCTGCCAGCACCCTGAACCTGCTTGGCGTCGAAGGCCGCTGGCGGGAGGATTTTTACAGATCCCTGCTGGTCGAGATCGGAAACGCCTTTCAGGATTTGCTCGATGGCCGGGTGTCCACGACGGTCAGTTATCGAGGCAACTGGCCGGGCTCGGGGCAATGGCTGCGAAGTTATGGATAGCATGCAGAAACTTGGCGTTGTGGCGCGGCTTTTTCCGCTCATCCTGACCGGCGAGAAGACCTCGACCATCCGCTGGCGCGAGGCGCGAATCGTGCCCGGACCAATGCTCTACATCCACGACGATGATCCTGCACAGAGGGCTGTAGTGATCGTCACTCGTTGCACCGACATGCCGCTATCAGCTGTAGCTGACTATCTTGGTCGCTCAAGTGAGTGGCCGCCCGAGGTGATGCTTGCCGGAATGCGCGAGCATTACCCGGAGATCGAGATGGATGATGTAGTCCAGGTGATCGAGCATGAGCCGTTCGCCGGCAACCAGTCCATGACGAAACGGCGCATCCTTCGAGACATACAAAGCCTGATCCGGCTCTTTCGCCCGCATTGCGCGGACGAGGAAACGCTGGAGCGGCTCGACCAGATGATTGAAGTTCGTCGCTCCTGGCCCAAAGCTCGCAGCCTGTTCGAAGCCATTCGTGTGAAGACTTTGAAGGCAGAACAGCGCAGAGATGCGAAGGCGGAAGCGCAATATTGCTTCGAGGAAGTGTGCGCCAAGACGCTCTACAACCTGACCATGCAGCCTGCTCCCTATGACCCGGACACACCCTACTGGATCATTCCCAATGCGCTCAGCCTGGCACGAGAGCTTGGGTTGAGTTCGACTGATGTGGTCGCCATCATCGATCCACCACGGCCATCCTGACCTGGTGCTCATCCGGGCTCGTGAGTTCACGGTCTGGCACCCATTGCCTCCTTCTGTCGTCATACCCGGAGGCTCCGGGGGACAGTTTACTTTCTTTCCGCAAAGGACGCGGGGGTTCAGGACTGGCGTTGGCGGGAAAAAGTAAACTGTCCCCGGCACTTACCCGTCCATCAACGTCTCCCGTTCTGTCGTCATCCTCGGGCACGCGAAGCGTAGACCCGAGGATCCATGCCTGACCATTTCCGAGATGCGACGGTGCCAAACCCGCCCCGGTTTGCACCTCTGCACCAACCCATTCACGAACTTATCAACCTACACAAACACAACAAAACCAATATCTTATCAGAAATATCGGCCTGTTTCGGCCCGGCTTGTCCTCGCGCTCCGTCGCTCATTCATACTGCACGCAACAGAAAGGAGCAGGCGATGGACCAC
>CAYZQP010000267.1:3673-5247 GCA_964480545.1 uncultured Mesorhizobium sp. | reverse complement strand
CCACTCCGCCTATCGCCTGGATGTTGATGGTCTGCGCGCGCTGGCCATCCTGCCGGTGCTGCTCTACCACGCCGGCCTGAACGCGTTTTCCGGCGGCTTTGTCGGCGTCGACGTGTTCTTCGTTATTTCCGGGTATCTGATATCGAAAATCATCTATGCCGAGGTCGGGCAGGGCACCTTCTCGGTCGCGAATTTCTACGGTCGCCGTGCGCGCCGTCTGCTGCCCGCCTTCTTCACCGTTTCGGCTTTGGCCTGGATCGCCGCCGCACTGCTGCTGTTCCCGGATGCCTTCGAGCGTTTCGCGGACTCGCTGCTGTGGTCGACCCTGTTTGCCGGCAACATCTTCTTCTGGAGCAGCTCCGGCTATTTTGCGCCGGGTGCCGACACCCAGCCGCTGCTGAACTACTGGTCGCTTGGCGTCGAGGAGCAGTTCTACTTCATCTTCCCGTGGATCGCGCTGCTCTGCCTGACAAAGCTGCGTGGCAAGCTGATGCCGGTGCTCGTCGGGCTGGCACTGGCCTCGCTCGCAGCCTGCCAGTGGATGCTGACCCTGTCGCCCGAAAGCGCGTTCTATCTGCTGCCGTTCCGCGCCTGGGAAATGCTGGTTGGCTGCATTCTGGCGGTGCCTGGCTTCGTGAAGCCGAAGAATGCGACGGTGGGTGCGCTGGCGGCGCTTGGCGGTGTGGCGATAATCGTCGCCACCTGCCTGACCTACACGAGCGCGATGAGCTTCCCCGGTATAGCCGCAGCCCTGCCGGTTCTGGGTGCGGCTCTGGTCATCTGGGGCGGCGAGGCGTGCAACAGGGTGTCGGACAGCATCGGTATGGAGCCGCTCGGCTACATCGGCCGCATCTCCTACAGCCTCTATCTGGTGCATTGGCCGGTCGTGGTGTTCGGCAAACAGCTGTTTCCGGACGCGACGCAGGCTGCAATGGTCTCCGGCATCATCGTCGTGTCGCTGGTGTTGGCAGCCGCGATTTACCATCTGGTCGAGGTGCCGACCCGCACCGGGCGCTGGTGGACCATGCCGCGCATCGTCAATCTGTCCAAGGCAGGCCTTGCGGCCTCGATCTGTCTGGCGGCTCTGGTGCTGGTGGGGCAGGGCTTCCCGCAGCGCTTTTCGCCGGAAGCGCAAAAGCTGTTTGCCTTCTCGTTTGACCGCGAGGGCTCGTACCGTGAGGGCACCTGCTTCCTGCGCCCCGACCAGCGCTTTGCCGACCTGAAGCCCGAATGCTTGCCAGCGCAGGGCAATGTCGCGCTGCTCTGGGGCGACAGCCTCGGCGCGCATCTGGTCTCTGGCCTCAAACCCTATCTGGAAAACGAGGGATACGCCTTCGCCCAGGCCACCGCCGGCAATTGCCGCCCGATTGTCGGACGCGATTATCCGAAGCGTCCGAACTGCCGCGAGTTCAACGACCGCGTGTTCGAATGGGTCAAGACGCACAGGCCGGCACAACTGATCCTCTCGGCCTCCTGGAGCCAGAACGAGGATGAGGAGGCGAAGCTGACCGCACAGCTCACAGAGCTGAAGGCGCTTGGCCTGGACATCACGATGATCGGCCGCCCGCCGCAAT
>CAYZQP010000267.1:317-3663 GCA_964480545.1 uncultured Mesorhizobium sp. | reverse complement strand
GCGGCGAGGTGCAGGACTGGATCCTGGGCATCGACACGTTCATGCAGGCGCGCTTTGGCAAGATGGTGCGCTATGTGCCGATCATGGAACTGACCTGTCCCGGCGGCTCATGCCAGCTGGCTGACGACAAACTCTACCCGTACTTCATGGACGAAACGCATCTGTCTGATCTGGGCGCGCGTGTTGCAGTCGAGCTGATGAAGGACTACCTGCCGACGGCCGCGCTGCGGAAGTAGAGCGCTAAAACCTGTTGCAAATTGCAACGCGCTCGATTATACAGCCCGGCATTATGACACGCGTTGCGCACATATAGGACGAGCCGCGACCCGCATCCTTCGAGGGTGCAGGGGAGTTTGGCCGTGCCCGTCGCGCTTGGAACGCGGAGATCGCTGGTTCAAATCCAGCCACCCTGACCAGCCTTCGATACCTCCGACTGCGGTAGTCGATTTCGGATGATCTTCATCGCGCGGGCACGCCGCGTGTGGTGATCCATCCAGAGGTCGCAACGCTCTGCGCGGCTTGGCCCGTACGGGCTCCTTTCCCGGCATTCGCCAAGGGATAGGATTCAGCCCGGATGACTTTGAAACAGCCGGGGTCGTCGTCGAGAGGTGCAAGTCCTCGGGAGCCCACCAGAAAATGCCCGGGTAGTCCAACTGGTAGAGATGCCTGCCTTAGAAGCAGGAGGTTGTGGGTTCGAATCCCACGCCGGGCACCAGAATGAAGCGCCGCCGGCAATCCGGCCGGCGGCGCCTTGGGAAATCCGCGTGGCGCCGCAAAAGTTGCAGACTTTTCGGACAAACGTCACGCGCAAGAACGACCTGGAATACGCTGCGTGGCTCAATGGATCAGAGCATCCGGCTACGGACCGGAAGGTTGCAGGTTCGAATCCTGCCGCAGCGGCCACCACCAGTTCCACTTCACAAAATCGCTATCGCGCCATCAGGGAACCAACCGCCAGACTCCGCGTTGTGAGGCCAAGTGCAACCACAACAAAATGGAGGAACATCATGGCACGTGGTTTGATCCTTTGGCTGGTCGGTCTGCCGATCCCGATCATCATTCTTCTCTGGCTGACGGGCTTCCTGAGCTAGCAGCGAATTTCACGCGTTGAGGCAGATGATGCGGTCTGCCTCAACTCGGACTCATTCTTGACGTTACGTAACATCTGTTTCAACACGCTGCGTTATCTGGCGAACGGGAGGAGTGTCATGCGCTATCCGGTTCCTACAGTCGTGTCAGCAGTACTGACGCGCCTGCGTCTCTCCGCACTCGAGGAGGTGCGGACGGAAACCAAACCTGAGAAATCGGCGAGCCCGAAAATGCTCGTCAGCAAGTTTGACCGGCCCATCCGGCTGAACAACCCGCCGCTGCGGCGGGCGATCCGCCGGATCGATCCGGCGTCAAACATGTAAGCTGAAGCTGCACACATTGGCGTCATTCCGGCACGCGAAGCGGAGCCGGAATCCAGAGATGTGAGTTCTCAAGGCTGGTGCGGTCGGCGTTCATACGAACGCTGCACGTCATGGGCCGCTGTCACAATGACCTTCGACTGTACAGCTCTGGACTTCGGGTTCGCAACGCGCCCCGGAGTGACGGATCGTTAGGATTCGGATCGAACGCGCGATTGATGATGCGCGAAAAGTCCCGCAGTAATGCGTGCTTTACCGCCCGTCTTTCGCTGCCTGTGCGTTCTTCGTGCGCTGGGAAATGCTGCCAACCTTGTGCCGGTTGATCGACCAGCGGCGGCGGCGGCTTTCGATCGGGTTGAGCCCGGTATCGGCCGTCTTGCCGGCGCTCGGGCGCGCGTCACCATCGGCAGCGGTCTTCAGCTTGAGCGCGCGCTGCGCGGCAGCGACATGCTCGGCCTTTGCATTCATCTGCTGCCGGCGGCCGATCTCCTTGTTCAGGCGGCGCACTGCACCGGCAAAAATCTGCTTGCGCTGGACCGGCTTCTCGACATTGCCCGGAAAGCTGGAGCCGCGCGCCTCGGCCTTGCCGCGAATGCTGCGCCGCATTTGCCGGGCCTGACCGCGATCCTTGTCCTGTGCCGCGCGAATGCGCTTCTGCAACTCGGACAATGCCTTTTCGTCCAGATCGAGAATGGCCGGGTAGTGCGACTGCGCCAGCCACTCACCCTCCTCACGCGACAGAAATGCGGTCTCGGCTCTGGTCGATAGGGTCATGCAATGCTCCTTGGTTGTTGCGAACTGACCCTTAGCCGCCAATGGGGCAAAGCGCGTGTCCGCCCCGGTCACTTCTGTTCACAACAGTCCAGGAGGAGAAACGTTGCATCGAAAGCGGCCCTCGCGCAGCGTCACTCCGGGGCGCGCAGCGAACCCGGAGTCCAGAGCTGTGAGCTTGCAAGGCTCGTGCAACGGTCAACCAGGGATTGCTTTTCAAGAGATGTTCAGACGTACAGCTATGGACTGCGGGTTCGCTGCGCGCCCCGGAGTGACGGATCGTTTATAGTCTACGACTTCGCCCCCGAATGACGACGTTGGGCCCTGATGTCAAAACGGACTGATCACATCGCCGGTTTCGACATAGACCGACTTGACCTGGCTGTAGTGGCGCAGCGCATCCATCGCGTTTTCGCGCCCGATGCCAGACTGCTTGTAGCCGCCGAACGGCACCTCGACCGGAGCCAGATTGTAGTTGTTGATCCAGCAGGTGCCGGCCTGCAACTGGCCGATGACGCGGTGGCCGCGCGCAATGTCCCTGGTGAACACGCCCGCCGACAGCCCGAACTCGGTGTCATTGGCGCGGGCAATCGCCTCGTCCTCGTCGTCGAAGGACAAAACCGACATGACCGGCCCGAAGATTTCCTCGCGCGCGATGCGCATGTCGTCAGTGACGCCGGAGAAGATGGTGGGTTCGACGAACAGGCCATGCTCCAGTCCCTGCAGCTTTGGTACGCCGCCGCCATAGGCGAGGGTAGCCTCCTGCTTGCCGATCTCGATATAGCCAAGCACCTTTTCATATTGCGGACGGTTGACCAGCGGTCCCATCTGCGTGTCCGGGTCCAGAGGGTCACCCATCACGATCTTGCGGGTGCGCTCGATCAGCCGGGCCATGAACTGCTCTTCCAGTCCGCGTTGCACGAACACGCGCGTGCCGTTCGAGCAGACCTGGCCGGTGGAATAGAAATTGGCCATCATCGCGCCGCCGACAGCGTTCTCGACATCGGCATCGTCAAAAATGATGAGCGGCGACTTGCCGCCAAGCTCCATCGTTGCGTGTTTCATCTTCGAGCCAGCAAGCGCCAGCACCTTTTTGCCGGTCGGCACCGAGCCGGTGAACGAAACCTTGGCGATGTTGGTGCCGCCTTGGCCGGCCACGACCATAT
>CAYZQP010000267.1:0-307 GCA_964480545.1 uncultured Mesorhizobium sp. | reverse complement strand
CAGCCCGTCCGGCAGGCCGGCCTCGGTATAGAGTTCGGCCAGTGCCAGCGCGGACAGAGGGGCGGCCTCCGACGGCTTGAACACCATAGCATTGCCCATGGCGAGTGCTGGTGCAGACTTCCAGCCGGCCCCCTGGATCGGGTAGTTCCACGCGCCAATGCCGGCAACCACGCCGAGCGCCTCGCGTCGGGTATAGGCGAACGGCCCGCCGAGCTCGATGAACTCGCCGTTGAAGCCGGCGAGCACGCCGCCAAAAAACTCCAGCGCGTCCGCAGCGGAAGCGGGGTCAGCCACCAGCGTTTCCTGA
>CAYZQP010000266.1:0-5251 GCA_964480545.1 uncultured Mesorhizobium sp. | reverse complement strand
GACCTCGTCGGCTAGCTCGTCGATGCATTCCTGGTCGATCATGGTCGAATCCATATCGGCCAGCAGCAAGCGTTTACGCCGCGTTTCTCCAGGCTGGATGACCACGTCTGCAGCGGTACCGGCCAGGAGATCACGCAGTTTAGGTGCATCGGAGGGATCTCGCAGCGCAAGGTCGAAAGCCACCCCTTCGCCCAGCCAGTCGGGCTCGGATCCAACAATTGCGGCCGCACGCGAAGCAATTTCCGGCGTCAGCGAGCTCCCGTGGGCGGGGCCAATGATTGTTGCGACAAGCGGCATATAAACTCCGAAGGTTTTACGGCTGCGAGGTCCACTATTCGGGGGGAAAAGGCAAGTGCCCGGGGCAATGTTGACGAGCGCGCCCGGACGGTGTCTGGGAATGTCGATGTCATCGGCCAAACCAATCGAAAATGCAGTGCTGATCGCTGGCCCAACGGCGAGCGGCAAGTCAGCGCTGGCACTGGAGATCGCCAGGGAAGCTGATGGCGTCATCATCAACGCCGATTCAATGCAGGTCTATGATGTCTTGCGCGTGCTTACCGCGCGGCCTGATGACCGGGCCCTCGAGGCCGCGCCGCACCTGCTTTACGGGCATGTTGCGCCTTCGGAGCCTTACTCGGTTGCAGCATGGCTTGGCGACGTCGCGAGACTTGCCGAGGCAGGTGAGTTTGCCGGGAGAACGCCAGTTTTTGTTGGAGGAACAGGCCTTTACTTTACAGCGTTGACGCTGGGCCTGTCGGATGTCCCACCTGTCCCGCCACTGGTCAGGGATGCCTGGCGCGGGCGTCTGAGGGAGAACGGCCCGGCGAATCTCTACAGATTGCTTCAGGAGCGTGATCCGGAAATGGCGTGCCGATTGAAGCCGGCTGACGGGCAGCGCATCGTTCGTGCGCTGGAGGTTCTTGAGGCCACCGGGCGCTCTCTGGCGCGCTGGCAGGAGCAGCGCGGTACACCTTTGGTGGATCAATCGAGCTCGAAGAGAATCGTGCTCGATCCGGATCGAGACCTGCTGGCGGAACGAATCAGTCAGCGTTTCGACGGAATGGTTGCAGGGGGCGCGCTGGAAGAGGCAGATTCTGTTAATCGCCTGCGCCTTCACCCAGCAGCTCCGGCATTGAAAGCCATCGGGGTCAGGGAGTTGATCGATGTCCTTGAAGGGCGCCTGACGCTGAAAGTGGCCACAGAACTCGCGAAATCTGCGACAAGGCGCTACGCAAAACGGCAAATGACATGGTTTCGCAACCAGTTTGGAGCCGAATGGTCAAGCCGGCCGCTGCAGTGAAATTTTTCCCGTAATGGTTGACCCTCGCGTCAATACTTTAACCAACCGTAAGGCGAATTGCAGTTAGTGTGCGGTCTGGTTTCTGGGTAGGGCATGAAGTTTCACAAGTCAGAGCTGGCGTTCTTCATTCTGATCGCGCTGATCATTGCGGCCGGTCTGGTGCTTGTGCATGCCTATTCAATCCTTAGCGAGGTAACGGCTGGCGAAAGTGCTTCGCCGGAGGATGCCTACCTTGTGCGTCTGTTGTTCGTATGTGGCGCTCTGCTGGGTGCTGCAATGTTCTTCGGCAGCTTCTTTATCTATCCGCAGATTCGCATGACCGTGCGGGAGCAGGGCAAGTTGCGTGAGATGACCGAGTCTCTGAGCGTCAAATCGCAGAGTCTCCAGCATGCGGCGCTGACTGATGGCCTGACCGGAATGCAGAACCGCCGCTATTTTGATGATGCCCTGAAGGAGTATCTCGACGAGTTCCGGAAGATCGAGAAGCCTGTCGGTTTGATGATCATCGATCTCGACCACTTCAAGTCGGTCAATGATACGCATGGCCACGATACCGGCGATGAAGTGCTGAAGAACGTTGCCAGGTGTCTGAAGGACATGACGCGCTACCATGACGTTGTGGCGCGCATGGGCGGTGAGGAATTCGCCGTCGTTGCGCCGAACATGGATCTCGACTCGCTCTCGAAGCTGGCAGAGCGCATTCGCAAGGCCATCTCTGCGATGGTGGTCGAGAGTGGCAATGTCCGCCTCAAGGTGACAGCAAGCCTTGGCCTTGCTGTATGGGACCGCAAGGAGACCCAGGAAGCCTTTGTCCGCCGGGCCGACATGCAGCTCTATCAAGCCAAACGCACCGGCCGTAACCGCGTCTGCGCCTGACGCAGTAGCGCGGATTTAGTCGTCTTTGCCGGAAGAGTTGCGCGCGCCGACATTTGTACGCTGACGTCGATTTGCGGTCGGGGATATGTGGTCCGCCAGTTCGCGACCATCCATTTGTTTGCCTTTCAGGATCAACTGCGTGACGCACTGTCATGAAACCTCTGCGGCGGTCTCGCGCATCGAGGTTCGCTCCTCAAGCGGGGAGGCGAGGGCGACGGGGCAGAGTCACGGAAAAGCGCTTTGCGCTCATTGCTGGCCCTGGCTACACGTCTGCGGAGATCAAGGATGCGCACTCGACCGTGCGCCATTCACGGACCGGGCGTCGCGGGCTTCCATGCAAGGCGAATGCGTAGCTGTACGAAGGGGCGGGGCGGCCGCCAGACGGGGCAGCATGCCTGATTTGCATCGGGGATGCTGATCCACCGATTACCCTACCTACCAGGCCCGGGCCGAAAGCATTCCACTTTTCGGCTCAGGTCTGTGGGTAGATGGCTGTCAATTGCGCCGGTAGCCGAAGGTCGTCGTCTTCAGGCCGTAGCCGAAGTTGGGATCGTCCTCGGGATTGGTAGGGGCGATTGGCCGGCGCAGGAGACTGCGTTCGACTTCGCGAGCCGGCTCCGGCACGGGCTCCTCAACAACGTCGCCACTGTCGCGGACATTGCGCAGACGGCGCACGATGGATTCCAGATCGATTTCGCCGGGTGCCGCAGCATTGGCTGCAGCGTTCGCGGCATCGATTGCCTGCTGGACATGTCCGGGGATCATGTCCTGGGTAAGTTTCACAAATTTCAGTCGCATGGTTGTCGCGACGCCCTCGCCGAAAGCGATGGCTTCCCGCTGCCCCATCGAGGACAGGAAGGAAAGCGTGGAGGCCGATGAGTCAGCGATAGCCGAGCGAATGATCGCCTGGTCCTGCTCGTTGGCGAGGCGCATGGCGAAAACGGTCGAGCACTGCGACAGAATGGTTGGATCAAGCTCGCCCGGGCGCTGTGTGACAACTGCCAGGTAGCAGCCGTATTTACGGCCTTCCTTGGCGATGCGTGAAAGTGCGTAACGGGTCGGCGCGAAGCCAAGTCCACGATCCGCCGGAAGATAGCGGTGCGCTTCTTCGGCCAGCACCAGAACTTTCAGACGGTTCTCGCTCCAGACGGCGAGATCGAACGCGAGACGCGCCAGAACCGAGCACACCGAGTTGACGATTTCCGATGGCACACCGGCCATTTCGAAGCAGGTAATACGCTTGCCATGGTCTGGAATGCGGAAAATGTGCGCGATTGTCTCGTGGATCGTGTCTTCGATCATCTTCGAGTTGAACATGAATCTGTAGCGCGGATCGCTGAGTGCAGCCTCGATACGGAATTTGAGCTGGCGCAGGATGGGACGTTCGGCTTTTGAGTCCAGCAAACCTGTGCGCTCTTCGAGAAGTTTCAACAGATCGACCATGCGGTAAGGCACTGGCGTGTCTGCTGTGAAGATGTCCGAACCTTTGCGCATCGAGTTGCTGGCACCGTTCCGGTAAATCTGCTTGGCCAGCGGGATGAGATCGCGCAGCACCTCGACCTCTTCGGCTTCCACATCGCGGCCGCGGAACAGCACTTCCGAAAACTCTTCCAGACGGAACATCCAGAACGGCAGATCAAGCGATGCCGTGTCGAGGCGATGTGCCTTGTCACCAAACGAGTTTGCGAACTCGTTGTGAGGGTCAAAAATCAGCACGCGCAGTTCAGGCCGGGCGTCGATGGCGCGACGAACCAGCAGCGACACGCCGGTCGATTTGCCGACACCGGTCGTCCCGACAACGGCAAAGTGCTTGGTCAGGGTGTCCTGGATGGCGATGTTCGCCTCGATGCTTTCGTCCTGGGACAGCCTGCCAACATTGACCGACTGACGTCCAGCAAGGTGGTACACTGCCTGCAGATCGCGCGAACGGATCCGGTGCGTCGGTGCGCCGATATGAGGATATTTGGTAATGCCGCGGTCAAACATTGGCGGCTGCGACGGATTTGCACCATCGCGAACCTCGCCAAGCAACTCGACCTTCACTTCCAGCTTGTTGGCACCGTCCTCGCGCCATTCCGGCGAGGTGCGCTCGATCTCATAGACGAGACCGACAGTTCGGGTGGTGCCGAGATTGATGGAAATCATGCGGCCGACGGTCCATTCTTCCGTCGCCTCGCCCTCGTGGGTCATGACCGTGGCGGCTACTGTCGCGCGGGCCCCGTCACACTTGATGACATGCCCGAGAATACGCCGCTCTTGCTGAAGACCATCGCGCCGCTCCTGGTTCGAAGCATCACCGCCGGATTTTACCGGTTCCAAAAACATGCGCCTACCCCTCTGGCTAAGATGGCCAGATAAACAGAGCGAGGTTAACTCCCGGTAAGAGCGGCGCATCAAACCGAAGAAATTCTCTTCCGGATTGTCCTGGAAAAGAAACTTTCATTGACAGAACCGCGAATACGGAATTAAGTCCGCGCCCATGACAATGAATATTCTCGTAGTAGGAACGCGCGTGGGCATGACGGTGTGACCGTCAGGCGACAGCCTCCCATGCGCGACACAAGGCTCCTCCGGGGGCCTTTTTTATTTTCCGAAACAGAACTAGACGAACCCAAACAAAAAATTGACGGGACCAGACCAATGGCCAAGGGAAGTTCACAAAGCCGCGAGATGACAGGCGCGGAGATCGTGGTGCAGGCGCTGAAGGATAATGGCGTCAAGGATATTTTCGGATATCCCGGTGGTGCCGTCCTGCCGATCTATGATGAGCTTTTCCAGCAGGATGATATTCGTCACGTCCTGGTGCGGCACGAGCAGGGTGCTGGCCATGCCGCCGAGGGCTATGCGCGCTCGACCGGCAAGCCCGGTGTGTTCCTTGTGACCTCCGGCCCTGGTGCGACCAACGCGGTGACGCCGCTTCAGGACGCGCTGATGGATTCGATCCCGCTGGTGATGCTGTCAGGGCAGGTTCCAACGCCGCTGATCGGCTCCGATGCTTTCCAGGAGTGCGACACTGTTGGCATCACGCGCCCCTGCACCAAGCACAACTGGCTGGTGAAGGACGTGAACGATCTC
>CAYZQP010000265.1:0-5253 GCA_964480545.1 uncultured Mesorhizobium sp. | reverse complement strand
AAATCTGGAACCAGTCACCCTTCCAGACGACCATGCCCTTGCCGTCTTCCGTGGGCCCCCAGTCATAGCTGCTCGACGAGCCCGAGAGTTTAACTTCTTTTGCCTTGCCGCCCTTAGACATATCGGTGTCCCAATTTGTGCCGGTGCACTTGTGTGCTGCCGGGGTTTAAGTGCCGAAACGATACCCTTGCCAGGGTGTGGGTAAATAAGTGCAACTGGCGTGCCAGATGAGAGGACCCGCAGTCGGGTATAGAAAAGCCGCCACGAGCGAGGCTCGCGGCGGCTTTTTCGAGAGTGCGCGGATCAGCCGTGGATGGTGTCGAATGGCTGGTCGTCGAGCGGCAGCGCCGAGTAGTCGGCCGTGTCGGAAGCCATCACCATGTCAGAGTGATCTACTGCCGCCAGCTGATGGGTTTCCATAGAGGCGTTCTCGATCGCCTCGAGTGCCGCAATCGCAGCCGCCTTGCCGGGCATCTCGACGGTAATCGTCACCTTGCCCTCGTCACGTTCAGCGCCGGCCGAGGCGTAGTAGGTGAAGCTGTCCGTACCGGAGAAGCCCGGGTTTGGACGATACACCACCATGCCGGAAGGATGCACCACGATCATGCCGTGGTCGGGCTGATCCGCCACCGACAGCAACAGCGAGGTGTTCGCCGGCGCCTTGTCGTTGGTCAACGGGTTGAAGGTGATCGCCTGACCGGCTTTTACCGTTATTGCGTCATCAACCGCATTGATGGCCCCCGGGTTAGATGGCTCTGTCGGCGGGGTCTTCGCGGTGACATCGATTGTCACCTTGCCTTCGTCCCGGCTGAGATTGCCGTTATAGGCCCAGTAGGTGAACGTGTCGGTCCCCGTGAAGCCGGGCTTCGGAACATACAGGATCTGGCCGTTCGGGCTGATCTCGATCATCCCGTTCTGCGGCTGATCCTTGGCCTGCAGCGTGAGGTTTGCTCCGCCTTCCGGCTTCGTGTCATTGGCCAGCACGTTGAATGTGACCGGCTCGCCGGCCTTGGTCGAAACCTTGTCGTCGACCGCAGTCGGCGGGTTCGGGTTGAGGTTGATGGTTACCTTTGCTTCCGACTTGCCGCCCTTTCCGTCATTGGCGATGTAGGTGAAGCTGTCGGTGCCCTCCCAGCTTTCGCGAGTGTAGGAGAACACTCCGTTTTCGCCGAGCGTCAGCTTGCCCTTGGTCGGGCCGTCCTTGAGCGTCGCCGTCAGCTTGTCGCCATCGGGATCGCTGTCGTTCGTAAGAACGTTGAAGGTCATCGGCCCAAGGTGGGTTGCTGGCTGGTAGTTGTAGCTGTCGTCCTTTGCGACAGGTGCCTTGTTTGCACCCGGCTCTGTGGGCTTCTCCGGCGCTGAAACATTGAAGACGACCGTTGCAATGTCGTGCTGACCAGTCAGATAGTCGATGACCTTGTAGGTTGCGCTGTCTTTGCCCGAGAAGCCGGCCTGCGGCTTGTAGGACAGGGCAGCTGAACCGTCGATCGGGTTGATCGTGCCGTGCTTCGGACCCTCGAGCCACTCGATCCGGAAGGAACTGCGCTGGGTCATCCCGTCATTGTCGAGCGGGTCGAAGACAGTGCCTGGCCTGGTGTCATCGGCGCGACCCGCGACAGCCACCACGTCGTCCTGTGCGTCGAACGACGTAGGCTTTGCGACGTCGATGTTTTCGACGATCTTGCCATCCTTGCCGATGGTGACGCTGCCATTCTTGAATGCCACCGTCGAGCCAGCCTCGAAGATCTGGAACCAGTTGCCCTTCCAGACGACCATGCCCTTGCCATCTTCGGTCGGACCCCAGCCGTAGTGCGCCGAGCTTCCGTCGAGTTTGGTCACCGGATAGACCGGTTCGGGCTTCGGCTCAGGGGCCGGGGTGACGCCCTTGAGGTCCTCAACGATCTTGCAGTCAGCGCCGAGGGTGACGGTGCCGTTGTCGAACTTTACGGTCGAGCCGGCCTCGAAAATCTTGAACCATTCGCCCTTCCAGACGACCATGCCCTTGCCATCCTCGGTCGGGCCCCAGCCGTAGTGGGCCGAGCTGCCGTCGAGTTTGGTGACCGGATAGACCGGCGCAGGTTCGGGTTTCGGCTCGGGCTGCGGGGCCGGGGTGACGCCCTTGAGGTCCTCAACGATCTTGCAGTCAGCGCCGAGGGTGACGGTGCCGTTGTCGAACTTTACGGTCGAGCCGGCCTCGAAAATCTTGAACCATTCGCCCTTCCAGACGACCATGCCCTTGCCATCCTCGGTCGGGCCCCAGCCGTAGTGGGCCGAGCTGCCGTCGAGTTTGGTGACCGGATAGACCGGCGCAGGTTCGGGTTTCGGTTCAGGGGTTGGTTCCGGCATTCCGCCGGTCAGGTTCTCGACGATCTTGCAATCAGCTCCGAAACTGACGGTGCCGTTGTCAAACTTCACGGTTGTGCCTGCAGCGAAGATTTTGAACCATTCGCCCTTCCAGACGACCAGTCCCTTGCCATCCTCGGTTGGACCCCAGCCGTAGGAAGACGATTTACCATCAAGCTTGACCACAGGGTGAGTTGGATCTGGCTTTGGTTCGGGCCTAGGCTCAGGCGTCGGCTCCGGCTTTGGATTTGTTTTCGGGTTGACCCAGGCTTTCACCGACACGGTGGTCGTGCGGTCTTCAAACTGGATGTTGGTGCCTGTTTTGAAGGCCTGGGACCATTCGCCCTTCGAGACGATCAAGCCCTTGCCGTCATCAGTCGGCCCCATATTGTAGTCTGAAAAGGGGCCAGGGAGTTTTACATCTCCCTTTTTGGTGATGAAGGTGTTTGACGCAGCTGCGGTCTTCGATTTGGAGAGCATCGTGCAGATTCCCAAGTGATCCTGCCGGGCCATACGCAACACTCATGCCAGTCGATTTCCGTCCTTGCGCCCGACCGTGGTCCCGATATGGAACGGTTGCTGCCGTGACGGTGGCCTGAATCGGTACGGCTGGCGGGTTTTTGCGCCCGGCTTGCGTTTTGGCGGCGCAACATCTATAGGCCAGCGCATTCCACACACGGACTTGGTTTCCTGCCGGGAGAAATCCGGAGGCGACCGCCGGTGGCGAAAGGGGATAGTCCTGATCGCCGTTGTCCGTGGAGGCCAACCGGAAAGGAAACAAAAAGAATGGCTTTGCCAGATTTCTCCATGCGTCAGCTTCTGGAAGCGGGCGTTCACTTCGGCCACCAGACCCACCGCTGGAACCCGAAAATGGCGCAGTATATTTACGGCGCACGCAACAACATCCACATTATCGACCTGTCGCAGACCTATCCGCTGCTGCACACCGCGCTGAAGCAGGTGTCTGACACTGTTGCCAAGGGCGGCCGGGTGCTGTTCGTCGGCACCAAGCGCCAGGCTTCGGACATTGTCGCTGACGCTGCACAGCGTTCGGCCCAGTATTATGTGAACTCGCGCTGGCTGGGCGGCATGCTCACCAACTGGAAGACGATCTCGAACTCGATCTCGCGCCTGCGCAAGCTCGACGAGATCGCCAAGGGCGGCGACGCTTCGGGTCTGACCAAGAAGGAACGCCTGAACCTCGACCGCGAGCGTGAAAAGCTCGACAAGGCGCTGGGCGGCATCAAGGACATGGGCTCGACCCCTGACCTGATGTTCGTGATCGACACCAACAAGGAAGCGATCGCCATCCAGGAAGCCAAGCGTCTTGGCATTCCGGTCGTAGCGATCATCGACTCGAACTGCGATCCGGACCTGATCGACTTCCCGATCCCCGGCAATGACGACGCCGCACGCGCCATTCAGCTGTATTGCGATCTGATCGCCAAGGCAGCCATCGACGGCATCGCGCGTCAGCAGGGTTCGCTGGGCGTTGACATCGGCGCTTCGGAAGAAGCCCCGATCGAGCCGGCGCTGGTCGATCCCGGTCTGACCGAAGTCCAGGAAGGCTCTTCCGAGGGCTGACCTGCGGGCATTCGCCTGGATCGACGTTTTGACAGGCTCGTGTCACGGGCCTGTCGCTTTCCCGAATTATCCGGCGCAGTCGCGCCACGCCAACGCACTGTCAGACTGATGGTGCGTTTGGCGCATTGAAGCAAAGAGGCATTGAGATGAGCATTACCGCTGCACAGGTGAAAGAACTGCGCGAGCTGACCGGCGCCGGCATGATGGATTGCAAGAAGGCACTGGACGAAACCAATGGCGATATGGAAGCGGCGGTTGACTGGCTGCGCGCCAAGGGCATTGCCAAGGCTGCAAAGAAGGCCGGGCGCACCGCCGCCGAGGGTCTCATCGCAGTCGAAAGCCCCGGTCATTCGGGCGCCATTGTCGAGGTCAACTCGGAAACCGATTTCGTCGCGCGCAACGAGCAGTTCCAGGATTTCGTTCGCGAGGTCGCCAAGCTGGCGTTGAACACCGACGGCACGCTGGAGGCTGTCGAGGCCGCCGTATTCCCGGGCTCGACCACCACGGTCAAGGACCGGGTGCAGGAGCTCATTGCCACAATCGGCGAGAACATGAGCCTGCGCCGCGCGGCAAAACTCGCAGTCGACAAGGGCTATGTCGCGACCTACGTCCACACGCCAATCAAGGAGGGCGTTGGCAAGATCGGCGTTCTCGTGGCGCTGGAATCAGAGGGCGATGTCGACGCACTTGCTGCACTCGGTGGCCAGATCGCAAAGCACATTGCCGCCATGAACCCGATTGCCGTGGATTCGTCAGGTGTTGATCCGGCTGTGACCGAGCGCGAGAGCGCCATCCTGCGCGAGAAGAACGCCGGCAAGCCGGACAATGTCATGGCCAAGATCATCGAAAGCGGCCTGAAGTCCTACTACAAGGAGAACACGCTGCTGGATCAGCCGTCGGTGTTGCCTGAGCATGACAACAAGACCTTTGCCCAGATTCTGAAGGAGGCCGAAGGCCGCCTTGGCAAGCCGGTCGCGGTCAAGGGTTTCGTGCGCTACGTGCTGGGCGATGGCATCGAAAAGGAAGAGAGCGACTTCGCTGCCGAAGTCGCGGCAACTGCAAGGGGCTGATCTGGTCCGCATTGCTGGAATTGAAAGGGCGCGGTGCCAGGCTGCGCCCTTTTCGTTTGCAGGGCGCGCAGTTGCCTGCCCGACTGACCAGAGGTCATGGGCATCGACAAGGCGCAAATTTTCGTCAGCGGGGAGATTATGACGTGTCGTGGAAGGCCGGCGCGAGACGCAATGCGTCGAGATGCGAGCTGAGGCGGCGCATGGTCCAGCCGCCGCATGGCGTTTCGAACGCAGCGGGGAGCAGGAGTGTGATGCG
>CAYZQP010000264.1:4133-5280 GCA_964480545.1 uncultured Mesorhizobium sp. | reverse complement strand
GAGCGGCTGTTCCACGACGATCCGGAGCCGGTAGGCACTCTGGTCTAGTTGCTACGTGCATGGGTGAGGGCGCATGAGACGGGTTAGGACACATCTGATCGGAACGAGAGGCATCATCGAGATTGGTATTTTCTCGCTGGTGATCAACCTCCTGCTGCTGATATCGCCGCTTTACATGCTTCAGATCTATGACCGGGTTCTGGCTTCGGCCAGCCATTACACGCTGCTCTACATCACCCTGGCGGCCATCCTTGGACTGGTTTTCCTGGGGGCTCTTGAAATTGTTCGATCGGTTTACTCGCAGCGTGTGGCTGGCGATCTTGACCGGCGTTTCGGCGCCCTGGCCTTCAAGGCTTCCCTGGAGGGGCCGCGAGCCGGTAGCGGCGATATCCAGCCATTGCGCGATCTCGCCATGGTACGGGGTTTCGTGGCTTCCAAGGGCCTCGCCAACCTGTTCGACCTCCCCTTTGCGCCGATCTTCGTTCTGCTGCTCTATTTCATTCATCCGATACTATGCTGGCTGACCCTGGCCGGGGCGGCACTCATTCTCCTGATCGTGATTGCAAACCAGTTTGGTGTGGCCCGGGCCAGCGCGCAGACTGCCGAGCAGTCCGCGACGGCGAACCTCGTCGCGCAAGCCTTCGTGCGCGGCGGCGACACGTTGCGGTCAATGGGGATGAGCCGCAATGCAATTGATGTCTGGGGCAATTCCTTTGCGCAGTCGCTTGAGGGCCAGGATCGCGCAGCAACCATCAACGCAGTGTTTGGTGGATTGTCGAGATTCGTGCGCCTGCTGCTGCAGATGGCCGTTCTGGGTGTTGGAGCCTACCTTGTGCTGCGTGGCCAGATGACCGCCGGTATGATCTTCGCATCCTCGATCATTTCCGGCAGGGCATTGCAGCCACTTGACCAGCTCGTAGGTGGCTGGAAACAGAGTGTTGAAGCCAGGAAAGCCTGGAGCCGGCTACAGGATGCAATTCGTCCGCTGGTACAGCCCGCAGAGGAAAAGCTGGCCTTGCCAGAACCGAAAGGTGCCATCTCGGTGCGGAATCTGGTCTACCTTCCGGGCAACCTGCCTCCGGGCAGCGAGCCCATCATCAAGCGCATCAGTTTCGACATCATGCCAGGGGAGACACTGGCGCTGATC
>CAYZQP010000264.1:0-4123 GCA_964480545.1 uncultured Mesorhizobium sp. | reverse complement strand
TCGGACCAAGTCGCGCTGGCAAGTCGACCCTTGCCAGACTTCTGACTGGCGCTGTGCAGCCAACAAGCGGCAGCATCAGCATTGATGGTGCTGACTTGCGGACCTGGAACGCGGAGCAGATCGGACGCGCCATTGGCTATCTGGCACAGGATATCCAGCTGTTGCCCGGCACCATCGCCGGGAATGTCTCGCGCTTTGATCCATCCGCGGATGCCAGGCAGATTGTCAGCGCCGCAAAGCGCGCGCAGGCGCATGAACTGATCATGGCCCAGCATGAAGGGTATCAAACGAAGATAGGCTTCTCGAACGTCGTCCTGTCGGGCGGGGAGCGCCAGCGGGTGGGGCTGGCGCGCGCTTTCTATGGCGAGCCTCGAATTCTGATCCTTGATGAGCCGAACTCCAATCTTGATGCCGAGGGAGAAGCGGCACTTGAGCGTGCCCTGAAGGACGCGCGTGCCAGTTCAGCCACCGTCATCATGATTACCCATCGCATGTCGATAGCCGCCGCATGCGACAAGGTTCTGGTACTGAGGGATGGAGCACTTGCCGGGTATGGGCCGCCCGACGAGGTGCTCCGCAAGGCTCCCCACGTGGTTCAGTCTCCTGCAGCCGCACCACGGGCTCAGGGCAACGTCATCCAGGTAGGTGCCGTATCGCCTTTGCGGCGCAGTACAGCAAATCCGGCGGAGACAGGAAATGACTGAAGCAACGCGCTGGGAGGATCGGATCAACGCCAGCCGGTCACGCGTCTCCTGGGCAGGCTATCTGGCAATTGCAGCCCTTGTGGGCAGCTTCGGTTACTGGGCGGCGAGCGCGCCGATTGCGCGCGCGGCCGTCGCGCCGGGCAACATTGCTGCGGCAGGTCGCAACATACTGATACAGCACCTCGAGGGAGGCGTGATCCAGCGCGTTAACGTTCGGGAGGGTGACATCGTCAAAGCCGGGCAGGAGCTCTATGTTCTCGATCCGACTTCCGCACGTGCCAATGTGAACCGGCTCGGCAAGCAGATCGTCTCGCTCAAGGCCAGCCTCCTTCGCCTCGCCGCAGAGCGCGATGGAGCCGTCGCGCTGGAGTTGCCACCGTCAACCAGTCTCGCGGGTGGTCTGGACGATGTCCAGGACCTGGTCGACGAACAGCAGAAGGAATTCAATGCGCGACTGGCGCGCTTCAAATCCGAGCAGGAGATCCTGTCCCAACGTGTGGCCAGCCTCAACGAGACCTCACGGGGTTTCGGGGCCCAGAGGGACGCCGTCGCTGAACAGTTGAGGATTGTGCGAGATGAGCTGCGGCGGAAGAAACAACTGGTCGACAAGGGGCTGACGAACCTCTTCGAGTATACGCAGATCCAGCGAAATGAATCCGATTTGATCGGGCAGGCCGGTGCAATCGAATCGCAGCTTGGCGCGAATGCGACGCAGGTCCTCGAGGCGGAGGAGCAGATCCAGCGGGCCAGGACCCAGCGCGTTGAGCAGGCTGTCGCCAGACTGAACGAAGTCCGTGTGCAACTTGCCGACGCCGAGGAGCAGTTGAATGCTGCCACGGCTGTTCTCGCGCGCACCGTGATCCATGCTCCCAGCGACGGCATCATCGTTTCGATGACCTACAACACGATTGGCAGCGTCATTGGACCTGCCGAGAAAGTCATCGAGATATTGCCGACTACCGACAAGCCAATCGTCGAGGCAAGGCTGAATCCCCAGGAGATCGACGCCGTGTATATCGGCCAGCAGGCCCGGTTGCGTCTTACGGCATTGAATGCGCGATTGACGCCTGAAGTGGCAGGCACCGTTACCGAGATTTCGGCCGACCGGCTGGTCGATCAGGCGACACAGGAAGTTTACTACCGGGCCAGGTTGCAAATCACTGACGAACTGCCTGCCGGCATTGAAGCCGCCCAGCTCTATCCCGGCATGCCGGTCGAGGCCTACATCAATGCCGGTGAGCGAACTTTCCTTGAGTATCTGGTCCGGCCGATCCTCGATTCGGTCAATCGTGCGTTCAGGGAGGAGTGATCACCATGCCGCTTTGGCGGCGCGGACTCGCGCATCATGCCCGCCTGGCCGTACGGACGTCGGCCTGGTGCTTTCACCCGCTCTGCCGGGCACCTGCACTGCTCAGGCGACAAACTGCTCAGGCGGCCTGCGCCAGCCGCTCGGACGGCAGGCGATACGATATCGCCTCTGCCAGATGAATGCGCCCCACCTTCTCCGCTCCATCGAGATCCGCGAGCGTGCGCGCGACCCTCAGCACCCGGTGATAGGCCCGCGCCGAAAAGCCGAGCTTCTCGCTGGCCTCGCGCAGCAGGGCCAGTCCCGCCTGGTCCGGGGCGGCGACCTGCTCGATCAGCGCGGCGGAACAATGCGCGTTGGTGGTCGCGCTGGAGCCCAGCAAGGCCAGCCGCTCGCGCTGCGCTGCACGGGCCATAGCTACTCGCGCAGCAACGCTTGCGCTGGTCTCGGCGCGGCCAGGGCGGATCAGGTCTGCGGCGGTGACGGCAGGCACATCGCAGCGTATATCGATACGGTCCAGCAGCGGGCCGGAGAGGCGGGCCTGGTAGTCCGCCATGCAGCGTGGCCCCCGCGCGCAACGATAGCCAGGCTCCCCCGCCATGCCACACCGGCAAGGGTTCATCGCCGCAACAAGCTGGATACGCGCGGGATAGGTGACCCGGTGGTTGGCACGCGCGATCATGCATTCGCCGGCCTCCAGCGGCTGGCGCAGCGAGTCCAGCACCACCGGCGAAAATTCGGGCAATTCATCGAGAAACAGCACGCCATGATGCGCCAGCGAGACTTCGCCCGGCCGCACCCGCAACCCGCCTCCCACCATCGCCGCCATCGACGCTGAATGGTGTGGCGCGCGGAACGGGCGGCGGTCCGACAGCTTGCCGCCTGTCAGTTCCCCGGCGATGGAGGCAATCATCGAGACTTCCAGCAGCTCCTTTGGTGCCAGGGGCGGCAGAATTGATGGCAGGCGCTGGGCCAGCATTGACTTGCCGGAGCCGGGCGGGCCGACCATCAAAAGGTTGTGGCCTCCGGCCGCCGCCACCTCCAGTGCGCGCTTTGCGGTTTCCTGTCCCTTGATGTCCGCGAGATCAGGCAGATCACTTGCTGCCTTGTGGATCGCCGGTTCGGGTCGCGACAAAACCTGCGTGCCGCGAAAGTGGTTGGCGGTCGCAATCAGGCTGCGCGGCGCCAGGATATTCATGTCGCGGCTGGCCCATGCGGCTTCCGGGCCACTGTCGGCGGGGCAGATCAGCCCGCGGTCCATCTCGTTGGCCCCGATCGCCGCGGGAAGGCAGCCCGCCACCTCGGCGATTGTGCCGTCAAGCGCCAGCTCGCCCAGCACGACATACTCGTTCAGCGCGTCTCCCGGAATAGCCCCCAGCGCCGCCATCAGGCCAAGCGCGATCGGCAGGTCATAGTGGCTGCCCTCCTTGGGCAGGTCGGCGGGTGCCAGATTGACGGTCACCTTCTTCGCCGGCAGCGACAGGCCCGACGCATGCAGTGCTGCCTGCACCCGCTCGCGGCTTTCGGCCACCGCCTTGTCCGGCAATCCGACGATGTGGATGTTCTTCTTGCCAGGCGCAATCATCACCTGCACGTCGACCGGCACGGCCTCGATGCCCTGGAACGCGACTGTCCGCACCCTCGATACCATGATCGCCCCACCGCAGCCTGATCGCCAAGTCGGGTTCAGCCAAGCACACTCATCGGAACATTACAAGAACAAAATTGAATCGCAGGTTGCACCCGATTGCACCCGGGTTGCACCGGCAGAACGAAATGCGATCAGCCGCGCTTTGCTTCCACGCAATCCCAGAACAGCGCCGCGATGTCAGCGCCGCCAAAGCGCTTCACCTCGCGTATGCCGGTCGGCGAGGTCACGTTGATCTCCGTCATGTAGTCGCCGATGACGTCGATGCCGACGAGAATGAACCCGCGTGCCTTCAGGCTCGGCCCGATGCGCGCGCAAATTTCGCGCTCGCGCTCAGTCAGTTCTGCCGCCTCGGCGCGCCCGCCAACATGCATGTTGGAGCGGCTGTCATGTTCGGCCGGCACGCGGTTGATTGCACCCACCGGTTCGCCGTCGATCAGGATGATGCGCTTGTCGCCCTTGCGC
>CAYZQP010000263.1:0-5282 GCA_964480545.1 uncultured Mesorhizobium sp. | reverse complement strand
GCGCGGGGCATCAATGTCGGGCTGCACACCCGCATGTACTTTCCGGAAGAGGAAGACGCGAATGCCGCAGATCCCGTGCTGGCCCGGGTTGAACACAAGAACCGGATTCCGACCTTGATTGCACGGCGCGAGGGCGCAGATTATGTCTTCGATATCCAGCTCCAGGGCGATAACGAAACGATCTTCTTCGACATATGACCAGCGCCTTCGATCATCCGTTTCTGTCTGGTCTTCTCGGCGATGACGCGTTGGCGACACTCCTTGGCGCCGATGCCGAACTGACTGACATGCTGGCCTTCGAGGTGGCGCTTGCGTCGGCGCAGGCCGACCTTGGACTTATCCCGGCGCAGGCCGCGCAGGCCATTGCATCGACGCTGCAGGCGTTCAGACCGGATCTGGCTGCACTGAAAGCCGGCGTCGCCCGCGATGGCGTCGTGGTTCCCGAACTGGTGCGCCAGCTGCGCGAGGCGACCGGTCAGCCATATGCGGAGTACCTGCATTTTGGCGCGACCAGCCAGGATGTGATCGACACGGCCATGATGTTGCGTCTGAGGCGCTGCCTGCGAGTTCTTCATGGCCGCATCGACGGGCTGGAGCAGGGGCTGGCTGCCTTGAGCGCGCGCTCGGCAGGACGGTTTGTGACAGGCTACACCCGGATGCAGCCTGCACTGCGGATCAGCGCCAACGACAGGCTGGCCGCCTGGAGCGGGCCGTTGCTGCGGCTTCGCGCCAGGCTGGATACCCTGCTCGACCAGAATTTTGTGATCCAGTTTGGCGGTGCTGCCGGTACGCTTGAAAAGCTGGGCGACAAGGCATCCGATGTGCGGATGGCGGTGGCGGCAAAACTCGAACTGCTCGACGCCCCTCAATGGCACAGCCAGCGCGACCGCGTCACCGAGATCGCCGGCTGGCTTTCGGAGCTTACGGGTGTTCTCGGCAAGCTGGGCCAGGACGTTGCGCTGATGGCCGCGCAAGGCGGCGAGATCGACCTTGCCGGGGGCGGCTCATCATCGGCGATGCCGCACAAGCAAAATCCGGTTGCGGCGGAAGCGCTGGTAGCGCTGGCGCGCTTCAACGCCACACAGATATCGGCAATGCATCATGCGCTGGTGCATGAACAGGAGCGCTCCGGCGCGGCGTGGACACTGGAGTGGATGGTGCTGCCGCAGATCGTGATGGCGACCGGCGCGGCGACGCTACAGGCTGCTGCCCTGCTCGAGAACATACGCAGCGTCGGCTGCAAACAGACCGCAGATCCTGCCGCGATCTGATGCCTGGCGCGCGGATGGCTGTTCAGGTGCCGGATTGTGCGCTTCGGTAGTCATTTGCGAGTTGCCCGACCAGGGTCGCAGCGCCCGGAATGTCGTCAATCGCGCCAACGCCGTGGCCGGCTGCCCAGAGGTCGCGCCATGGCTTTATGGCCGACGGGTTCGTGCCGAAGTTCAGCTCCGCCGGCGGGGTAAGGTCGTCCGGGTCGCGCCCGGCGGCAGCAAGACTGGCGCGCAGGAAGTTTCCGGGTATGCCGCTGACCGCCGGTGTGTAAACGATGTCTGCTGCCTTGCCGTCGATGATCATCTGACGCTGGCGTTCGACCGCCATGCTCTCGCTGGTGGCCATAAAGCGGGTGCCCATATAGGCGAGATCGGCACCCATGAGGCAGGCTGCCGCCACCTGCCGGCCGGTCGAGATTGCGCCGCCGAGCAAAAGCGTGCCGTCGAAGATCTGGCGCATCTCATACAATGCTGCGAAGGGGTTGATGAGTCCGGCATGACCGCCCGCTCCGTAGGTCACAGCGATAATGCCATCGACGCCGGCCTCGGCGGCCTTGGCAGCAAATTTCAGGCTGGTGACATCATGAAACACCAGGCCGCCATAGGCATGCACCGCGCCGATCAGATCGCGGTTCAGGCCAAGCGAGGTGATAATCAGCGGAACCTGCGCGTCGACCGCGACCTGGAGGTCGGCCTCAAGCCGGGCGTTGGAACGGTGTACGACGAGATTTACACCGTAAGGCGCGGCGGTTGGCTTCAGGCGGCCGGAAATCTCGTCCAGCCAGTCGCGAAAGCCCTCACTGCTGCGCTGGTTCAATGCCGGAAAGGTCCCGACAGCGCCAGCATTGCAGGTCTCGATGACAAGGTCGGGGCCCGAAATGAGAAACATCGGCGCGGCGACGACCGGCACGCGCAGCCGTCCCTGCCAGGACTTTGGCACTGCCATATCAAAACTCCATCCAGAGATTTTCCGGGCCCGCCATTGGGAACGGGGTGGATGGCGGGCCCGGCAAGACGCTGTCAGTACTGGGTAAAGTCTGTCAGCGCCTTGAAGGTCTTGTCGGCTGCGTTGAGCTGGTAGATGGCCAGCGCGGTGCCCGACAGCTGCTTTTCATTATCGAAGCTGATCGGCGCGGCGATGCCGTCTGTGGAGAAGTCCTTCAACGCTTTCAACTTCTCGATGGTGCAGGCGCGCGTCAGCTCCTGGCCGCATTGCTTCATTGCCTCGGCCAGTGCTTTCAAGCCGACATAGGTGACATAGGTGTAGCGGTTGATGGCGCCGATCTCTTCGGGCGTGGCATATTTCTTCGCCTTCTCGATGAACGCGTCGACCGCCGGACCTGACAGCGCAACATAGTCGGCCACCAGATAATTGTAGCCTGCCGGCGCGCTCAGGTTGACGGAGGGTGGCATGTCCTCGCTCCATACAGACGCCACCTGGACGTCCATTCCGAGCTTGCGGGCCTCGCCAAGAATGTTGGCTGCGCCTGCGATGATGCCGCCATTGGCGACCACATTGACGCCCGCCTGCTTCATCTGCGCCACCTCGGCGGCGAAGTTGGCGGTGCCCTTCTTGAAGCGAACGCGCACGCCATCCTTCGCGCCGAACTCCTTCACTGCGCGGTCATAGCCATGCTCGATCGCTCCACCGAAATCGTCGTCCTGACGGATCAGGCCATAGACCGGGTTCTCCACTTTCATGTTTTCGTGGATGTACTTCAGCTGACCATAGAAGGCGTCGGAATAGCTTGCGCCGATGGTAAAGACCGACGGGCGAACCGGCTCATAGACGAGTTCGTTCGGCGCGGTGGTGACCATGGTCGGCAGGTTGTTCTCCTCGATCAGCGGCATCATGGCGAGCACGTTGGCAGTGCCCGATGTGCCATTGAGGGCGAAGATGCCATCAACCTCGATCAGCTTTGTCAGTGCCTGGAACGAGCGCGCGGGGATGTAACCATCATCCTCGGTGATGATCGTGATCTTGCGGCCGTTGACGCCGCCGGCCTCGTTGATTTCCGCGGCGGCGACTTTCGAGCCAACCGAAACAGCGCGGCCAATGAATGAGGCTGCGCCAGTCATGATGTTGACGTCGCCGATCTTGATCTCGGTGTCGGTGACACCGGGGTCGGCGGCGAAGGATGCAGTCGATGCAAGCAGTAGCGCACTGAGCGCGAGCAGTCCGGTCTTCATGTTCTCCTCCACGAGTTTTCGTTGTTGCCGCTAGTAAGCCAGCGGCCAGTTGCTCCAGTACTTCCTCGCGTCCCGCCACAGTCCGATCAGTCCCTCCGGCTTCAGCCGCAGCATCAGGATGATGACCGCGCCATAGGTTATGCCCCGGATCTCGAAGACGTAGGATGTGTAGAAGGACGAGTTCGGGTCGGCGAAGAGGCCGACAAAAATGCGGATTGCCTCGGGTAGCAGGGTCAGGAAAATTGCCCCGAGGATGGCGCCGGCAATCGAGCCGAGGCCGCCAAGTATGAGGATTGCCAGCGCCTCAATCGACAGGATCAGCGCAAACACATCGATGTTCACGAAGCGGATCTGCAGCGAGATCAGCGCGCCGGCAATGCCGACGATGAACGAGCTGACAATGAAGGCGAGCAGTTTGTAGCGGGTCAGGTCGACGCCCATCACGCGTGCGGCGATGTCATGATCGCGGATCGCCATCCAGGCACGGCCAACGCGGGAGCGCTGGATGTTCAGTGCCGCAAACACCACCAGCAGGGCAATGCCGAAGGTCAGATAGTAGAGCGGTGCTCCCTTCTGCACATCGAAGCCGAAGATGCGCGCGCCCGAGACAAAGATGCCGTTCGGGCCATGTGTCAGGTCCTCGGCGTAGAGAATGATGTGATTGATGATGAAGGAAAAGGCGAGCGTCGTGATGGCAAGGTACAGGCCCTTCAGCCGCAGCGACGGAACGCCAACCAGAATGCTGATCAGTGCGGCAACCACGCCCGCCATCGGCAGTGAGAGCCAGACCGGCCAGCCATAGTCCATCATCAGGATGGCGTTGGTGTAGGCGCCCACCGCAAGGAAGCCGGCCTGGCCAAGCGAGATGAGGCCGGTGGTGCCGGTCAGCATGTTGAGGCCGATCGCGCCGATGATGGCGATCAGCGTGGTGACGACGAGGGTGAGCTGGTAGTTTCCAAGCAGGAAGGGGGCTGCCAGGCCCAGCGCAACCAGCAGCGCGGTGAACGACCACACAACCTTGCTGTCGCTCAATGCGATCAACTGTCCGGTGGTTTCCTTGAAATGACCCGTGCGCATATCAGACCCGCTCAATATCCTTGCTGCCGAACAGGCCGTAAGGACGGACCATCAGGACGATGATGATGACGATGAAACCGGAAATCTCGCGCAGACCCTGTCCGATATAGCCCTGGAACAGGTTCTCGATGACGCCGATGATGAGGCCGGCCATGGCCGAGCCCAGAACCGAATCCAGCCCGCCCAGAATGACCGCGGGGAAGGACTTCAGCCCCTGGAACCAGAGGTCGGGCGCGAGCTTGAAGTTGGCTGCAAAGAGCACGCCGGCAACCGAGGCCAGTGCTGCAGACAGCATCCAGGCGACCGAATGGATGCGGCTGACACTGATGCCCATCAGCAGTGCGGCGGTTTCGTTGGCGGCAACTGCGCGCATGGCGATGCCAAGCCGGCTGAAGCGCAGGAACGCCCAGGCAGCAGCCGAAAGAACGAGGATCGAGGCAATCAGGTAAAGCTGCGCCGGGTAGAACGGCACGCCGCCGACATGCACGACCTCGGTCGAGATCCCGGCAGTGAAATTGAATGGATCCGGCCCCCAGATCATGATCGTCACGCCACGCAGGATGACCGCAAGGCCTATGGTGACCATGACGATGGCGAAGATCGGCTCGCCCAGCATTGGCCGGATGAACAGCCGTTCCAGCACCAGTCCGAT
Source organism: uncultured Mesorhizobium sp. (assembly GCA_964480545.1). GTDB lineage: Bacteria > Pseudomonadota > Alphaproteobacteria > Rhizobiales > Rhizobiaceae > Mesorhizobium_G. The sequence continues at coordinate 92 of CAYZQP010000263.1, read as the reverse complement.
CAGCATGGAGATCGGGATGGTCACCAGCATCAGCGGCAGGAAGGACAGGTTGAGCGTGGTGTAGAGGGTGAAGGAAATATAGGCGGTGAGCA
>CAYZQP010000262.1:3204-5295 GCA_964480545.1 uncultured Mesorhizobium sp. | reverse complement strand
CACAACATGCGTACCCTCGACCACATGCCCTACGAAAAGCAGGTGCGCATCGCCGAGGAAACGATGGACATCTACGCCCCGCTGGCGGGCAGGATGGGCATGCATGGCGTGCGCGAGGAGCTGGAAGAGCTGGCTTTCCGCACCATCAATCCGGAAGCCTACAAGACGGTGACAGAGCGGCTTGCCGACCTGATGTACCGCAACAAGGATGTGATCGACGAGATCGAGACGACCGTTCGCGAACTGATGGCGTCGCATCATATCGATGCAACTGTCACCAGCCGCCAGAAGAAGCCGTGGTCGGTGTTCCGCAAGATGGAAGCGAAAGCGCTCTCCTTCGAGCAACTGTCTGACATTTTCGGCTTTCGCGTTGTTGTTGACAGCGTCGCCGATTGTTACCGGGCGCTGGGCGCGATCCACACCAGCTGGTCAATGGTTCCGGGCCGTTTCAAGGACTATATCTCGACGCCAAAGCAGAATGGCTATCGCTCGATCCACACGACGATTGTCGGCCCGTCCAGCCAGCGCATCGAGCTGCAGATTCGCACCAGGGAAATGAGCCAGGTCGCCGAATATGGCGTTGCCGCGCACACGCTCTACAAGGACAAGGTCAACAGCGAGGCCAATGGGGCCCTGTCGAAAGACACCAATGCCTATGGCTGGCTGCGCAAGACGATCGAGCAATTGTCGGAGGGCGAAAATCCGGAGGAGTTCCTCGAGAATACCAAGCTCGAGCTGTTCCAGGATCAGGTTTTCTGCTTCACCCCGAAGGGTACGCTGATTGCCTTGCCGAAGGGTGCGACGCCGGTCGACTTCGCCTATGCGGTGCATACCAATGTGGGCAACACCACGGTGGGTGCCAAGGTGAACGGCCGCATGATGCCGCTGATGACCGAGCTCAAGAATGGCGACGAGGTCGAGATCATCCGCTCGGACGCGCAGACGCCTCCGGCCGCCTGGGAGCAGATGGTGGTAACCGGCAAGGCGCGCGCCGCCATTCGCCGTGCCACCAAGCTGGCCGTGCGCAAGCAATATTCGGGCCTTGGCGAACGGATACTGGAGCGCTCTTTCGCGCGCGCCGGCAAGACCTTCGACAAGGCGAAGCTGAAAGGCGTTCTGCACCGGCTGGCGCGCAAGGATGTCGAGGACGTGCTGGCAGCTGTCGGGCGCGGTGAACAACCGTCGAGCGACGTGCTGAAGGCCATGTATCCGGACTTCAAGGAGGAGCGTGCAAACCCGCCTCAGCCAACGCCGAAGACCCAGGAGGAGGGCTGGTTCAACATACGCAACGCCGCCGGCATGATATTCAAGCTGCCGGGCCGCAGCCAGCGCCGCACGGTTCTGGAGGCGGTGAAAAAGGAGGCGCAGGCACGTGGCCCGGTGCCGATCCGCGGCGTGCGTGGCGATCTGCCGGTGCGCTTTGCTCCGGAGGGCGGCGCAGTACCTGGCGACCGTATTGTCGGCATTGTCGAGCCCGGCGTCGGCATTACCATCTACCCGATCCAGTCGCCGGCGCTGACAGCCTTCGACGACACGCCCGAGCGTTGGATCGACGTGCGCTGGGATGTAGAGGAAAATGGCGAGCGCTTCCCGGTGCGCGTCAAGGTGACCGCGATCAATGCGCCGGGTTCGCTGGCCGAGATTGCGCAACTGGTGGCCAACAATGACGCGAACATCCACACGCTGTCGATGGATCGCACCGCACCGGACTTCACCGAGATGACCTTCGATCTCGAGGTCTGGGACCTGAAGCACCTGAACCAGTTGCTGTCGGAATTGAAGAATGCGCCGAGTGTCAGCGACGCAATAAGGGTGAACGGGTAGATGAAGACAGAACAGGTTCTCGACATTTTCCGCAGCGCGGGAGCCGTGCTGGAAGGTCACTTCATCCTGACCTCCGGCCTGCGCAGCCCGGTCTTCCTGCAAAAGGCGCGTGTCTTCATGCATGCCGACAAGACCGAGACCTTGTGCAAGGCGCTGGCAGACAGGATCAGGGCAGGCGTGCCAGGCAAGATTGACTATGTCGTCGGTCCGGCGATTGGCGGCCTGATCCTGTCTGCCAGCGCCTTGCACAAGGTCTCGGTCTTGTCG
>CAYZQP010000262.1:2138-3194 GCA_964480545.1 uncultured Mesorhizobium sp. | reverse complement strand
CAAGCCCTACGGGGCGACGTTCTTCGTCTTCAGCGACTACATGCGTCCCGCGGTGCGTCTATCCGCACTCATGGGCGTCCCCTCGATCTGGGTGGAGCGCGAGCAGGGCGTGTTCCGCCTGCGTCGCTTCGAGCTTGAACCCGGCGCACGCGTTGTCATAGTTGAGGACATCGTCACCACCGGTCTCTCGATCCGCGAAACGGTCGAGTGTTTGCGCACCATCGGCGCCGAAGTGGTTGCGGCGGCCTGCATCATCGACCGCTCCGCCGGGAAGACAGATGTCGGCGTACCGTTGATTGCGCTGGCCGAATATGAGGTGCCTGCCTACCCGGCGGATGCGCTGCCGCCGGAACTCGCGGCCATCCCGGCGATCAAGCCCGGCAGCCGGAGCATCTGATGATCCTCGGCATCGGCTCGGACCTGATCGACATTCGCCGCATCGAACAGATGCTGGAAAAACACAGCGAGCGCTTCGTCGCGCGGGTCTTCACCGATGTCGAGCGTGAGCGCGCCGAGGGCAGGGTGCAGCGCGCTGCCTCCTATGCGAAACGCTTTGCCGCCAAGGAGGCCTGCTCCAAGGCGCTCGGCTCCGGCATTTCGGAGGGTGTGTTCTGGAAGGAAATGGGCGTCGTGAACCAGCCCAACGGCCGCCCGACCATGGAACTGACCGGAGGCGCGGCCCGCCGTCTGGCCGAAATGATGCCACAGGGCCATCGCCCGGTGATCCACCTGACCATCACGGATGATCACCCGCTGGCGCAAGCCTTCGTGATCATCGAGGCCGTGCGACAAGATTAGCGTACCGTTTGATTGCCCTTGCCGCCATGAAACCGTATATGGGCGGCGCGGAAGACGAGGATGAGTTCGCGTGACGGAAAAGACTGAAAAGAGCGCGGTGGACGCGGACCGGCAGCCACCGAACGAAACCGGCGTCGCCCCGGCCGAGGCCGCAGCGACCGCTGGCGAGGCCACGGCGGATGGCGTCACCCCGGCGGCCGAGCCGGCAAAGAAGCCTGCAGCAAAGGGCGGTTTCTCCGAGACCGTCAGTGTCATCGC
>CAYZQP010000262.1:0-2128 GCA_964480545.1 uncultured Mesorhizobium sp. | reverse complement strand
TCCTTGCGCTGGTGATCCGCACCCTGTTTTTCCAGCCCTTCTCCATCCCGTCTGGTTCGATGCGCCCGACGCTGCTGGAGGGCGACTACCTGTTCGTCACCAAGTGGGCCTATGGCTATTCCCGTTATTCCGCGCCGTTTGGACCCAACCTGTTTTCCGGTCGCATCTGGGGTGCCGAGCCGGCCCGCGGCGATGTTGTTGTGTTCAAGTTCCCGCCGGATCCCTCAAAGGATTACATCAAGCGTGTCATCGGCTTGCCGGGCGACCGCGTCCAGATGCGCAATGGTCAGGTCTTCATCAACGATGTTGCCGTGGAGCGCCAGAAGATCGGCGAGATCAATGATGTTGACGTCACCGAGCGCTTCGGTCCGGTCGATGTGTATCAGGAGACCCTGCCCAATGGCGTGACCTACCGCACGCTTGACCTGGCACCGGGCAGTTCTACAGACAACACCGATACGCTTACGGTCCCCGCCGGTCATTACTTCATGATGGGTGACAATCGCGACAATTCCAGCGACAGCCGGGTTCCCCCCAACGAGGGTGGCGTTGGTTTTGTGCCCTACGAGAATCTGGTTGGCCGCGCCAACATCATCTTCTTCTCGATTGCCGGTCGCGCGAGTCCGCTGGAGGTCTGGCGCTGGCCATCCGAGGTGCGGCCGGGTCGCATCTTCAACGTGATCCGCTGAAATGGCACGCGCGCCGTTCGAGAAACCACCAACCGGATTTGATCTGGTTGAGGCGCTGTTGCCGGTAACCGGCCACCGCTTCGTCGACCCGGAGCGCGTGCAGCGCGCGCTGACCCACGCCAGCACCCGCAATTCTGACGGGTTGGACTACGAGCGCTTCGAGTTTCTTGGCGACCGCGTGCTGGGCCTTGTGGTTGCCGACATGCTGTTCCAGGCGCATACGGCAGCGCCCGAGGGCGAGCTTTCGCTGCGGCTGAACGCGCTGGTGAATGCCGACGCGCTGGCAGCAATTGCAGAGGAGATCGGTCTGCCACCGCTGATCCGCGTCGGCCCGGAACTGCGCGGCATTTCCGGGCGCAAGCGCACCAACCTTTATGCCGACTCGCTGGAGGCGTTGATTGCGGCGCTTTACATTGAGGGCGGGCTGGAGACGGCGCGCGACTTCATTCATCGCCATTGGGCAGAGCGTGCCAGCTCCTATGACCCCGGCCGCCGCGACGCCAAGACCGAGTTGCAGGAATGGGCGCATCAATATGTGAAGGCGACGCCGGCTTACGAGATCGAGGATCGTGTGGGCCCCGACCATGATCCGGTCTTCACCGTTGCGGTGAAACTGGAGGGGCTTGAGCCCGCGCATGGCAGCGGGCGCTCGCGTCGCGAGGCCGAGCAATCGGCCGCCACTGCCATGCTGATCCGCGAAGGCGTGTGGAAAGCCCAGGAAATGCCCGTATGAGTGATACGCCAACCCGCTCAGGCTTTGTCGCGCTGATCGGCGCAACGAATGCCGGCAAGTCGACGCTTTTGAACCAGCTCGTCGGCTCAAAGGTGTCCATTGTCACGCACAAGGTGCAGACGACGCGCGCCATCGTGCGCTGCATTGTCACCCATGGCGCGGCGCAGATCGTGTTTGTCGACACGCCCGGCATTTTCAAGCCGCGCCGACGGCTGGACAAGGCCATGGTCTCCACCGCCTGGGGCGGGGCCAAGGATGCCGACCTCGTGCTTGTGCTGATCGATGCCGAGCGCGGTCTGCGCGGCGACGCGCTGAAGCTGGTGGAGAACCTGGGTGAAATGCGCCAGCCGCGCTGCCTTGTCATCAACAAGGTTGACCGGGTGCGGCCTGAAGCGTTGCTCGGGCTTGCCGAGAGAGCCAACGAACTGGCCAAATTCGAGCGCACCTTCATGATCTCGGCGCTGACCGGCTCCGGCTGCAAGGACTTGCTGGATTTTCTGGGTGAGGCGCTGCCAGAGGGGCCGTGGTACTATCCGGAAGACCAGATTTCGGACCTTCCGATGCGCCAGCTGGCCGCCGAAATCACCCGCGAAAAGCTCTTCCTGCGCCTGCATCAGGAACTGCCATATTCGTCGCATGTCGAGACCGAGAAGTGGGAAGAACTGCCCACATGCGGCCCGGCAGGCCGCCCGCGACGCCGCGCCCC
>CAYZQP010000261.1:3402-5344 GCA_964480545.1 uncultured Mesorhizobium sp. | reverse complement strand
TCGCCTACCGCCAGCGCCAGGAAACGCTGGTGCAGCGCGTCGGCTGTTCGGACGTCACGACGCCGGCGGGTCAGGCCAAGGCTTTTGCCTACACCCTGCCCTGGGACGCCATGCAGCATCTTGCCGTCGTGTTCGGCGATATCCGCGATGGCGTCGATATCCCCGTGCGCCTGCACTCCGAAGATGTCGTCACCGATGTATTTGGCTCGGGCCAGAAGCTGGACGAGATCATGAAATCCATGGTCGGAAAGGGCAGGGGCGTCATCGTCTATCTGCGTGAAGGCTCTATCGGCGTCGGCCAGTCCGACACGGGGCGCCAGGCGAAAGAGGGCGAGGAGCACGAGGAGGCGCGCAACCGCGAGAGCGAGTGGCGCGAGATCGGTCTTGGCGCGCAAATCCTGAAGGACCTCGGCATTGGCTCGATCGAGTTGATTGCCTCGCGCGAGCGCCGCTATGTTGGCCTTGAGGGATTTGGCATCCAGATCAGCCGCACCGATATTTTGTAGACAGGTTTGAGACTGCCGTTCGGCGGATCATCCTTGAGTTTGAATTTTTGAGTTTCACGTTTTCATTGTGAACCTTTTGGCGCCGCCACGGCACTAAGGGGTTCAAAGGGGATTTGAAGCATGTGGGATTTTTCCATCGGTCGCTCGATTGGCATGGTGCTGCGCACCTGGCCGTTTGTGCTGCTGCGCGCGGTTGTCTATTCGCTCGTTCTTGTCTGTTACCTGCTGCTGATCGGCACCGGTGCCGGCGTCGGTTATGGCCTCGGCTTCATCTTCTCCGATGATGCGTTCATCGGCACGCTGGGTGGCGGCGCTGTCGGCTTCGGCATCGGCATGTACCTGTTCCGGCTGGTCTCGCAGTACATCCTCTACATTGTGAAAGCCGGCCATGTGGCGGTGTTCGTCGAACTCATGGACGGGCGTCCGGTGCCTGGCGCGTTCGGCCAGATCGAGCATGGCCGCAAGGTGGTGACCGAGCGCTTCGCCGAGGCCAGCACGCTGTTCGTGCTCGACCAGTTGATCAAGGGCGTGCTGCGGGTCATCAGCGGCATCTTCCGCGGGCTGAATGCGATGATCCCGATCCCCGGCCTGAAGATCATTTTCGACTTCATCAACATGGTGGTCAGCCTGTCGCTGACCTATGCCGACGAGGTAATCCTCGCCTGGAACATCCGCTCCGGCGTCAATGAGCCGTGGGAGACCTCCCGGCGCGGCCTGGTGCTCTATGCGCAAAACGGCAAGACCATCCTGAAGAACGCCTTCTGGCTCGCCGTTTTCATCTGGGCGATTGCCATCGCCTTCTTTATCTTCGCGATCGCTCCGGCCGGAGCGCTTCTTTACTACATGCCGGGCCACATGGCGGGCTGGTCGATGGCCGTCGCCATTGGCACGACCATCGTGTTTGTCCTGGTCTTCATAGAGCCCTTCGCCATCGCCTCGCTGATGCAGGTCTATTTCAAGGTGACCGAGGGCCAGACCCCCGACCCGCAGTGGGACGCGAGACTGTCCGACGCCTCGGCGCAGTTCCGCGAGTTGAAGGACAAGGCGGTGGGGCAATGGGGCTTTGGCCCGAACACCACCCGCGCCGACACCTGATCGCGAAGCGCCGGCGCGCGCATCGCCCGATGAACCTACTCCGCCGCGATGGCGCTCGGACCGGTGTCGTGATGCACGATCTCGACGCCCAGCACCTTGTTGCACTCGCGCATGAAGGCAGCCAGCGCAGTCCAGCCCTTGGCCGAAACCATGTTGCCGTCGACCAGCGCCTCGGTCGGTGAGAGGTCGACATAGGTGCCGCCGGCCAGTCGCACTTCCGGCTCGCAGGCACCCAGCGCACCAACCCGCTTGCCTTTCACCACACCGTCAACGGCAATCAGGATCTGCACGCCGTGACAGATGGTGAAGATCGGCTTGCCGGTCTCGTGGAAGTGGCGGAC
>CAYZQP010000261.1:0-3392 GCA_964480545.1 uncultured Mesorhizobium sp. | reverse complement strand
CACGCGCTTGTCGGTACGGATGTATTCCGGTCCGCGCCCGCCGGCGCAGTAGACGGCATCGTAGTCGTCCAGCCGGATCTCGGAAAACGTCTTGTTGATCGTGTGGTAGTGGCCGAGCTTCTCGGTATAGGTCTGGTGGCCCTCGAAATCGTGCAGCGATGTGGTCAGAATATCGCCGGCCTTCTTGTCCGGGCACACGATATGCACGGTGTGGCCGACCGCCTCCATCCCCTGATGGTAGACAAACACCTCGTATTCCTCGGTGAAATCACCGGTCAGCATCAGAATTTTCTTGCCGGGCATTGCCAACTCCTCCCTGAGTTTCGCATCTGGTCCTACCAGATTAGCACAGGGGATTGGCGGACCGCCAGCGCCAATTACTCAGAGATCGCCTGGCGAAGCACACCGCCGGCACGCTCCAGGCGGCTGCGTGCAGTCTCGGCATCGAGCCCGAGCGCAGCCATCATCACCGCCAGTTTGACGTCGTAGCCTGCGCCAGCCAGCGCCGTGCGCGCCTGCTCTGGCGTGCAGCCTGCGATCTCCACGACCATACCTGCGGCGCGCTCCCGCAGCTTGTCGTTGTTCGGATGCAGGTCAACCATAAGGTTGCCGAACGTCTTGCCGATGCGGATCATCGCCCCGGTCGAGAGCATGTTGAGCACCATCTTCTGCGCCGTACCCGCCTTCATGCGGGTCGAGCCGGTGACCGCTTCCGGGCCGACGACGGGCTCGATGGCGATGTCGGCAGCAGTGGCGATGGCCGATCCCGGATTGCACGCGACGGCAACGGTGGCTGCACCTGCCCGTCGCGCTGTCTGCAGCGCACCGACCACATAGGGCGTGCGGCCCGAGGCCGCGATGCCGACCACCACGTCGGCTGATGTCAGGTCGAGCGCCGCCACATCCGCCGCGCCCTGCGCTGCATCGTCCTCCGCACCCTCGACCGAGTGGATGACAGCATCCTCGCCCCCGGCAATCAGGCCGATGACCATGCCGTCAGGCACGCCATAGGTCGGCGGGCATTCGGAGGCGTCGAGAATGCCGAGTCGCCCGCTGGTGCCGGCCCCGACATAGATCAGCCGCCCGCCGCGGCGGAAACCATCAGCGATGCGATCAACCGCCCGGGCAATTTCCGGCAGCACTTTTTGCACCGCGAGCGCCACCAGCTGATCCTCGGCGTTGATGCGCTGAACCATCTCCAGCGTCGGCAGCGCATCAATGTCCAGCGTGTTCGGATTGCGCCCTTCGGAGACCAGCCGCTTGATATCGCTCACCACGTGATCACCGTATCGCTGTAGGCCGCGAGTTGCTTGTCGGCAGAGACAAGTCGCATCGGCTCTGACAGCGCCTGCGCAACCAGCAGCCGGTCGAACGGGTCGCCATGGAGGAGCGGCAAATCGTCGACGGCGCAGGCGTGCTGGTCGGTGACATTGAGAACCCGCCAGCCCGCTTCGAGCAAATGCTGCAAGGCGTACCGGCCAGGAAACGGCGGCCCATCCTTCCGCCCCAGGCGATACTTGATTGATATCTCCCAGATCGACACGGGCGAGATGTAGACCACGTTTTCGGTGTCTTCGAGCAAAGCGCGTATGCGCTCAGGCAAGACGTCCGGGGAGGTCAGCGCCCAGATCGCGACATGCGTATCAGCGAGAAGGTTCAATCTCGGATGCCTCGAACATGGCCTGAATTTCGGCGTCAGTGGAGTTGAATTCTTCCAGCGACATTGGCGGATACTTGCCATCCAGCGTACCCAGGATCACGCCACCCTTGCGGCTGTTGATCGGCACAAGACGCGCGGCCGGTTTGCCGTTGCGGGCAATGATGATTTCAGCGGCATCGCCACTTTCCACGGCTTCGACCAGCTTCGAAAGCGAGGATTTCGCCTCATGCATGTTTACGATGGTCATGATGAATAACCTGGCTAAGTCGGGCTAATATAGCCTACGGGAGGTGGCTACACAAGAACGGGCTCGCGCTCGCGCCGGATCGCCAGCATCGCGGGCGTGTCGTCAAGATCACCGCCCAGCGTGGCATCTCACTCACCGTCCAGTGGCTCGACGCCGACAGGCCGTCCCTCGCGCGACAGCTTGATCTTCTCGACCTTGTCTTCGGCCGCCTTGAGCAACTTCGCGCAATGCGCCTTCAGCGCCTCGCCGCGCTCATAGATGCGGATCGACTGTTCCAGCGGAACCTCGCCGCGCTCCAGATCGTCAACGATCTTTTCCAGCGCTGCCAGCGATTGCTCAAAGCTCATGCCGGGGATATCGGCGTTCGGTTGGTCGGTCATGGTCATCCCTTCATCAAACGTTTGACATGCGCGCCGACCGAATAGGCCAGACCCTGCAGGTCGTAACCGCCTTCGAGCAGGCTGACGAGGCGGTTGTTGGAATAGCGCGAGGCGCGATCGAGCAGTTGGCCGGTCGCCCAATCGAAATCTTCCTCAACCAGATTGATCTGCGCCAGCGGGTCGCGATGATGTGCGTCAAAGCCGGCGGAAATGATGATCAGGTCGGGCCGGAAATTGTCCAGCGCCGGCAGCACCTTGGAGCGGAAGGCGTCGCGGAACAGGTCGGAGCCGGTATCGGCCGACAACGGCGCGTTGACGATATTGCCCGCGCCAGTTTCCTCTTTTGCACCGGTGCCCGGATAAAGTGGCATCTGGTGCGTCGAGAGATATTGCACGCTCGGGTCGTCCCAGAAAATGTCCTGCGTGCCGTTGCCGTGATGCACGTCCCAGTCCATGATCGCGACACGCTCGACGCCATGCTTTTTCTGCGCATAGCGGGCAGCAATGGCAGCCTGGTTGAACAGGCAAAAACCCATCGCCGTCACCTTCTCGGCGTGATGGCCGGGCGGGCGGGCGGCGACAAACACATTGTCGACCTTGCCGGCGAACACGTCATCCACGGCTGCGTTCGCCGCGCCAATGGCGGTGAGCGCAGCATCCCAGCTCTTCGGGCTCACATGCGTGTCGGAATCGACCTGCCGCATGCCCTCCTCGGGGATCGTCTTGCGCACTTTCTCGACATGCGGCTCGGGGTGGCAATAGAGGATCGTCTGCTCGTCACCATAGGGCGATTGCTTGCGGTCGAGATCGGCGAATACGTCGTCTTCCAGCACCTTCTCGACCGCGCGCAGGCGGTCCGGCCGCTCGGGATGCCCGGCTGGCGTGAGGTGCTCAAGATAGATCGGATGGGTATAGAGTCGCGTGACCATGTCCCGATATATGCCGCAAGTGTGGCCATTGCCATGCCGGAGATGCGGCGCGCGGAGATCGTCAACAGCCATCGCACGTCCTGCGCACTGGCAGGCAACGATGATGAGGATTGCGAGGACTGGCGAGTTGGCTCAGGGGACAGCGACTGTCTTTGAAATCAAGCTGGTTTCCATGG
>CAYZQP010000260.1:2382-5358 GCA_964480545.1 uncultured Mesorhizobium sp. | reverse complement strand
CAGTCGGCCTGCTTCTGGATGTAGGGCTGCACGTCAAACGACTGCTTCAGGACGTTCACGCCATCAGCGCCGCCCTCGGTTGGCAGGCCGATCTTGTTCATCCAGGCATAGAACGGGTACTCGTTGCCGAAGAACCAGACACCAAGTGTCTTGCCCTTGAAATCGGCTTCGGTTTTCACCGGGCCATCCTTCGGGCAAACCAGCTGCATGCCGGCCTTCTTGAACGGCTGCGCGATGTTGACAAGGTTCACGCCTTTGTCGCGCGCTGCGAGCGCCGCCGCCATCCAGGTAACGATGACATCAGCGCCGCCACCGGCGATCACCTGCTCGGGCGCGATATCCGGCCCGCCCGGCTTGATCGTCACGTCGAGGCCTTCCTCGGTGTAAAAGCCCTTCTCCTTGGCGACGTAGTAACCGGCAAACTGTGCCTGCGTGACCCACTTCAGCTGCAGTGTGACGGCATCGGCCGCCATGGCGCTGTACGAAGACAGCGAGAACGCTGCTGCGGCCAGCATGGAAATTGTACGTTTTTTCATGTGTTTGACCCTCTGGTTTGATTCATTTTCTTATTCTTCTGGCTTTACACCGAACGCCTCCGCATGGAGGGGTGCCAGAACGTCGCTGCTCTCTCGATCAGCGCTATGACGCCATAGAAGACCGAACCGGCAAGCGCTGCAACAGCGATTTCGGCCCAGACCATGTCGACATTCATTTTGCCCATCTCGGACGAAATGCGGAAACCCATGCCAACGATCGGCGTGCCGAAGAACTCGGCGATGATCGCGCCGATCAGCGCCAGCGTGGAATTGATCTTCAGTGCATTGAAGATGAAGGGTGCTGCCGCAGGCAGCCGCAGCTTGGTCAGCGTCTGCCAGTAGCTCGACGCATAGGTGCGCATCAGGTCGCGCTCCATGTGCCCCGCCGCTGCCAGACCGGCAACCGTATTCACCAGCATCGGGAAGAAGGTCATGATGATGACCACCGCCGCCTTGGACGGCCAGTCGAAGCCGAACCACAGCACCATGATGGGCGCAACGCCGATGATCGGCAGGGCCGAGACCATATTGCCGATGGGGATCAGACCACGTCGAAGGAAGTCAAACCGGTCGGCGAGGATGGCCGTGGCAAAGCCGGCCGCGCATCCGATGATGTAGCCAACGAGCACCGCCTTGAAGATTGTCTGCGTGACGTCGGCCCACAGGATCGCGGTCGAGGCGAGGATGCGCGCCCACACCGCCGAGGGCGGCGGCAACAGAATGAACGGGATGCCCGCACCGCGCACAATTGCTTCCCACAGGATCAGGATCCAGATGCCGAAGATCGCCGGGATTGCGAGGCTCAAGGCGCGCGCAAGGATCGGCGATGCCGGGTTGATCGACGACAGCACCGTGACGCAGCGCCAGGCCAACAGCCAGCAGGCAGCCAGAAGCATGTAGAAGGGTGCCAGCGCGGTGCCTGCAAACCCGGCAATCCCGGTGATGAGCAGCCACACTCCGAGATGCGCGGCGACAAACAGCACCGCGGCCTCGGCCCACGGCCCGAGCCTCACCATCGACAGCACCGCGACCGCAATCAGGATCAGCCGGATCGGGCTTCCAATATAGGGATATTCGATGGAGGCCGTCGGGTTGGCCAACGCCTGAAGCTCGGCACTGGTCATGGCTGGCAACAGCCCTGCAACGATGGTCAGCAGCAGCGCCAGAAATGCCTGCCACGAGGGTTTGAACCAGGCACTCATGAGTGGAGATCCTGATCCGCAGGCCTGCTTCCCCCACTCCGTCCCGGCTTCGCCGGTCCACCTCTCCCCCCTCCGGAGGGAGAGGAAGGGAGCAAAGGCTCGCCAGTTCGCTCCTTTCCTCTCCCCCCACAATCGGGGGAGAGGTGGTTTGCGCAGCAAACCGGAGTGGGGGTCGACTGGATCGCACTCATGCCGGTCGAGCCCCCATCCGCCGCTCAACAAGCGCGCCGGCAAATCCCACGGCCCACACAAGCAGCAGCGCGATCACCGAGCCCGCCACGAGTGCCGCCCACACGTCAATCGTGTTGGAATAGTAAGATGCCGTGAGCAGCCGCGAGCCGATGCCCGCGACCGCCCCGGTCGGAAGCTCGGCCACGATAGCGCCGACGAGACTGGCAGCAATCGCCACCTTCATCGAAGTAAAAAGATAAGGCACCGAGGCCGGCGCGCGCAGCTTCCAGAAGGTCTGGCCCTTGCTGGCATTATAGGTATGCATCAGGTCGAGATGCATCAGGTCCGGCGAGCGCAGCCCTTTCACCATGCCAACCGCAACCGGGAAGAAGGAAAGGTAGGTCGAGATCAACGCCTTGGGCACGATACCGGTTATGCCGATTGCCCCCAACACCACGATCACCATCGGCGCAATCGCCAGGATCGGGATCGTCTGCGAGGCAATGATCCACGGCATCAGGCTCTTGTCGAGCGCTGGCAGGTGCACGATGCCAACCGCGATCAGAATGCCAAGCAGCGTGCCAAAGGCGAAGCCCAGCAGGGTCGAGCCGAGCGTTACGCCGGAATGGTAGATCAGACTGCGGTTCGAGGTGATACGCCGCCCGACCGTGTTCTCATAAACATTGGCCGCGACCTGATGCGGTGCCGGCAGGATCGGCTTCGGCTGCGCCAACGTGCGCCCGATGAACTCGACTGTGCTGGTCAGCACGTTGTCACGCCGGTCCAGATCGCGCTGGAACGGCGCATTCAGCGCCACCGCACCGATATACCAAAGCGCCACAATGATCGCGAGAATAGTCGCGACAGGTATGAGCGAGGAACGAAACGCGGTCATCTTGGCTCCCCTCCTCGCCCCTGCGTAGCGGGGGAGAGGTGCTGAGCGAAGCGAAGCGGTGAGGGGGCGTTAGGCAATGAGGCAAATGCCCCCTCACCGTCGCGCTGCGCGCGCCACCTCTCCCCCGCTACGCAGGGGCGAGGAGGGGAGCCAAGATCGCTACTCATCATAG
>CAYZQP010000260.1:0-2372 GCA_964480545.1 uncultured Mesorhizobium sp. | reverse complement strand
GGAAGGAGTGCCGGGTCATGGCGCGGCCTCCCTGTTCGGGTAAGGGCGAGGCTTATTGATCATAGCTGTGCCCCGCCTTCAGCCCCTCGCGCACCCGGTGTGCGATTTCCAGAAACTCCGGCGTCTCGCGGATTTCCAACGGCCGGGCGCGGGGGAGCGTCGACTCGATGATATCCGTCACCCGGCCAGGCCGGGGCGACATCACGACGATCCTGGTCGAGAGGTAAACCGCCTCGGGGATCGAGTGCGTGACGAAGCAGATCGTCTTGTTGGTCCGCTCCCATAGCTCGAGCAACTGCTGGTTCAGGTGATCGCGCACGATCTCGTCCAGCGCGCCAAACGGCTCGTCCATCAAGAGCAGGTCAGCATCGAAGGCCAGTGCACGCGCAATCGAGGCGCGCTGCTGCATGCCGCCCGACAACTGCCAGGGATACTTCTTCTCAAAGCCGGTGAGGTTGACCAGATCCAGCGTGCGCTTGATGCGCTCAGCCTGATCCGCCGCCGCTACCCCCATGATCTCCAGCGGGAGCGCGATGTTCTTGTCGATGGTGCGCCAGGGCAGCAGCGCCGCCGCCTGAAACACATAGCCATAAGCACGCGCCTCACGCGCCTGCTGCGGTGTCATACCATTGACGGTCAGCGTCCCGGAGGTCGGCTTTTCGAGGTCGGCAATGGCGCGCAGGAAGGTGGTCTTGCCGCAACCTGACGGGCCGATGAACGACACGAACTCGCCTTTGCCGATGGTCAGGTTCACATCCTTCAGCGCGTGAACCGGACTGTCCGCCGTCTGGAAGACGAGGTTCAGATCGCGGGCTTCGATGACTGTAGCGGCTGGCATATGGCTGGCGAATTCCATTTCTCTAACTGGAGCGGATACGCCCCGGTTGGTTTGTGTCGCGGGCTGTTGGACTCACTCGCCCTTCCCCAGCGCTTCCGACAGATACCAGCCCTGATCCTCGCGCAACACCTCGGCAATCTGCCACGTGCCACCATCTCCCTGCACAAAACCGTAATCGATTGTGACGGTGTCACCCGAACCGTTTTTCAGCGTGGCGCCCACCCGCCGCTCCGCATCGCTGCTGATCGTCACCTCAACCTTGAGATCACTGTATGCGCCGGTTTTGTCCGCAGTCATGAAGTCGATATCGAGTGCCTTGACCTCACGCGCTTTCTCCCTGGCCCAGAGCTCCTGCAGATGCTCCATCCAGATTTCCGGGCCACCAGGCGGAAGGTCCGTGTGCGGCCGCTGATCGTAGAGGCGCTGCACGATCTGCTCTGGCTCGACGGCGAGTGAAGTGCCTGCGATCCCCAGGTTCAAAGCCAACGCGGCGATAACGGCAATTATCGATTTCCAGAATCTCATACTAACCCCAATCTCATCGGCAACGGCTGATCTGTCCAAGCTGATTGCCGCTTTCATCAGTCACCAGAAAGCTGCCCTTCT
Source organism: uncultured Mesorhizobium sp. (assembly GCA_964480545.1). Lineage (GTDB taxonomy): Bacteria > Pseudomonadota > Alphaproteobacteria > Rhizobiales > Rhizobiaceae > Mesorhizobium_G. The sequence continues at coordinate 928 of CAYZQP010000260.1, read as the reverse complement.
TCCTGGCGGGACGCACGATAAATGTGGCATCCGACTCTTCGCCCTCGGCATCACACCGCGTCTGCAGTGTCAGCGAGCCGCCCTTGCCTGTGGCGGTCTTGCTGATCGCACAGACGCTGTAGGCCATCACCAGATTGTTCTCTTTCAGGAGCAGCATCTTGTCGAATGCCTGCTCCTGACCGTTCCTGTTGATGCAGCCATTCCTGTCACCCCAAACCTTTTTGAGGTCGATGGATTGCGCCATGGCCGGGCTGCAGAGCGCCGTCGCTACCAGTGCCAAAAAAATCCGCTTCCGCATCAAACCCCGCTCGCCGGTATGCCAGTGCGTTCGACCTTACGCGGCGCAGTCAGTTCCTTCCACGTCGAGAGCGCCTTGTTCACAGCCATTCCGGGTTCGCGCGAAACAAATTCGCCATGGCCGGGCTTCGCCTGCACCTTGCCGTTATCCACCGCGATCTCGCCGCGCGCAAAGACGTATTTCGGCAGGCCAGTCACCTCGACGCCCTCGAACACATTGTAGTCAATCACCGACTGTTGCTTCTTGGCCGAAATCTTCTTGCTTGCCTTCGGGTCCCAGACGATCACGTCAGCGTCTGCGCCCTCAACGATCGCCCCCTTCTTCGGGTACATGTTGAGTATCTTGGCGATGTTGGTGGAGGTCACTGCGACAAACTCGTTCGGCGTCAGGCGGCCGGTGTTCACACCCATCGTCCACAGAACGGGGAGCCGGTCTTCAAGCCCGCCCGTACCATTGGGAATCTGCGTAAAGTTGCCGATGCCATTGCGCTTCTGCTCGGTGGTGAAGGAGCAATGGTCCGTCGCCACGCATTGCAGCGAACCGGCCGACAGCCCGGCCCATAGCGAATCCTGATGCGCCTTGTTGCGGAACGGGGGGCTCATGACGCGCCGCGCGGCATGATCCCAGTCC
>CAYZQP010000259.1:737-5397 GCA_964480545.1 uncultured Mesorhizobium sp. | reverse complement strand
GATGATGAAGCACGGCATCCTGATCGACGGCGAAGGCGTGGTCGATGGCGGCATGACCAAAATCCTGCTGCAGATTTTCTCCAAGACGGTGATCGGCCCGATCTTCTTCGAGTTCATCCAGCGCAAGGGGGACGAAGGCTTTGGCGAGGGCAATTTCCGCGCCCTGTTCGAGTCGATCGAAGAGGACCAGATCCAGCGCGGAGTGATCAACGCGGCTTGAGGTCGGCTCACGCAGTACGACCTAGAACATCTCTTTGATCTTCTTGGCCAGCACGAGCTCGTCACGAAACAGCATCTGGTCCACCTGACGCGGAAGTTCGAGGATTGAGACAGGGAAGCCCCGGTCGCCCTGCTGACCCTCAAACAGGCGCGCGAGTGCGGAGAGTTCCTCTATCGTGTGCGTACGCGCCAGCCCGTCTACGTAGGGAGAGAGCATCGCCTCCGGCTCCTGAACGCTTCCCTGAATCGCCGCCAGAAGCTCCTCAGGCGAAGCGTTACTCAGCCTGTCAGTGTCGACCTTGGCAAACGCATCTTCGACATTCGGCAAGCTCGCGAGATCCTGGGCGACGGCACGCACAACAGGTTCGATGGACGTTGGGTCGGGGACCCTCCCCTCAAGCACCGCTTCAAACGGTGTGGCTTTCTGGTAGCGCGCCATCGCACCTGCACCAACCGACGATTGGGCAAAGGCAAGCATTGCGGCGACAGACCCGGGCCGCCGGCGCATCAGTTGGTCTGCCACCGCATTCTTGACGGCCTGCGTGATAGCCGGACGCTCTGTCTCAGCCAAAGCATTCGCACGTGCGAGCTGCATTTCGCTCGGCGATTGATTGTTGGTGGCTTCCAAGAGAGCGCGCTCCACAAAGCTGTCCACCAGCCTGCCGATCAGAGGCTGTGTGGCCGGCAAAGCCAGCAGACGCTCCAGATCGGCCGCGCGATCAGCTGACACCGGCTGTGTAAATGCGAGCAGTGAAAGCAAAAATATCAGGACACACGTGGCGCGCCTCACCACACTAACCCTTCACCCAGCTGACCGCGGCCCACATCACCGCGAAGCCGGCGAGGTTGACCAGCAACAGCGTGTTCATGCGGCGGCGCAGCTCCTGCGTTTCCGGGTCACGCGCGACTTTCCAGTTTGTCACCGTGTGGAAAATCTGTGCCCGCATCGGCAGGCCGCTCCTGTTTTCCAGTTCCGGCGAGCGGCGCTCGATCTTGTAGCTCAGGCGGATCGCCTGAATGAACACGGCAATCATCGCCAGTCCCCAGAGGCCTGAAAAGATATAGAACCAGGAGCCGCCTTCCATCAGCTATTTCAGCTCCGCATTGGCGCGCGTCAGGATACGCTGCTGCATCGCAGTCATTTCGGGCGAAAAGCGCGAGAGATACGCCTGGTTGAACGCGTTCAGCTTGGCATTGATGGCCACCGCTTCGGGTGTGCTGTTGAAGGCGATCAGCGCCTTAAGCTCGGCTTCCGAGTAAACCTCGGCCGCCGACACTGTCATCGCCTTGACCATACCTGGCCGCACCCTGGCAAGTTCCTCGGTCACAATAGCGACGGCCCGCTCGCGCTTCTGCGGCATAGCCGCCACACCGCCCATAGAGGCAAGCATCGGTTCGATAAAGCCCGGACCAAGAACCTGATCCAGCATGGTCTGCATCGCAGGCAGCGCCATGTATTGCTCGGCAAGAGCCGTTCGCTCCGCCTCCTGTGCAGCACTCCCGACAGAGAGAGCGAGTACAAATGACAGTCCAAGCAGCAGACGTTTCATCTCAACCACTCCCGGATCAGGCAGTTTCAACTTTCTGCTCGATTGCACCAAAAATCGAGTGGCCAGCCTTGTCCTTCATCTCGATGCGCACTGTGTCGCCGAATTTCAGGTAGGGCGTCTTCGGGCCGCCGCTTTCGATGGTCTCGATCATACGGATCTCTGCAATGCAGCTATAGCCGGCGCCACCGTCAGCCACCGGTTTGCCCGGCCCGCCATCCAGCTTGTTCGACACCGTGCCGGAGCCAATGATTGCGCCGGCCGAAAGCGGACGGGTTTTCGCCGCATGAGCTACCAGCGTGGCAAAATCGAAGGTCATGTCGATGCCCGCATTGGCCTTTCCGAATGGCTTGCCATTCAATTCGACCAGCAGCGGCAGGTGCACCTTGCCGTCCCAGGTATCGCCAAGTTCATCCGGCGTCACCGCGACCGGTGAGAAGGCCGAAGACGGCTTGGACTGGAAGAAGCCAAAACCTTTTGCCAACTCGTCAGGGATCAGGTTGCGCAACGAGACATCGTTGACCAGCATAATCAGCCGGATCGCATCGCGCGCCTGCTCGACCGTCGCGCCCATCGGCACGTCATCCACGATCACCGCGACCTCGCCCTCCATGTCGATACCGTAGGCCTCATCTGCCATCAGGATCGGGTCTCTTGGCCCGAGGAAGCTGTCCGAGCCGCCCTGATACATCAGCGGGTCAGTCCAGAAGCTGCCAGGCATCTCGGCCTTGCGGGCTTTGCGCACCAGTTCGACGTGATTGACGTAGGCCGAGCCGTCAGCCCACTGATAGGCGCGCGGCAGCGGGCTTTCAGCATCATGCTCATGGAAGCGAAGCGAGGGCACCGAGCCGACTTCGAGGCTCTCGGCCATCGCAGAAAGATGCGGAGAAACACGCGCCCAGTTGTCGAGCGCCGCCTGCAATGTGGGGACCAGAAAAGACGCGTCGGTGTACCGTGTCAGGTCTCGCGAGACAACGACCAGTTGTCCGTCACGGGACCCGTTTTTCAGGCTTGCAAGTTTCATCGATCCTCCCGCGATTCCGGCCTCCACAAAGACCCTGAAACCCGTTGGAGATCAAGGCCGTTCTCAAGCCTCTATGAAAACCTCGAAGCCACCGTAGATCATCCGCTTCATATAGGCCGGAATGTTCTGCATCCCCTCCTGCATGCGCGGGTCGGCCATCACTTTCTTCATGACCTCGTCGCGATGCGCGCGCGACTTGTAGGTTGCCCAGGAGAAGATGATGATGTCGCCCTCTTCCTTTTTCACCGCCATCGGAAATGACGTGATCTCTCCGTCCGGCACATCATCGTCTCGCGCCTCGACGTAAGACAGGGCGCCGTGGTCAAGCCAGACCGTTTTCGCGAGTTCGGCGTTCTTGCGATACGTCTCGAACTCCGCCTTCGGCACCGGCATCACAAATCCATCGACATAGGACATACGTCTCTCCTTTTGGGTACATATCCCCAAGGACGATGGAGCGATCAAGGTTCCGACATCATATGCGATTTATTCGCCGTCGACCTACTCGTCCGGGCCGGGCGGTGTCTGGACAGGAATGCTCGGGTGCGGGGCCGGATAGCGCCGCGACGGCGGAAGGCGATGGAACAGGATGGCGAGTACCAGCATCGCCAGACAGCCGACCAGCAGCGTCGTAAACAGCAGGATGCTGTTCTGCGGCGCGGAGAGAGCGACAATTGGTATTGCGCCCGCCGGTGGATGCGTGACGCGAAGTGTCTGCATCAGGAACAGGCTGAGCCCGACGACCGGTGCAACCACCCAGAGTTCCGCCGGGAGAAAATGCGCGGCTGCAACGCCCACGATCGTTGCAAGGAGGTAGGCACCCATGACGTTCACCGGCTGAGCCAGGCCAGCCCCGGGATAGCCGAACACCAATACTGCGGTTGCCCCCAGCGGTGCCGTCAGCAACGGCATTTCGATTGCCGCGCCAAGCGCTGCTACCAGCAGGATACCAAGGGTCGCGCCAATGGCAGATTTGGCGTGCTCGCCAACACCGCGGACTGGCTCATGGCGAGAGAACACCAGATCAACAAAACGCTTCATGGCGGCCCGATTAGCACGCCGAAGAGCGCAATCAAGGAAAGTTCTACTCGTAATACCGCCCGGCGTAGATGATTCTAGCTGCCTGCCGCCACGGATTGTCGTCTGTGAACGGGCCGTCGTCTCGCCCCTCCCATGCTTCGCCCCATGCGGAACCGCACTCCAGAAACGTGTCGACACCGGTGTTGACCCAGTCACTAGGGTCGTCACGATCCCGATTAGCATAGGCTTCCGCTACGGCCCTGATGAAGGCTACGAAGTCTGCGCGGCTCGCCACCTTGTCTGCGCGATCCAGCAAGCCATCTTTGTCGGTCATCATTGCCTCCTGCGCCAATGCTATCCTGCACACGGTCAATTGTGAAACGTCCGGGCGGTTGCTACTCCATAGGCACAACAAATTCGAGGAGCCGCCATGTCCATCGCAAGGGAAACCCAAAAACTCCTGAAGAAGCTCGGTGTGCCGGACAGCGCCTTTGCCGCCAAGGGCGGCATGGCGGCTTATTCTCCTGTCACGGGCGAGAAAACGGCGGATGTGAAGGTTGTCACGGCGGCTGGTGCGGGAAAGGCTATTGAAGCGGGGCACGCCGCCTTCCTGAAATGGCGGCTGGTCCCTGCCCCACGCCGTGGCGAGTTGGTGCGGTTGCTCGGAGAGGAGCTGCGCGCTTCCAAGGCTGATCTCGGGCGGCTGGTGTCGATTGAGGCCGGCAAAATCCCGTCCGAAGGACTCGGCGAAGTGCAGGAGATGATCGACATCTGCGATTTCGCCGTTGGCCTTTCGCGCCAGCTTTACGGCCTGACCATCGCCACCGAGCGTCCCGGACATCGCATGATG
>CAYZQP010000259.1:355-727 GCA_964480545.1 uncultured Mesorhizobium sp. | reverse complement strand
TCGTGGAATGCGGCGCTGGCGCTGGTCTGCGGCAACGCCGTGGTGTGGAAACCGTCGGAGAAGACGCCACTGACGGCGCTCGCCTGTCAGGCCATTTTTGACAGGGCGGCCAAGCGCTTCGGCGACGCACCCAGGAATTTGAGTCAGGTGATCAATGGCGACCGCACCGTCGGCGAGGCGCTTGTCGATCATCCGAAGGTGCCACTGGTTTCGGCCACCGGCTCGACCCGAATGGGCCGCGAGGTTGGCCCACGCCTGGCCAAACGGTTTGCCCGCGCGATCCTGGAGCTCGGCGGCAACAATGCAGGCATCGTCACGCCTTCGGCTGATCTCGACATGGCGCTGCGCGCCGTCGCCTTTGGCGCGATGGGT
>CAYZQP010000259.1:0-345 GCA_964480545.1 uncultured Mesorhizobium sp. | reverse complement strand
CGTTTGACGGCATGCAAAAGGCGCTGGCTGACGCCAAAGCCCATGGCGGCAAGGCGACCGGCGGCGAGCGGGTGAATGCGGCTGGTGACGGCGCCTATTACGTGCGCCCTGCCCTGGTTGAAATGCCAGCGCAAGAAGGCCCCGTTCTCGAGGAGACCTTCGCCCCTATCCTCTATGTGATGAAATATTCCGACTTCGACGCCGTGATTGCCGACCACAATGCAGTCGCTGCAGGCCTCTCTTCCTCGATCTTCACGCTGGATGTTCGGGAGGCCGAGCGCTTCCTCTCCGCTGACGGGTCCGACTGCGGCATCGCCAACGTCAACATTGGCACATCGGGTGCGG
>CAYZQP010000258.1:0-5421 GCA_964480545.1 uncultured Mesorhizobium sp. | reverse complement strand
ATCTCGCCGAGCCGCTGTCGCTGATCGATATCGCAGATCATGTTGGCCTTTCGCGGCGGCAGATCGAGCGGCTGTTCCGCGTCGAGATGGGGCGCTCCCCTGCCCGCTATTATCTGGAGATCCGGCTCGACCGGGCGCGCCATCTGCTGATCCAGTCCTCGCTCCCGGTCGTCGAGGTTGCGGTCGCCTGCGGCTTCGTCTCGGCGTCGCATTTCTCGAAATGCTACCGCGAGCTCTACGCACGCTCACCGCAGCAGGAACGGGCCGACCGCAAGCAGCTCGTCGCCGCCTGATTAACCGGACCTGAAGCCTTGGCCTGTATCGGTGCTGCAAGGGTACTGCAGGAACAGGCTGATGACAGGCATCGCAATCGTGGGCACCGGCTTCGTCGCCGACTATTACGTGACGACGCTGGCCAACCATCCGGAGTTGAAGCTGGTCGGTGCCTTCGACCGCGACCCGGCTGCCATCAAGCGCTTCTCTGACTTCTACAAGGTCAAGGCCTATGGCTCGCTCGACGAGGTTCTGGCCGATCCGGCGGTAACCATCGTCGCCAACCTGACTTCACCCGAGAGCCATTATGAGGTCTCCGTCGCGGCGCTCAGGGCTGGCAAGCACGTCTACTGCGAAAAGCCGCTGGCGATGGACGTCACGCATGCGCAGGAAGTCGTGAAGCTTGCCGACAGCCTCGGTCTGACGATGACTGCCGCGCCCGCAAATGCGCTCAGCCCCGCCCACGAGGCAGTGGCAAAAGCCCTCAATACCGGCGAGATCGGCCAGCCACGGCTCATCTATGCCGAGATGGAAGATGGCGCGGTGTTTCGCGAGCGCTGGCGCGAGTGGAAATCTGCCTCCGGCGCGCCCTGGCCAGGTCAGCACGAATTCGAGATCGGCTGCACGCTGGAACACGCCGGTTACGCCCTGTCCTGGCTGGTGTCGCTGTTCGGCCCGGTGAAAACCCTGTCCGCCTTCTCGACCGTTGCATTCCCCGAAAAGGGCGATCCCGGCCATCCGATTGGTCCTGACTACTCCGTCGGGAATCTCGTATTCGAAAGCGGCCCGGTGGCGCGCCTGACTTCGGGTCTCTCCGCGCCGAAAGACCGGTCCCTGACCATTCTCGGCACCGACGGCACGATCACCGTGCGCGATCTCTGGGATCACTTCTCGCCCGTTCGTATCGAACGCGGCACCAACGCGCGCCGCAAGGTCGAGAAAGTCGCCAACCGCCTCGAGCGCAAAATGGGTCGCGCGCTGCCGTTCAAGCCGCAGCCAGGTGTGGATTTGCCGGTGCGACAGGATTCCAGCGTAAAGCTCCCGTCATTCCCCTCGAAGATTGACTTCGGCGGTGGCATTGCCGCCCAGGCGCGCGCCATCAGGGATGGCAAGCGGCCATTCTTCTCGGGCGATGTTGCGCTCCACATCACAGAGGTCGCGCTGGTTCTGTCCAACGCCGGACACGAGTTCGCGCCCTACCGGCCAAAATCGGGATTCAGCTGGCCGGTGGCTGGCTGAGCACTGTCTCGATGGCCTGCAGTACAGCAATGCTGTGCTGCGGCGTAGCGACACTGGACGCTGTCTCGCCGGCGCGGACTGCGCGGGCAAACGCTTCTGCTTCAAACTGCAAGCCATTGCCTGAAAAAGCGAAATCGTAGTTTCTGCGCCCCGGAATCGGCAGCCGGTCCAGCACCCGCGCCAGCTTGCCGGTAACGGCAGGCCCGGTTCCGAGGAACGGCACGCCCTCGATGGCGGGCCCGTACACAGTCAGGCGCTGTGCCTTGAGGAAGTTGGCGTGGATGCGCAAGGCACCCTTCGACCCGTAAACGGTGAACTGGTTGTGACCGGTGCGGTCAATCGCAGCCGTCAGCGTTGCCTGTACCCCTCCGATCTTGAGGTCGAAAACGCAGCTGACATTCACTCCCCCCTGTCCGCGCGTCCAGCGCCCGTGAACATTCTCCGGATCGCCAAGCAGAAACATCGCCAGCGACAGCGGATAAACGCCGAGGTCCAGCGCAGCCCCGCCGCCGTCAGGCTGGTAGAAGCGCGGCTCCGTCACCGGATCGTGGAAGAATGCAAGGTCTGCCTCGACCCGCTGCGGAACGCCTATCACGCCATCAGTCAGCAACTGTTTCGCCTTCTGCGCGGCGGGCAGAAAGCGCGTCCACATCGCTTCCATGGCAAACACCTTGCGCGCGGCGGCTGCCGAAAATACGGCTTCGGCATCCGCGGAAGTCGTCGCTACCGGTTTCTCGACCAGCACCGGTTTGCCAGCGGCGATCGACTGCAGCGCCTGGGCCGCGTGCACGTGGTTGGGCGTCGCCAGATAGATCCCGTCGACCTCATTGCTGGCCAGCAAGTCTGCGAGATCAGCAAATGCCTTTGCCTCCGGTGCAAAGCGCTTTGCAGTGTCGATGCTGCGCGAGCAGACTGCAGCGAGCCTGGCTCCGGGCACGAGCTTCAGGTCATCGGCAAACTGGCGCGCGATGCCGCCCGTGCCAACGATACCCCAGCGAAACGTCTGATCACTTTGCATGGGCAATCAATAGCCCGGACGGCCTAAGATTGGCTTACTGCATGTCCCACATGTAGGATCGGTTGCGCCATTGCTTCTCGCCGATCATGCAGTCGATGCCACCGGCCTGCCCCTCGGACTGGGCGTTTGCGCCCGGCGAGGTGCCCGGAACCGTATACTGCGCCTTGACGACCGGCAGAAGGTCGTTGCTCGCCAGTTCCAAAACAAGCTTGCGCCGGATCGCTTCGGGAAACTGCTCCCATGCGTTCACCGGGATAACGAAAGCGCCCGGCCCGCCGATGACACAGTTTTTATAGTAGTCGTCCAGGTCAGCGAGATCGAAGCCGGTGTTAACTCCACCATTGGTCATCAAAGGCAGTCCGTTGATGATAATCCCCTGCGCAACCAGCTTGTCACGGACGTCAGCCACGGGCGGTCCCTGATTGTTCGGCCCGTCACCGGAGACATCAATCACCCGCTTCATTCCCTTGAATCCGCTTTCTGCAAACAGATCTTCCGCGAACTCGAGCGCAGCCGAGATCGACGTTCGGCGCGCGCTGTTGTGCGGAGAGGCGGTCAGTTTCGCAGTGAACTCCTCGGCGTCCTCTGCCGACCCGATCATTGTCCAGGGGACAATGACGTGTTGCGTGGCGTTGCCTGCCCATTCGAAATAGGTCACCGCGATGCGGCCATGCATTCCGCTGCGTATCGCATCAATAACCGTCTTGTCGCGCAATGCAGCGGCGTATCCGGACCGCTGTATTTCGAGCTCCATGGGCGACATGGACAGCGAGACGTCGACTGCCAGGATCAACTCGACATCAACAGGCTCGGCGGCCGCCGCAGGCAATAACGGGGTGGCCAGCGCCGCCGCGACGCTTGAGAGCAACCCGATGAGCCGCTTCTTTCGAGTCATACGTGCATGCTGCGCCCGTCATCGTGGTTTCGCAAGTGCGAATTCGCCCTGATCCTTCCCCGACCGCGCCGGTCTCCCGGGCGCGGGGATCACTTCCCATCAATCATCGAGGGTCGTCGCGATGAAACCGCCCGTTTGGCGCTTCCACAGCCGGGCATAGAGGCCGTCGCGCTTCAGAAGTTCGTCGGGCGTACCGGATTCGAGAATCCTGCCAGAGTCGATCACAATGATGCGATCCATCTCCGAGATGGTCGACAGACGATGCGCGATCGCCAGCACTGTCTTGCCCTGCATCAGGTCGGCGAGCTTTTCCTGGACCGCCGCCTCCGACTCGCTGTCGAGCGCTGACGTTGCCTCATCGAGCACCAGGATCGGAGCATTCTTGAGCAGCACCCGGGCGATTGCCACGCGCTGCCGCTGGCCACCCGAGAGCTTGATCCCACGATCACCCACAAAAGCGTCGTAGCCTTTGCGACCCTCCTTGTCTTCCAGTGTGGCGATGAATTCATCGGCCTGGGCAGCGCGCGCCGCCTGCTCGATCTCGGCCCGTGAGGCATCCGGGCGACCGTAGAGAATATTGTCACCCACCGAACGATGCAGCAACGAGACATCCTGCGAGATGACACCGATCTGTGCTCTCAGGCTGGTCTGCGTGACGCTTCGTATGTCCTGCCCGTCAATGCGGATCGTGCCCGACGCAGTGTCGTAGAATCGCAGCAGCAGGCTGACCAAAGTCGTCTTGCCCGCGCCCGACAGGCCGACAAGCCCGACCTTCTCGCCCGCCGCGATGGTCAGCGAAAGGCCTGAAATCACCTGGCGGTTCTCGCGATAGGCAAAATTGACATCATCGAAGACAATCTCGCCGCCGGTAACCTTCAGGTCAGGCGCACCCGGCATATCGACAATGCTCGGCGGGGTCGTCATCACCGGCATCGCGTCACTGATCGTCCCGACCGCCGAGAACAATTGCTGGCCGATGCCAAGAAACTCGCGGGCATTGGCACCGAGCCGCTGCGAGATGTAGACCGCCGCAACAAACTCGCCGATGCTGATTGTACCGGTCAGCATGCCGCGAAAGCTGATGGCCAGAATGGACAGGGACAGGACGGCAATCAGCACAACAACCGCGATGTCGGTTGTCAGATGCAATCGCCGCTCAAGCTGCTGCGCGCGCACATTCTCGTCAAACGCCTTGCGCAAGGCGCCGGCCTCGCTGTCTTCGGCAGCGAACTGCTTGACCATCTGGATATTGCCATAGACATCGGTGATCTTGCCGGACAGCAGGCTCCGCCGCTTGGCCGAACGTTTCGCCTGTTGCGAGAACCTGGGCACCGCCCAGACCACCAGCGCAACATTGGCGACGATCCACAGGAACACCGGGACCGCGAGTTGCCAGGCGATTGCGCCGAGCAGAAGCATCGATCCTATGAAGCGCATCGCGAAGAACGGGATGCTGCGAAATGCGATGATGATCTGGCTCTGCACAGCGCTGGCGACCTGTGAGAGGCGTGAAGCCACCTGCCCGGCAAACAGATCGTGAAAGAAAGCAAGATCCTGCCGCTCGACCGCCTTGTGTCCGTGCCACTGGATAACCACCGGCATCGACACCGCCAGGCTCTGCGACTGCAACGTGTTGAGCAGGAAAATCAGGATCGGCAGAACCGGGAAGCTCGCAAGCCCCACGATCACCAGAAATCGCCAGTCCTGCGCCAGAAACGCCGAAGCGCCCTTTTCCGTGACGCCGTCAACAACCTCGGCCAGCGCCCAGATGACGACGAGGTTGAGGCCCTCGATCAGCATCGCCAGCATGGTAATTGCCACCAGCAGGCCACGAAACATGGCCACGAAATGCATCAGCAGCGTGAACGGCCCCTTGCCCGGCATGGGCTCGTAGGGGATATCCAGCGGACGCACCAGGTTTTCGAACGGCCGGTAGGCAATATCGGAAAGCGACATTGCCTCACCATAGCTGATTCACCGCGGCGGAATCGTGTCC
>CAYZQP010000257.1:4997-5438 GCA_964480545.1 uncultured Mesorhizobium sp. | reverse complement strand
ATTACGTCTCGAAGCTGCTGCCGCTCATCGCCGAGGCGCAGGTCTCGGCCATCCCCAACCCGCTCATCAACATCATGCTGCAGGGCCGCCACGACACCTTCCCGAAGCGCCGTGGCCTCACGCGCGTGAAGGAAATGCAGGCCCACGGCATTCGTGTCGGCTGGGGCCAGGATTGCGTGCTCGACCCCTGGTATTCGCTGGGTACCGCCGACATGCTCGACGTAGCGTTCATGGGGCTGCACGTCGCGCAAATGTCGTCGCCTGATGATATGCGCCGCTGCTTCGAAATGGTGACAAATGTCAACGCGGCCATCATGGGTCTGGACCATCTCGGTCTGGCGGTCGGCAGGACTGCCAGCCTCGTAGTGCTCGATGCTGGCGACCCCATCGAGGCGATCCGCCTGCGCGCCGAGCGCCTTTGGCGATGACGCAAAGGCGCTC
>CAYZQP010000257.1:0-4987 GCA_964480545.1 uncultured Mesorhizobium sp. | reverse complement strand
TGCGTCATCGCCAAAGGCAAGGTTGATGCCGAACGCCCGCAGCGCGATACAACGTTGAGCCTGGACGGAAGGCCAGCCAGCGTAAACCGTCGGCACTGACACGATCCGGTAGGCGCAAAAAGGCGGCGGGCCAAGCACCCGCCGCCACCTGATCGTCATTCAGCTAATGTTACTGGCCGTTGGAAGCCTTGAAGCCCTCGCAGAAGCTGTCGCGGCTGGATTCTACATCGCGGCAATTCTGCGTATTCTTCTGGAACTCATCTCCGGTGCCGGTCGGGGCGGCTTCCGGAATGGATGCCGTCGACATGTCATCTACGCCGGGTGCTGTTGCATCCGCAGCGCGCGGGCTGGTGCCGACCGGGGCGCCGGACTGTTCAATCACCGGAAGCGGCGCTTCGGATTGTGGCAATGGAGCCTCCGACTGTGCAAGTGCCCCGCCTGCGGCGAAGGCGCTGAATGCAACAGCGAGCATGGTGGTTCTGAACATTTTCATTTCCTTTCAGTGCAAGCCCCTCAGGTCCCGCCTGTCAGTCAATGACTATGCCCGGGCATGGTTCCGAAGTTTCTGATCACAACTTTCAGAAACATGCCTGCGCAGATGTCGTGCAAAGGTCAGCCAGGTCTGCGCCACAGCGTCGATGTTATGTTGCGATCTGGCTCCAGGAGTTCCACAGTCGCCGGAAACAGGCCGTCCCGTGCGAGTGCTTCGCGGGGATGCAGCCCGGTAAAGCAGGGCCGCCCGCCTGGCAGCACAAAGCCGTTAGTCTCGACCAGAACGAAACTGTCATACTGGCCGCGAAAATAGTCGAAGACTCGCGTGCCACCGGTGATAGCAATCACGCCGCTTGTGATGCCAAGCGAGTGGCATGCTTCGTCGAATGACGCTCTATCCGGATTGAAACGCGTGGTAAGAGTGTCATCCTGATCCGGATCGACACCCGACGCCGCGCTCGTAAAGACCAGCCTGCGTCTGCCCCTGGCTGGATGCCGGGCATGGCCCTCACGCCCAAGAACCACCACCGCAGCAGCATCGAGCGCAGCCTGAAAGCGATCCCAGTCGACGTCGCTTCGCAACGCTGCCGGCATATCGCCGGCATGATCGCAGATCATCCCGTCCGCGCTGGCGATGGCGTGGCCTTCTATCCGGCAGCCAGCCGGAGCGAACGCGCTCATTGGCGCGCCGCAGCCAGCGCCTTGGGCAGTTCCTCGGCAAAGAAGTCCAGTTCGTGGTCGAGACCGACGCTGATGCGGATGCACCGGTCAAGCACCGGGGCCATCGGCTTGCGCACGAAGCAGTCGCGCGCCAGAAGTTCGTCCAGCACCTTTTTCGCGAAGCCGCCATCAGCCCCGCAATCGATCGTCACAAAATTGGTGGCTGATGGCAGCGGCGTGAGGCCATTCTCGCGGGCGATTGAGGCAATGCGCTCGCGTCCAGTGGCGACGCGCGTGACCACCGAAGCGAGATAGTCCTGATCCGCCAGCGCTGCCTGCGCCGCGACCTGACCCATCTTGTTGACACCGTAGTGGTTCCGCACCTTTTCGAACGCGCGGATCATTTCGGCCTCACCGATTGCGTAGCCGATGCGGATGCCGGCAAGCCCGTAGGCCTTCGAGAAGGTCCGGATACGCAGAACGTTCGCACGGTTCACGTCCAGTGGCGGCAGTGCCGCGGCTGGCGCGGTCTCGCCATAGGCCTCGTCGAGCAGCAGCATCGTCGTTGCTGGCAGCTTGTCGATGAACGCAAGCAAATCCGGTGTCTCCCACCAACTGCCCATCGGATTGTCCGGATTGGAGAGATAGACCAGCCGCGCCTTCTCATGCTTGACGGCTTTCAGGAGCCCGTCGAGGTCTTCATGATCGTCCTTGAACGGCACCGGCACCAGACGCCCTCCCGAGCCGGCGACATGAAAGTTGAAGGTCGGATAGGCACCGAGCGAGGTGACCACCGGTTCGCCTTCGCCGATAAAAAGGCGGCAAGCGATACCGAGCACGCCATCGATCCCTTCACCCACAACAACGTTGTCGATGCCGACGCTGTAATGCGCGGCGAGCGCTGCCTTGAGGTCGTAATTGTCCGGGTCGCAGTATTTCCACATCTGGTCGGCGGCGTTTTGCATGGCCGCGATCACCGAGGGCGCAGGGCCGAAGCTGCTCTCGTTTGCGCCGAGTCGTGCATGGAACAGGCGTCCCCGCGCGCGCTCCTGCGCTTCCGGTCCGACAAAGGGGACGGTCGATGGAAGGGCTGCGATGAGCGGCGTGAAGGCAGGGCGTTTGACTGGCATGACAAGTCTCGTGAGGCGGCTTTCGATACACGCAAAAGCCTCTCGCATGCCATTGGAAAATTATACTCCAGCCGCAGCCCTCGGTCAGCGCCGTGCCTTTCGCGCGTCGCGAATGGTCATGCCAAAATGGTTTGAGAAGGCACGAGACAGCGTTGCCGACGATGAGAAGCCGGTGCGCGCCGCAATCTCGCTGCCGCCGAGCGGGGTCTCCTCCGTGAGTGTACGCGCCGCAGAGAGGCGCAACTGCTGGTAATACTGCCCGGGGGTGACATTGAAAGCCCGTCCAAACAGGCGGGCGAGCGTGCGTGGCGAAACTGCTGCCGCCTGGGCAATTTCAGGAAGTTCGAGCGGCTGCTCCAGATTTGCACGCATTTCCGCAACAGCCCTCATCAGGGGTGCTGCGCGCTGCTTCGGCTCCTGTATTGCGGGAAGTCTGGACGCAGTCGCCCCCCCGAATGCAAACAGCGTCGACACGTCATGCGCCAGAGCGCCGCCGCCGCGCTCGCCGATCAACTTGAGCATAAGGCTTATGACGGTTCCTGCGTCACCAGCGGTCATGCGGTTGCCGTCGATGACGTAGCTGCCGGCCGTCACGGTGATGTCGAGATGCGCCTCGTTCAGTCTGTCAACGTCCTGCCAGTGGATGGTGGCGCGCCGCCCGCGCAGCAGCCCGGCCTCGGCCAGCAGCCAGGCGCCGCAATCCAGACCGGCCATGACGGGACTGCGCCGCGCCGCCAGTTGCAGCGCTTTGACGACAGCGGGAGATGCCAGGCGCTGCGCGCCGTAACCTGCGATGACGAACAGCGCATCGAGCCGCTCGGTGCCGTGCAGGCGGCCCTCGCAGTTCAAAACAAGGCCGCTGGAGCTGGTGACGGGCGCGCCGGTCAGCGACAGGACCGACCATGAGAAGCTGCCCGGCCCCGAGATGTCCCGCGCTGCGCGCAGTGGCTCGATGGCGCTGGCCAGAACCATGTTGGAGAAGCCGTCAAACACCAGAAAGGCGTATTTCATGCTTGGCAATCCAGGCAATTAAATTGGCAGTTTATGGAAAATTCTACGCCTGGGGCGGGAGGATAGTAAAGCCGCTTCGGAGGAGCTGATCATGAATTTCGATGTCTTCATCACCTGCGCCGTAACCGGCTCTGGCGGCACGACTGACAAGAGCGACAAGGTTCCGGTCACCCCGAAGCAGATTGCAGACGCCGCGATTGAATCGGCAAAGGCAGGCGCTGCGATTGCGCATTGTCACGTGCGCGACCCTGCAACTGGCAAGGGCTCGCGTGACCCGGCGCTCTATCGCGAAGTTGTGGCGCGGGTCCGCGACAGCGGCGTCGACGTGGTGCTGAACCTCACCGCCGGCATGGGCGGCGACATGGTGTTTGGCTCTGCCGAGAATCCGCTGCCGCTTGACCCGAAGGGCACTGACATGGTCGGCGCGACCGAGCGGCTCGTGCATGTCGAGGAACTGCTGCCGGAGATTTGTACACTCGACTGCGGCACGATGAATTTTGCCGAGGCCGACTATGTGATGACCAACACGCCGGGCATGTTGCGGGCGATGGCCAGGCGCATTCAGGCCGCCGGCGTGAAGCCTGAAATCGAAGTGTTCGACGCCGGTCATCTGGTGCTGGCCAAACAACTCGTGAAGGAGGGGCTGATCGACGATCCGGTCATGGTTCAGCTCTGTATGGGCATTCCTTATGGCGCGCCGGATGATCCGACAACGCTTCTGGCACTGGTCAACAATATGCCGAAGGACTGGACCTTCTCGGCCTTCTCGATTGGCCGCAACCAGTTGCCTTATGTGGCGATGGCCGCACTGGCTGGTGGCAATGTGCGGGTCGGCCTGGAGGACAATCTGTTCCTGTCCAAGGGCGTCCTGGCGACCAACGGCCAGCTGGTCGAGCGCGCTGCGACGATCCTGTCGGCGATGAACGTGAACATTCTCGGGCCGCAACAGGTGCGCGAGAAACTGAAGCTAAGGAAGCGGTGGTAGCCATGAAAACGGCAGCGATTGGCGGCGGGGTCATCGGCGGCGGCTGGGTCGCGCGCTTCCTGCTGAACGGCCATGACGTGGCGGTGTTTGATCCGCACCCGGACGCGCAGAGACTGGTGAATGAGGTCGTGTCCAACGCGGCGCGCGCCTACGCGAAGATGACGGATGTACCGCTGCCGTCGCGCGGCAAACTGAGTTTTGTGCCGACGATTGCCGAGGCTGTGGAGGGTGCAGGCTACATTCAGGAGAGTGTGCCGGAGCGGCTGGAGCTCAAGCTGAAAGTGTTTGCCGAGATCGACCGCCACGCGCCAGCAGATGCGCTGATTGGCTCGTCCACCTCGGGCTTCAAGCCCTCGACCATGATCGAGGGGCTGGCGCATCCCGAACGCCTGTTCGTGGCGCATCCATTCAACCCGGTTTACCTGCTGCCGGTGGTGGAACTGGTGCCAAGCACGGCGACGTCGAAGGATGCCATCGACCGGGCCAGCGCGTTCCTGACCACGCTCGGCATGAAGCCGCTGGTGGTGCGCGCCGAGATCGATGGGCACATCGCCGACCGCCTGCTCGAAGCGGTTTGGCGTGAAGGGCTGTGGCTGATCAATGACGGCGTGGCGACGACGCAGGAAATCGACGACGTGATCCGCTACGGGTTCGGGTTGCGCTGGGCGCAGATGGGGCTGTTCCAGACCTATCGTATCGCCGGCGGCGA
>CAYZQP010000256.1:0-5444 GCA_964480545.1 uncultured Mesorhizobium sp. | reverse complement strand
AACGGCCGGCGATGATGCCTTCACGAAGGTAGTCGGCGACCTGTTCTTCCTTGGTGCGGAACTGCATCGGCTTTGCTTACCCCTTTTGGCGCACCGGCGCCCAGGCAAAGTCGCCCGGCGCATAGGCCTTGGCCGCACCGCCTTCCAGCAAGGCCGTGCTTTCGGCGTCCGAATAGCCAAGCTCGCGCAGCAATTCCACCGTGTGCTCACCGATTTCCGGGGGTGGCAGGTTGGGTTCAATGTCGCGCCGGCCGGGAAATTCAGGCACTTCGAAGTGCAGACCCCGGAAATCGAGTTCCCGCAGCTTGCCCGGTTGCCGCGCCTGCGGCACTTCCAGCACGCGCTCAAGCGGCATGACTTCGTTGAAGCCCAACCCCGCCGCCTTCAGCCGTGCTTCGGCCTCGGCGAAGGTCAGCTTGCCGACAGCGGCCTGGACTGCTGCTTCCACGCGTTCACGCTGCGCCTTGCGGTCACGCAGCTTCGCCAGCCCGGCATCGTCAGCCTCAGGCATGTCAAGCGCCTTGGCGAGCTTTGCCCAATGTACATCGGTCAACACCAGCAGATAGACCCAGCGTTCGTCGCTGGTCAGATACGAGCCATAGCCCGGCATCGAAAACTCGCCCCCGCCCTCTTTCTCCAGCCGGCCGAGCAACTGCGTTTTAAGCTGCATCCCAGCAAGATCGCGAGCGGCCAGATGCAGGCCGGTCTCGTAAAGTCCGATCTCGATGCGGCGCTCATCCTCGGTGGCAAGCGGGTTCATCATCGCCGCCAGCACGCGGATCACGGCATAGGTGCCGGCGAACTGATCATGATACGACGGACCGAAACGCGTCGGCCGGCCATCGACGCGGTGATCGTCCATGGCGCCCGTTGCCGCCTCGGCAATCGGGTTGGTCATCAGGTCATCGGCCTGCGGACCATGGGTGTAACCCTTGACGTGGACGTGGATGATCGTCGGGTTCACCGCCATGCAGTCATCCGCCGTGACGCCCAGCTTGCGCGCTGCGGACGGGGCGAGATTATGGATCACCACCTCAGCCGTCGCTGCCAGCTTGAGGAAGACATCCTTCCCGCCCTCGGTCGTCAGATCGAGGCAGATCGCCTTCTTGGAATGGCTGTAGGCAACGATCGTGCCCGATGGGCCGCCGCGGACAAGACTGCGGGTGGTGTCACCGCTGGGCGGCTCGATCTTGATGACTTCCGCACCCAGCTGGGAGAGGATGTGCGTGGCGAAGGGCGCGGCGATCATCGTGCCGAGTTCGATGACCCGGCGACCCGTGAGTGGTTTTCCAGCCGGAAGGGGGATTGATGCGTTCATAGGTTCATAGATAAAGATAATGCATTATATATCAAGTCTGGCGAATCCGCATTTGCCCGACTATGCGCATGCTTCGCCTTTCACGAGAACGGGACCACACAATGACCGAGGATTTTTCCGCCTGGATCGGCAAGCAGGAACAGCTCACCGACGTTCTTGAGCCTTCGCGCAGCAATGCCCTGCGCGCCGCTCTTGGTGACGCTACGCCGCTTGCCGCAGGTGACGCCCTGCCCGTTCTGCATCACTGGCTTTATTTCTGGAACGTCCAGCCGCCTGCCGGCCTTGGCACTGACGGTCATCCAGCCAAGGGCGGTTTCCTGCCGCCGGTTCCCCTCCCCCGCCGCATGTGGGCGGGCGGCAGGCTGAAGTTCCCGGGGCCGCTGGTGCTGGGCGAGACTGTCACCAAGACCTCCACCATCCTCAAGGTCGAGGCCAAGAGCGGCAAGAGCGGCAACCTCGTCTTCGTCACCGTGCAGCATGAGCTTTCCGGCGAAAAGGGCGTCGCCATCGTCGAAGAACAGGACCTCGTCTATCGCGAGGCAGCTGCCGCCGGCTCGATCCCTCTGCCTGCCACTGGCACGCCGGCACCTGAATGCGCTTGGCGCGAGGATGTGAACCCCGACACGGTGCTGCTGTTCCGCTATTCCGCGCTGACCATGAACGGCCACCGTATCCACTTCGACCGGCCCTATGCCATGGATGAGGAAGCCTATCCGGCGCTGGTCGTGCATGGCCCACTGATGGCGACGCTGCTCGCCGGTCTCGCAACGCGCAAGCTTGGCAAGCCGCTCGGCAGCTTCGATTTCCGCGGCCAGTCGCCAGCCTTTAACTCATTGCCGCTCCACGTCTGCGGCGATCCGGCGGAGGGCGGTACGAGCCTGTGGACCGAGCAGGGCGGGCAAAAGCGCATGGTGGCGACAGCTACAGCCTCGTAACCGTCAGTCTCCGATCCTTGCGCGCATCCAATGAAACACGCGACGGTGCAGGCCGTCGAGCGCGTCACGCACGCGATCAGTCACGTAATATCGCTTGCTGCGATTGTCGTTCGGATCCTTGTCATATTTGACGAGGCCCATCCCCTGCAGCTTTTTCAGGCTCTGGTTGAATTTGGTCGCCGAGACATCAACCACATACGACATCTGAAAATTGGAAATGCCTGACTTGAGATAAAGGTACAGGAGTATCTGGAAGTCCGCAGTCAGGTGCGCGACACCCTCGGTCTTGTGAATGTAGGGCTTGTACTCGTCGATATTATGCGTGCTGGGCGCCTTGTACCTGTAATTGTTGATCACCAGGTCGCGGTATCCCCTGTGCTGGTCCATGACCAGGTCGCGCATCGTGTCCGAAAGCCGGTACAGCAGGCTGCGGCGGTCTGCCGGATTCACTTTTGACTCTACGCAACCAAGCTCCTCCAGCCGCTTCAGCACATTGTAGAACGCAGTGGGCGAGAGCCGGGAATAGGTCTGAAGCTCCTTTGGCGCCATCTGTTCGAAATCCATCAGGCAATAGACGATCTCATATTCGCCCGTCAGCGTGAACACCCCCAGTTTATTTTCACTGTCCCGCTGTATTTGCAGGAGGTTGTCGACTGTTGGCATAAATCGTTCCGTTGCGACCATAAAATAAGCATTTCTGCCCAATTCCCCTCGTGAAATAGAGCGTTTCCCCGACCTATACTTTCACGCCACGTTCAGGAAGCCTGAAGATCAAGAAAGCCGCCACGGCGTAGCGCCATTTCACGAAAACAGGCATAAATTGCCAAGGCAATATGAGTAAACCTCCAGGTTAGCCCCGCGTTCCATTGCCAAACCGCCTGCCGCGCTGCTTCTCATGGCCACGGCGGCAGCTCGGGAATTCCAGATGCAAAGCCCATTGCCGACGCGAAACTTGCCCCGCGTAATTTTGTTGCGCTTTGCGGCAATCCACTGTAGGGGCTCGCAAATGACCAGCGTGTGAGCCTTGCTCGCCGCCGTCTCGAGCAGCGTGAGGCCCGCATTTCCATGATGGGCCTGCCCCGGACAATCGGTCTCTGAAGCTAACTGAAGCTACCTTATTCACGCAGGGTTGCATCGAAAGACCCCTCCTCGCGGAGCGCGCAACCGCGCGCACGTCCGCCTTTTACGTGAAAGACATCCATGTCCTATTTCAATGAACTCGGCCTTGCCGAGCCCATTATCCGAGCGCTTGGCACCAAGGGCTATTCAGACCCCACACCGATCCAGCGCCAGGCCATTCCGTCCCTGCTGGAAGGCCGCGACCTGCTGGGTATCGCCCAGACCGGCACCGGCAAGACCGCGGCGTTCTCGCTGCCGTCGCTGCACCGGCTTGCTTCGAACCCGAAGCCTCGCCAGTCGGCTTCCTGCCGCATGCTGGTGCTGTCGCCAACGCGCGAACTGGCGGCCCAGATTGCCGAAAACATTCGCGGCTATGCCAAATACCTTCCGCTCAACGTGCAATGCGTGTTCGGCGGCGTGCCCGTCGGCAAGCAGGCCCGCGCACTGACGTCTGGCTGCGACGTACTTGTCGCGACACCCGGCCGCCTGCTCGATCTGATCGACCAGCGCGCGCTGACGCTGCGCCATGTCGAGATCTTCGTGCTCGACGAAGCCGACCAGATGATGGACCTTGGTTTCATCCAGCCGCTGAAGCGCGTCTCCAACCTGCTGCCCAAGGAACGCCAGAGCCTGTTCTTCTCGGCCACCATGCCCAAGGCGATTGCGGAACTCGGCAAGCAGTTCATCAATAACCCCGTACGCGTCGAAGTGACGCCGCAGGCGACGACCGCCGAGCGTGTCGAGCAGCGAGCCATCTTCCTTAACCAAGCCGAGAAGCAGGCGCTGCTGACGATCAAGCTGCGCGCCGGTCTGGCGGACAACTCGATCGACCGGGCGCTGGTCTTTTCCCGCACCAAGCACGGCGCGGATCGCGTCGTGCGGCACCTTTCGGCAGCCGGCGTTTCCAGCGCCGCGATCCACGGCAACAAGAGCCAGGGGCAGCGCACCGCCGCGATCCAGGGCTTCCGTTCCGGCTCGGTCCGGGTGCTGGTGGCCACTGACATCGCCGCGCGCGGGATCGACATTCCGGGCGTGAGCCATGTGTTCAACTACGAGATCCCGAACGTGGCCGAACAATATGTCCACCGCATCGGCCGCACCGCGCGCGCTGGCGCGACTGGCATTGCGGAAAGCTTCGTCGCCCCGGACGAGCAGCCCTATATCCGCGATATCGAGCGTCTGACTGGCATCAAGCTTGATCGGCAACCCCTGCCCGAGAACTTCCTGAAGGAAGCGGCAGGCCTGCCGGCGCCTTCGCGTAAACCGGAACAGTCGGAGGGTGCGGGCAATCGCCAGCACCGCCAGCGCGGTCCCCGTCAGGACGGCGAGCGCAGCGGATCGGGCCACGCGAATAACCGGCGCGGCGGTCAGCCGCAGCACGCCCGCCGTCAGGGTGAGCCCGGCGCAGCACCGCGCAAGTTCGACGGTGATCGCAGTGCCCGCCCCGATAACCGCCAGCCGATTTCGGCCAATCGCCGTTCGGATCGGCCAAACGACAATGCCGGGCGCCCGCAGGGTGACCGGGCAAGAGGACGCCAACCCGTCCGCTAAAACGGCAAAGCCGAACCGCAGGGGCAATCCCGGCGGTTCGGCCAACTTCGATTTCCGGGCGGCGTGGCATTGCTTGGTCCATCTCTGATCGCATTAACGGATTGCCCAGCTATTGCGAGAATGGCGCGCCGGGAATCGTTCAAACGTCCGCCCCCTTTTTTCTCAAACTCATTTGATCTTTCTTTTAATCAACAGGGGACTGGTTCGAGCCAGCAGGCTCACCATTGTTTTGCAACTACTTGCCTCCCTGCGCTGCGCGCGATCCCGACAACTTGCCCACATACAGGAGTCGGAGCCGAATAGCGCTACTTTGCAAGCCACGAGCAGCACGCTCCCATGTTCTCGCCCATTACATGCACATGTCAGAATAGTACGGATCGCCCTTTGTACTCTTTGAATTGCCGGTTAATAACACGAGACGCGCAGCGCAGTGCGCCATAACGGGTAGGGGACAACTATGTCACGAATTCTGGCAATAGTTGGTGCTATTATTATTCTTGGTGCCGTCGCGGTGTATGGCG
>CAYZQP010000255.1:0-5494 GCA_964480545.1 uncultured Mesorhizobium sp. | reverse complement strand
TGTCGCGGACGGAAAATTATCGTGCCAGTTGTATCAGCGCTCCGCCGATATTTTCCTCGGCGTGCCGTTCAACATCGCCTCCTATGCGTTGCTGACCATGATGGTTGCGCAGGTGACGGGCTACCGTGCTGGCGATTTCGTGCATACGCTGGGTGACGCTCATCTCTATTCCAACCATTTCGAGCAGGCCCGCGAGCAGTTGAAGCGTATGCCAAAGCCGCTGCCGAAAATGTGGATCAACCCTGATGTGAAAGAGATTGACGCCTTCCGCTTCGAGGATTTCCGGCTCGAGAACTACGTGGCCGATGCCTCGATCAGGGCACCGATCGCGGTATGAAGGTTGTACTTTACGCTGCAGTCGCCCGGAATGGCGTGATCGGCCGCGACGGCGATATGCCATGGCGCCTGTCGACTGATCTCAAGCGCTTCAAGTCGGATACGATGGGCAAGCCGATCATCATGGGACGCAAGACGTGGGAGAGCTTTCCCAGGCGCCCGTTGCCTGGCCGGTTGAACATTGTCATCAGCAGGGATGCGAACTATCCGGCAGACGGTGCGTCGGTGGTGACGACCTATCAGGATGCGCTGAGCGTTGCTGCTGCGTCGGGCGCAGAGGAGGCGGCGATCCTCGGCGGCGGGACCATCTACAACCTGGCGGTCGAGACTGCAGACCGGCTGCATATCACCCACGTGCTGGCTGACATTGATGGCGACACCTGGTTTCCGGAAATCGTGCGGGAGATCTGGCGGGAGGTCGAATCGCAGGATTTTCCCGCGGGCGAGCGGGACAGCCACCCTACACGCTACGCAATCTACGAGCGGATTTAACTAAACCCTGCGTTTTCTGGAGATTTTGGCGGTCACAAACGCGACATGGCGGCGCGCCCTCGTTGAAAGCCGCGTTCACGATCCCTATAGAGGCTGAAAACAAATGTGACGCCGGTCTTGGGGTTGGCGCAGTTTCGAGAGGAAATACATGCCCTGGAACAATCAAGGTGGCGGCGGCGGAGGCCCATGGGGCGGCGGCCAAAACGGTGGCGGTGGCGGGCCGTGGGGGCAGGGACCGAAGGGTCCGGGTGGCCCTGGCGGCGGCGGCAACCAGCCACCGGACCTTGAGGACATTTTGCGCCGCGGGCAGGACCGGTTGAAAAATGCGCTGCCTTCCGGTGGTGGCATGCCTGGTCCAGGCGTGCTGGTTTTCGCAGGCCTGGCATTGCTCGCAGTCTGGGTTTTCAAAGCTGTCTATACCGTCCAGCCCGACGAGGTTGCGGTGGAACTGCGCTTCGGAAAGCCGAAGGCGGAACTGTCGATGCCGGGTCTCCATTTCCACCTGTGGCCAATCGAGACGGTCGAAAAGGTCGTCACCGCCGAAAAGCTCATCACCATCGGCTCGCGTGCCGGAGGAGCCAACGCTGCAGGCCAGACATCAGGTCTGATGCTGTCGGGCGACCAGAATATCGTCGATGTGACCTTCTCGATTGCCTACCAGGTGACCAACCCGACAGAGTATCTGTTCGACGTTGCCGATCCCGACAGCATGGTTCGCCAGGTTGGCGAGAGCGCCATGCGTGAAGTGGTTGGCCGCCGTCCGGCACAGGACATTTTCCGTGACAACCGTCAGGGCATTGCCGATGATGTTCGCGCCATCGCCCAAGGCACGCTTGACGGCTACAAGGCAGGCTTGTCCATCAACGCGATCTCCATCGAAGACGCTTCGCCGCCGACCCAGGTTGCTGACGCGTTCAACGAGGTGCAGCGCGCCGAGCAGGATGAAGACCGTTTTGTCGAAGAGGCAAATCAGTATTCGAACCAGCGTCTCGGTCAGGCACGCGGTCAGGCTGCACAGATCACCGAAGAGGCTGCTGCCTACAAGAACCGTATCGTCGAGGAAGCCAAGGGTGAAGCCCAGCGCTTTGTCTCGGTTTATGACGAGTACGCCAAGGCTCCTGACGTGACGCGCAAGCGCCTGTTCCTTGAGACGATGGAAAAGGTCTACCGCGAGTCCAACAAGATTATCATGGATGAGAACGGGCAGGGCGTCGTGCCATATCTGCCATTGCAGGAGTTGCAGAGGCGTCAGCCCGCTGCGGGCCAGCCAGCGCAGGGAGGCAACTGATGACCCGTCTTCAGGCAATTGTGGCCGCCATCGCGGTCGTCGCGATCCTCATCTACTCCTCGCTCTTCGTGGTCAACGAGAAGCAGCAGGCCATCGTTTTGCGCTTCGGCGAGATCGTTGACGTCAAATCCGAGCCCGGCCTGTATTTCAAGCTGCCTTTCGGCATGTTCGAGGCTGACAATGTCCAGATGGTCGAAGATCGCGTGATGCGCTTCGACATGGAGAACATCCGCGTTCAGGTGTCGGGCGGCAAGTTCTACGACGTCGACGCGTTTGTGGCCTACCGCATCGCTGACCCCCGTGTCTTCCGCGGTCAGGTGTCGGGCAGTGTGCAGCTTGCCGAACAGCGCATCCGCACGCGTCTCGACGCGGCGTTGCGCCGTGTCTACGGTTTGCGTGGCTTTGAGGCCGCTCTCTCTGAAGAGCGCGGCGCGATGATGCGCGAGGTGCGTGACCAGATTGGACCGGACGCCAAGTCGCTTGGTCTCGAGATCACCGACGTGCGTATCCGCCGTACCGACCTGACGCAGGAAGTTTCTGCCCAGACATACGAGCGTATGAAGGCCGAGCGTCTTGCCGAGGCGGAGCGTCTGCGCGCCCGTGGCCGTGAACGTGCCCAGGGCATCAAGGCACGTGCTGACCGTGAGGTTGTTGAAATCCAGGCTGCAGCCCAGCGTGACGGTGAAATCGTCCGCGGTCAGGGTGAAGCCGAGCGCAATGGCATCTTTGCCCAGGCATTCGGACGCGATCCGGAGTTCTTCGAGTTCTATCGCTCGATGAATGCCTACCTGCAGGCGCTGGAAGGCACTGGCACCACCATGCTGCTGTCGCCGGACTCGGAGTTCTTCCGCTACTTCAGGGACGCGGGCGGACGCCCTGCAGCGCCCGCATCTGCGCCTGCGCCACAATCGACTGGCGCAATCCCGGCGCAGCCGGTTGCGCCTGTGCCGGCGCAGCCCACTCCCGGCCAGTAAGCCTGTGGAGTATTTCATAACCGCGATCGGCCTGGTGCTGGTCGCGGAAGGCTTGCTCTACGGTGGCTTTCCGGATGCAGCCAAGCGCATGGCCGCCGAGATCATCGGCATGCCGGAAAACACGTTGCGCGTTGCTGGTGTCGGAGCTATGGCGGCAGGTGTGCTCCTCGTCTGGCTGGCGCACGGGTAACAAAGAATTGGTTCGCCATGCTGGACCAGGTCGCAAACCCGCCCCATTCCTGACAAAGAGATTGAGGCTTGCAAATCAGTCAGGCGCTGTCAGGAGGCGTTACCCCATGAGAAGACTACGCAGCACTTTGGCAGCTGCTGCGGCAGCGCTGATGATTGGCGCAGCCGTTCTGCCCGCAGGCATCAATCCGGCCTTCGCGAAAGGACCGGAATCTGTTGCCGACCTCGCCGACAATCTCATGGCTTCTGTCGTGAACATTTCCACTTCGACACGACCGAAGGGAACCGACGGGCCGCAGCCTGTGCCGAGGCCGAGGGCTCCGGAGGGGTCACCATTTCAGGATTACTTCGACGAGTATTTCAAGGACAGCCCCGGTGGCGAGGAAACGCCCGGTGGCCAGGGGCAGCAATCCCTCGGCTCGGGTTTTGTCATCGATGCGGAAAAGGGCCTGATCGTCACCAACAATCACGTGATTGCCGATGCTGACCAGATCGAGGTCAACTTTTCGGATGGCAAGAAGATCAAGGCTACCCTTGTTGGCACCGATACCAAGACCGACATCGCGGTACTCAAGGTTGATCCGGCATCGCATCCGCTAAAGGCCGTCAAATTTGGCGATTCGAACAGGATGCGCGTCGGCGACTGGGTGATGGCGATCGGCAACCCGTTCGGCCTGGGTGGTACTGTGACGGTTGGTATCGTGTCGGCGCGCAACCGCGACATCAATTCGGGTCCTTATGACGATTTCCTGCAGACCGACGCGGCGATCAATCGTGGTAATTCGGGCGGGCCGCTTTTCAACATGGACGGCGATGTTGTCGGCATCAACACCGCGATCATCTCCCCGACGGGTGGTTCGATCGGCATTGGCTTCTCTATTCCGGCGCAGATTGCACAGGGCGTGGTGAACCAGCTCAGCGAGTTTGGCGAGACACGTCGCGGCTGGCTTGGCGTTCGCATCCAGCCGGTGACCGGCGACATTGCCGAGAGCCTTGGCATGTCGCAACCGAAGGGTGCGCTGGTTGCCGGTATCATCAAGGATGGACCGATCAAGAATAACGAGATCCTGGCCGGCGATGTTATCCTCAAGCTCGACGGCAAGGACGTCGACGAAATGCGCGACCTGCCACGGATCGTCGCCGAGAGCCAGGTCGGCAAGGTGGTTGACGTTGTGCTTGTCCGCAAGGGTGTCGAGCAAACCGTCAAGGTTACGCTTGGGCGGCTGGAAGATAGCGAGCGGCCTGCACCGACACCGGCAAGTGCTGAACCGGCCAAGCCGGATCAACTGGCAACAGCCGACGTGCTTGGTATGCAGGTTGGCGAGTTGAACGATGCGGCGCGCGAGAAATTCGGCATCAACAAGGATGTCTCCGGCGTGGTTATCAGTTCGGTTGGTTCGGGCACGAACGCGGCCGAGCGGGGCGTGGTCGAGGGCGATGTGATCGTCGAGATCCAGCAACAGTCGGTGAAGTCGCCCGCAGATGTGACCGAGCGCATCGAGAAGCTTAAAAGTCAGGGCCGCAAGATAGCGCTGCTGATGCTGGCGTCGAAGTCGGGAGAAATCCGCTTCGTCACTGTCCAGATAAACTGATTTCAGCCAGCCGGCCGGGGAGAATTGAAGGGCGCCACCTGGCGCCCTTTGCTATTCAGACGAACTCTTTTTGCCTGTACCCCTGGATGTAGAGAAGGGCGGTCAGGTCGCCATGGTCGATGCGCACTTGCGCCTGGGCTGCAACCGAAGGCTTGGCATGTAGCGCCACGCCTGTTCCGGCCAGATGTATCATGTCGAGATCGTTCGCGCCGTCGCCGACCACGATAGCGTCAGCCGGCGTCAGTCCATGCGCGGCCGAGATATCACGAAGCGCTTCTGCCTTCGCTTCGCGGCCGAGGATCGGTTCGGCGACAAGTCCGTCCAGCTTGCCGTTGCTGGCGAGCAGGGTGTTGGCGCGGTTTTCGTCAAAGCCGAGCTGCGCTGCGATCGGGCCAGTGAACGAGGTGAAACCACCGGAGACCAGTGCCGTCCACGCCCCTTTGGCACGCATCGTCCTGACCAGCGTAGCGCCACCCGACGCGAGTGTGATCCGCTTTTCGATGATGCGGTCGATAACGGCAACATCCAGACCCTTTAAAAGGGCTACCCGCTCCCGCAGGGCCGGCTCGAACGCGATCTCGCCATTCATCGAGCGGGCCGTGATTGCAGCCACACGCTCTTTC
>CAYZQP010000254.1:3174-5507 GCA_964480545.1 uncultured Mesorhizobium sp. | reverse complement strand
GTCATGACGGCCACACCGCAATGCTGCTGGGGGCTGCAAAATACCTGGCCGAAACGCGCAATTTTGCGGGAGCGGTCGCGGTGATTTTTCAGCCAGCCGAGGAGGGCGGGGCTGGCGGCGAGGCCATGGTCAAGGACGGCATGATGGAGCGCTTCGGTATTGCGAAGGTGTTTGGCATGCACAACATGCCGGGCATCCCGGTCGGGCATTTCGCGATCAAGCCAGGTCCAATCATGGCGGCCACCGGCGAGATCACCATTCACGTGCATGGCCGGGGTGGACATGCGGCCATGCCGCATCTGGCGCTGGATCCTGTCGTGGTGGCGGCGCAACTGGTCGGCTCGTTGCAGACCATCGTCTCGCGCACCGCCAACCCGCTGGACTCGATTGTGGTGACAGTCACCAAGATCCATGGCGGCGACGCCTATAATGTGATCCCGGAAGTGGTGGAACTTGCCGGTACGGTGCGCGTGCTGCGCCCGGAAATGCTGGACCTTGCCGAGACGCGGATGAAAGCGATCTGCGACGGTGTGGCTCTGGCCAATGACACGAAAATTGAGCTTGATTTCAGGCGCAACTATCCGGTGACTTTCAACCACGAGGCTGAAGCCGGACTGGCCGGTGACATCGCCGCTGATGTTGCCGGCGAAAGCAACGTCGATCGCAACGTGCTGCCGATCATGGCCGGCGAGGATTTCTCCTACATGCTGAACGCCCGGCCAGGCGCATTCATCTTCCTTGGCAATGGCGATACCGCCAACCTGCATAATCCAGGCTACGACTTCAACGATGAGGCAATCCCCGCCGGTATCAGTTACTGGGTGAAGCTGGCCGAGACGGCGCTTGGCCAGGGACGCTGAAGCGGCGAGGCTTTCCGGCAGACTCAATCGGGCCGCCTCCAATCAAGCATTGTCGCGGCTCAACGAAGCGGCTATGTACGAGCCAGCGTGGTCCCGTAGCTCAGTTGGATAGAGCGACAGATTCCTAATCTGTAGGCCACTGGTTCGAATCCAGTCGGGATCACCACTCTTTATAACTCATGTCCTGATCCTGGTTGCCAAGGCATTGGCCTTGTGGTCCGCTGGGTTGAGCGGAGACGCTCGCTGTTTAGTGGAGAGATATTGATGAGAATGCAGGTAGTTTACGGGACGCTCGGACTGGCGCTGGCGACACTCGCGACGATTCATCCAGCGGCTGCTGGCGCGCTACGGACGGATCGCGTTGATGCACATGTTCAGGGATACTCGCTGGTCACGACAGTTTCAGAGCGGGTGCTTTTGACGCCGGAGCAACTCGATACCGAGTTTGCCACGCTGGAAGGCTGGACGCTCTCTGCTGACCGCAAGGTGATGACCAAATCCTACGTGTTCGAGAATTTCGTCCAGGCTTTCGGTTTCATGTCGAGCGTTGCGCTGGTTGCTGAAAAGCTCGACCATCACCCGGACTGGCGCAACATCTACAAGACCGTCGATATCTCGCTGAATTCCTACACGCTGGGCGGCGTCACCAACAAGGATATCGAGCTGGCGAAGCAGATCGACGCAATCGCCAAGCGGTAGTCAGAGGTTGAAGCCGTGGCTCGCCGGACTGAATCGGCGGGCTGCTCTCCTTATCCGACAGGCTTTCGGCTGATCGTGGCCGGAGCCGTCAGCGCGGGTTCCTGGATGATCTCGCCGGGCGTGTCATTGCCGCTGATGCCCGCAGCATTGGCCTCGTCCGTGTCGATGTGCATCTCGGTGAAACTGTCTGCGCCGACGCGGATCAGCACATAAGAGAAGGTCAGTTCGCGGCCTTCGCCGACCTCGACATCAACGTGTTCGCCATCCTCCAGCCCGAGGCGCGCAGCGTCCGCCGGGTTGGTGTGAATGTGGCGTGCGGCGAGGATCAGACCGTCGGTGGTCACCTCACCGGCCGGGCCGACAATGGTGATGGACGGTGTGCCGTCGAGCTTGCCGGAATCGCGCACCGGCGGCTGCACGCCAAGCGCAAAGCTGTCGGTGCGCGAGACCTCGATCTGGTTGCGCTTGCGGGTGGGGCCGAGGATCGCGACGCGCTCGATGCGGTTCTTCGGGCCGACGAGGGCAACACGCTCTTTCGCCGCCCACTGGCCGGGCTGGCGCAGAGGTGTTTCCGGAGTGAGCTGGTAGCCCGGCCCGAACAGCGCTTCGACGGTTGCCTGATCGAGATGAACGTGGCGCGCGGAGATCGCGACGGGGATGCTCTCGATGACCGGTGCGGGGCGGGCGATAAGCGCTGCCGTCTCGCG
Source organism: uncultured Mesorhizobium sp. (assembly GCA_964480545.1). Classification (GTDB taxonomy): domain Bacteria; phylum Pseudomonadota; class Alphaproteobacteria; order Rhizobiales; family Rhizobiaceae; genus Mesorhizobium_G. The sequence continues at coordinate 3,241 of CAYZQP010000254.1, read as the reverse complement.
CGCGATCATCAGAGCTTCGGCGGTTTCGGTGACGATGATGCGAACGCGCGACCCGTAGGCCTGGATC
>CAYZQP010000254.1:0-3164 GCA_964480545.1 uncultured Mesorhizobium sp. | reverse complement strand
GTCGAAGCCGGCGCGGTTGGCAAGGTCGACGCGGCCATTGCGATCATGGTCGAGTTGAAGGCCCATGAAGGAGAGATCGTCGCAAATGCGGCGGCGCATCGAGGCGGAGTTTTCGCCAATGCCGCCGGTGAAGACCAGTGCGTCCATCCCGCCCATCGCCGCCGCGTAAGCGCCGACATATTTGCGGGCGCGATAGGCGAAGATTTCGATGGCAAGCTGGGCGTCCTGATCGCCCTGCGCGGCGCGCTCCTCGAGGTCGCGCATGTCGGACGAACCGGTCAGGCCTTCAAGGCCGCTGTCATTGTAGAGCGTCGCCTCGATCTCGGCGATCGACAGGCCGAAGCGCCGCGACAGGAAGCCGAATGCGCCGGGATCGATGTCGCCCGAGCGGGTGCCCATGACGAGACCTTCGAGCGGCGTGATGCCCATCGAACTGTCCATGCTCTGGCCGCGATTGACGGCGCAGGCGCTGGCACCATTGCCCAAATGCAGGCTGACGATCTGCAGATCCTCGAACGGCTGGCCGATCTCTTCGGCAGCACGCAGCGCAACATATTTGTGCGAGGTGCCGTGGAAGCCGTAGCGGCGCAGGCCGGCATCGCGCCACTCTTTCGGCACCGCGTAGGTGGAGGAGAAGGCGGGGTTGCCAAGGTGGAACGAGGTATCGAAAACCGCGACCTGCTGGAGGTCCGGCCACAGCTTGCGGCACATTCTGATCGCTTCGAGATTGGCCGGGTTGTGCAGCGGGGCAAGCGGGATGAGCTCTTCGATCTGGGCAACGATGGCGTCATCCAGGATTGCCGGATCGGCGAAGCGTGCGCCGCCATGTGCGACCCGGTGGCCGATGGAGTCCAGCGCGGTGAAACCGAAGCGCCTCAGAACCTCCGGGACGGCGGCAACGGCTTCGCTCAGATTGGCGCAGGGCGCCGAGACCTTCTCGTCGGTTTCGCCATGCCGGAAGCGGGCGTCGCACTGGCCGTCGCGAAAACGGTCGTAGCTGCCCTTGAAGACTTCCTTCGCCTCGCCGCCGAGATCGAACACGCTGAATTTCAGGCTGGAACTGCCGGCGTTGAAGACGAGAACCTGCATACGGAATCCTTGGGAAGGTGAATCAGGCGCGGAACCTAACCTTCAATGGGTGGGGGAAACAACAGGTGTCAGGGGACAGTTTGAAGCTGTCCCGACGAGACCCTGATGATGCAAGGGCGTTTCAGAACCGCCAGTGATCGCCCTGTTCGGGGATGATGAACTTCGCACCAACGGTATTGCCGGCGTCGAGTTCGCGGCCGATGACCTGTTGCGGCGTGTCGCCCTTCTTAAGTGAGTATTTTACGTGGCTGATAATGACCGGCAGGTCTTTCAGCGAGCCGGGGCCAGCCATTGTTTCGAGTTCGGCCAGCGATGCCAGCAGATATTTCGGCGTGAGGTGGCCGAACAGGAACTTGTCAGGCTGGGAGTTGTCGTAGGAGACCTCGACGATGAGGGCGCGCAGCTGCCTGGACTTCACGCGCTCGGCGACAGCCGTCCAGATATCCTTCATGCGCGTCGTATTCTCGACGCTGTCAGGCCCGGTGTCGCCAAAGCAGAGCAGCGCATCACTGCCGCTTTCGACAAGGAAGGCAGTAGACTCAACGCCAGAATGTGCGAGCGGAAAGGCGGTGACGCTCATAGCTGTATCGGTGAGCGGCTGCTTCTCGCCAGGGCTGAGGTTGCGCAGCTCGTATTTCTTCAGCTGCGGCTCCTTGCCGGTGGTTGCGAAGTTTGGCCAGGCCGCCCAGTTGAAATAGTTGTTCTGGATTTCGGTGTTGACCGAGGCGAGGCCGTAGATCGGCTTTTTGGAATCGTCGGGCGAGGCGATGATAAGCCCGGCAATGTGATCCATATGCGCGTGGCTGACCATGTAGCCCTTGATCTGCTCGGTCAGCACGTAGCCAACGCGCGTGTAAGGCGAGTTGTCCGGAACCTTCACGGTGTCGAACACGCCTTTCTCGTCCGCGACCCGGATGCCGTTGGCGAGCGCGCCGACATCGCAGGTGACGGCGCGCGGATCGCCGGGCGGCCAGATCATGAAAGCGCTGAGATTGCCATCCTGAATGCCGCCGCGCGCGCCAAGCGTAAGAACCTCGAAGCCCTGAGCCGCAGCGGGCAGCGCGGCAGTGGAAATCGCGAGAGACAGGAATGCGGTCAAAGCCAGTTTCATGGGTGTCACCTTTCGCCGGAAGCATGCTAGCCTAACCGACAGGTTACGACAGTCCAGAGACAGTGTTCGGCACGGAAAAATCAATCGCGATCTGGCATCGAAACGACGTCTTTGAACGCCGTTCAAAACTTTGCCACAATTGAATGTGAACGTTGTTCAAGTTGAGGGGCGAACATGCCGACACTGTATGACATCAAGCCAGCGTTTCAGGCCCGGTTGCGGCCGGTGACGGCAGCGCTCGCTAAAGCGGGTGTGACCGCCAATCAGGTGACGCTGGCGGCCTGCGCGCTGTCGGTTGCAGCAGGGGCGGCGATTGCGCTCTGGCCGCAGCATCGCGCGGTGTTCTGGCTGCTGCCGCTGGTGCTGTTTGTGCGCATGGCGCTGAATGCCATCGACGGCATGCTGGCCCGAGAGCACGGGCAGGCCTCGAAACTCGGCATGTATCTGAACGAGATTTGCGATGTGGTGTCTGACCTCGCGCTGATCCTGCCCTTTGCCTTTGTCGGGATGTTCCCGGCCTGGGGCGTGGTGGCGTTTGCCTGCGTCGCGGTGCTGACCGAGTTCGCCGGGGTGCTGGGTGTTCAGGCGGGTGTTGGTCGTCGCTATGATGGGCCAGTCGGCAAGAGCGACCGTGCGGCTGCGCTCGGCATTCTGGCTGCGCTGATTGCGCTCGGCGTGCCGCTGGGTGGCATTGCTGCCTGGGTGTTCCCGGTGCTGGCGCTGGTGTCGATGGTGACGGTGGTCAATCGGGTGAGGGCGGGGATTTGATAGATTTACGAACTGACCTGAAAACCCCCTCACCGTCACGCTTCGCGTGCCACCTCTCCCCCACCGACGTAGGGGAGAGGAGTGGTGCCAGGCTGGAAATGCGCCGCCATCTAAACTGCGTCTCCTCTCCCCTCACGAAGTGGGGGAGAGGTGGCGAGCGAAGCGTGACGGTGTGGGGGTAGGCGGCCTCGATCCG
>CAYZQP010000253.1:0-5508 GCA_964480545.1 uncultured Mesorhizobium sp. | reverse complement strand
CGGTTGTAGGCGCGCCCATTGGCATCCTTGACGGCGTGCGCGAGCTGGGCTTCGACCACTTCAACCGGCAGGTTCAGACACTCGGCAATCATGGTGCGTGCCATGGCCCGGAAGCCGTGGGCTGACTGCTCATCCTTGAAGCCCATGCGAATCAGCGCGGTGCGCACGGTGTTCTCGCTCATGGGCCGCTCTGCCGTGAGCTGGCCGGGGAACACGTAGCGTCCGCCGCCCGTCAGCGGCTGCATCTCATCGCGCAGGATGGCCACGGCCTGCGGGGCCAGCGGCACCACGTGCGACACGGCGCCGGGCATGTCCCTCTTCTGCCGCTTCATGGCGTAGGCCTCTGGCGGGAAAGTCACGGTCGCCGCTTCCAGATCAACCCATGCCCATTCCATCGTGCGAATCTGGCCGGGACGCTGGAACAGCAGGGCCGACAGTTGCAGCGCCGCGCGCGTCACGGGGTGGCCGTGGTAGTCCAACATGGCTCGCAGCAGTTCGCCCACCTTCACCGGGTCGACAATGGCCGGGAAGTGGCGCGCGGGAGGGATGGGTTTGAGCGCGTCTTTCAGGTCCGCGGCCGGTTTGCGCATGCACTCGCCCTTGGCGATGCCGAAGCGGAACACCTGCCCGCACGAATCCTTGATACGGTGCGCCGTTTCGATGGCGCCGCGCGCCTCCACCCGGCGCAGCGCGGCCAGCAGTTCCGGGGCTTCAATCTCCCCGATCGGCCGCGCGCCCAGCCAAGGGAACACGTCCTGCTCGAAGCGAACCAGCGTCCGGTCGGCGTGCTTTTTGGACACCTTGGCGATGTGCACGGTGTTCCACCACTCCAACGCCAGCCCCTCGCCATCGGTCAGGGTCAGTGGCTTGCCAGCGGGGACGGCCCTTTTCAGGCCCGCCTCAACGACTTTGACGGTCAACAGGCTTGCAGCCATACCGGATAACTCCCAGCCCCGGTTATCCGGTCGATGGCTGGATGCAAGTGGCCCTATCTGGACCTATGCGGACACGAAAAAGGCGCTAAGTCGTTGATTTACTTAGCGCCCTGGTCGTTTGCGGCCCTATCTGGACCTATATATGGTGGCGGACGGTTGACCAGTTCAATTCCGGCTTTTTCACTTGAATAGCAATGCAGCGGGTGTGAGCGTCAATGGGCGGGTCGCCCGCTGAATTCAGGCCGGACTGCCATCGGGATGCGCCTCCAGCCACCGCCGCCCGGAGGCCGTCAGGCGGTAACGCTGCTTGCTGCTGCGGGGTGTACTGGGCAGGGTCATTTCCACCAGTCCCGATCCGAGGGCTGGCAGCAGGTAGGCTTTGCGGAAATGCTCGTCGTTTTTGAGTGACAGCCCCTCTTGCAGTTCTTGGCGAGACATCTCACCGATCAGTGCCCGCAGCACCCGCTCAACTTCCGTGGTGACTTCCGTGGTGACTTCCGTGGTGACTTCCGTGGTCGGGACGAGAGACAAGGGATGGCGCGGCAGCCGGATCACGAACGAAAGCCGGTCATCGTCCGTCTCGAACAGCGGTGCGGGTGAACCATTGGCGGTCATTTCCTTCAGGATTTTTGGGATGCCGGTGGAGCGTCCCTCAGTCATCTCCAACTCTTTCAGAAACTCGCCAATGCGCCGGTTGCGGTAGCGGCGGCTGACCGCCCGACCTGCCTTCAGGTCTTCCATGCGAATGGATCTGTCCGGGCCCGGGAAGCTGAGGACGGTCAACTCATCGTGGCTGATGCGCACCTCGATGGGCTCGCGCTCCTCATAGGAACGGTGATACACCGCGTTGACCACGGCTTCCTCAATCGCGGCATAGGGGAAATTCCAGACCCGCGTGGCCTCAGCACGGTCGGGATGCTTGATGACCGTTTCGTGCAGAAAGTTGCGTTCGATGTAGCCCAACGCCTCGCGCGTCATCCGCGCCAGCGGCCCTTTGAAAATCTTCTCGTCGAAGCGGTCACCGCCCGCGCCTTCGGGAAACCAGACCACGTCGATCTGCACACCGGGGAAAAACCGCTCCGGCGTTTTGTTGAAAAACAGCAGGCCCACATTCTTCGGCCACGGCGATTCGGTGGGGCCGCCCGCCACGTTCATCTGCCGCCCCAACGCCTCGGCAGAAAGTCCTGGTGCATCTGCCGCCAGCGCGCTGCCGACTTCCTCCAGGAAGCCCTGCATCAAGGGCTTGGACAAGTCATCCACCCGCGCAAATTGGTTGAAACGGTCATCGAAGGGCACCTTGGCCGTCAGGCTCAACAACTCCTGTTCGATGTCACCCTTGGCCTCCACCGTGCTGCTGTAGCGCCGGATGAAATATTTCCAAACCTTGTTCTTCGCTGTGACCGCCTCCGGTGCCTTGTAGGGCCGCGTTTGCCCACCCGGCGCTTGCAGCACGATCAGATTTCGGCCTTCAACCTGCTCGACGCTCAACGCCGGAAAGTACGGCGGCTGGATCAACTGGCAGTGCGCCAGCAGTTCACGCTGGATCTTGTCGAGCTGATTGGTGGGCAAGCCGACCGGCGGAAACACCGGTCTGCCGTCGGCATCGCAGTCCTGCCCGATCACCACGTAGCCGCCGCCCAGATTCTCGAAGTCGTTAGCAAACGCGCACAGCGTGCGGATGATGGCATCCGGATTCCAACCGGCCTTGTATTCGATGCGTTCGCCCTCGACCGTGCGCTGGCGCAGCAGGTCGTTGAGGTTGACGGGAAGCTTGCTACTTGAGATCGGCATCGGTGAAATTCCTGTGGAATGTCCAGCCAGTCTGTTCCTGCGCCGAGAAAACGCGCGTGAGCAAGCTGTCAGTAGATGCATCACCGTACCGATCGGCCAACACGGTGCGCAGTTTCAGCAATCGCTTGTTGGCTGTATCCACCAGCGAACCGAAGGTTACGGCGCGAACGCGCCCGTATTCCGGGTTGCCCAGCTTCTTGTCCTTTTCCACGCCCGCCGCGATTTTCTGCCCGACGACCCAAGCGCAGATATACGGCGTGCCCGACATAGCTCCGGACAGCCTGATGTCCTGCACATAGTTGTCTGCCTGAGTGACTTCCTTGCGGGTCAGCTCGAATCCACCCTTTTTCAATTCGATCACCAGAACGTGCTGCATCTGCGTGAGCGTGGAGTCGGCAGGATCAAAGGATTCCACACCGGTCATCTGCCACGTCGTTTTGTCTGGCAGCACGACGATGTCGGGACGGTTGCGGTCGTTGATGAATTGGGCCTCGGTACTCTTGAACAAATCATTGGCCACGGTTTTCAGCGTAGCGTTCGAGCAATATTCCTGCGACTCGAACTCCGGCCCGAACAACCAACGTGAACGCAGGATCAGCGGATGCAGCGTGTGCAATTCATCGGTATTGGGATCGTCAGCCAAGCGCCGGATGGTTTCGATGACGCTGATGCGGCTGTCGATTTCATCGAGAACACGCAATGCATCCTTCACTGTCCATTCGCCGAGCAGACGATCCAGGCCATCAATGTCGTCGGCGGGCAGTTCCGATAGCTTCTGGAGCAGCGCCGTACCGCTCTTGGTCTTCTCCAGATGAATGACCGCCTTGACGGCGGTAGCGAGGAAGTCCGGCGAAATGGTCGGATGCTCCTGCGCCACGATCTTCGTGAACTCGGCAACTTCCAGTCGCGCACCTTGCCCCAAGGTTGCCAGTTCAGCCCGGTTCTGCGTCAGGGCATCCTCGGACGTGGCCTCGACGATTTCGGCGGCAAGCGTCTGTGCCACCTTCCCAATGTGTTCGGCGGTCGCCCGGTACAGTTCACGCACGGCATCGGTCGAGCGGAAGGCAGTCCAGTCCTGTTCCACGTCGGCGTCGTAGCCCTGCGTATCGACGATCACCTTGTAGCGGCGCGCAAAACGGGTGCGCCCATCGAAGGACGCGACCTGACCAATAGACCACGATGGCGTGCCGACCAGTCGCCGTTGCACCCAAAAGGCAACGCCCTGATGCACCGAAGAATGATTCAACCGGGTCGAGTCGATCACGATGACCGTGGCGCTGTGGCCGTTGCCGAGGTCAAGCGTTTCCTCGCTGACGCGGCCTTCGATTTCGGAAAACGACCGCTGCGCGCCGTTGACCCGGATTTCAAACTCCGGATCATGAACGAAGCGCGCGGCCAGCACGGTCAGGATTTCATCGGCATCGGGCAACTTGCGCGCCACCTGCACCGAAAGCCGCGTTCCGCTGCCGGTCTGCTGACCCAGGGTTTCACTGCGCAGCGCGAAAGGGCTGGGGCCAGACTCTGTGCCAACGACAAAGGTTGCCAGCGCACCGTCCCGCCATGTCCGCACCTCGTATTCGTCGGCAAAGCACAGCAGGCCGTGTCGCCCCACGCCATTGCGACCGTAGGCCCGGCGTGGGCGAGCGGTTCGACCGGACGGAAACTCGACGTTCGCCCCCTGATGCTTTTCACGGTTGTAGCGCAACGTCATCCACCGCTTCTTAAATTGCGCCGGTGTCATACCGTGGCCATCGTCGGTGATGGTCAGCGTGCCGCCGATCTCGGCGGGCAGGATCAACTCCACCTTCGACGCGCCTGCATCCCAAGCGTTCGCCACCAGTTCTGTCAACGCCACCTGCGGCACATGGGCAACCTGCCCAAGCTCACGGAGCAGGTAGTCGTCCTCGAACAGCGCGGTCTGGGATGCGGTATCCGTCATGGTCAGGCCAGCCCGAAATAACGCTCGAAGAACGCCGCCAGTTTCTCCAGCACCGTCTGCTTCTTCGCCGAATGGTTGTTGTTCCTGGAGAAGCGCGAGACGGGCGGAAGAATCTTCGTGATCGCCGTGCCTGTGGTCGGAATACCGCCGTCGCGGAATGCGTTGTCCACGAACGCTTTCGTCTCGTCGGCATTCAAGCCTTCATCGGCGATGATGCGGTCAAGCTCCTCGACCTTCTTTCTGGCGACGAACGCCTGCCATTCCGCATCCACCTGGGCTTTCGGAGAAACCGAATCCACGAACGCTTCGATCAGGTCTTTCTTGTTGCGCAGGGATGGGCTGGAATTGATCGCACGCTCGATGGTGGCGCGGATCTCCTTGTCCTGGCCGGTGCCCTTGGCCTTGATGTAGCGCTCGACCAGCATCAGGATGTAATCGACGTTGATTTCGACCTGCTTGATGAGTTCGATTTCGAACACCACATCGTCGTTGATCGTTTCCTTCTCGGCCTCGGACGCGCTGCGGAACTCGGCGTACAGGTTCAGGTACAGGCTCTGGTAATCCTGAAAATCGCGGTCGCTGAGGATCTCGTTGCCCGCGAAGTCGTCGAAAGCGGTGAGGATGTTCCTCAACCGCAGGATCGCGCCGAACAGCTTGATGAACGCCTTCTGCGCCGCTTCGCCCGTGATGGCTTTGCCCAGCGGGAACAGCGCCACCAGTTCGGCAACCTTCTTCTGGTATTCGGTGTAGTAGTCCGCATAGGGCTTCAGCAACACGATGCCCTTGGCGTCCTTGTTGCCGAACAGCGCCAGCGCGTCGTTGGTGGCCTGCTCCAGGTCGCGG
>CAYZQP010000252.1:0-5542 GCA_964480545.1 uncultured Mesorhizobium sp. | reverse complement strand
GGCCAGATTCGCGCCCTCAAGGTGCGAGAAGGCATGGATCGTAACGCCGGATGCGATCTTCACGCCCTGCCCGAACACCACGTTCTGCTCGACCAGCGTGTCCTGGCCGATCTGCGTGTCATGCGAGAAGAACACCGTTTCGGGAGCCAGCAGCGTGACGCCTGACAGCATGACGTCGTGGCGCTTGCGGTTCTGCCAGATACGCTCGGCCTCGGCGAGCTCGGCGCGGTTGTTGATGCCAAGCACGCTGTCGAAGCCGACTTCGGTCGTCGTCACGCCCAGACCGTCGGCATTGGCGATTTCCACGACATCGGTCAGGTAGAACTCGCCCTTGGCATTGGCGTTGCCGACGCGATCAAGCAGCGCGAGCGCCCTGCGCCCGTCAATCGCCATAAGCCCGCCATTGAGGAAGGTGATTTTCAACTCCTCGGGCGAGCAGTCCTTTGCCTCGCGGATTGCAGCCAGCTTGCCGTCCTTGACGATCAGCCGACCGTAGCCTGCAGGCTCGTCGGTGCGAAAACCCATAACGACGACAGCATTGCCGTCCGCGAGCTTCTCGCGTGCCGCCGTCAGGTCGGCGGAGTCGAGCAGTGGCGTATCGCCAAACACCACGATCACGTCGTCATAGCCACGGGCAATCGCCTCGCGCGCCGCCAGCACGGCGTGTGCGGTACCGAGGCGCTCTTGCTGCACATAGATGTCGATGCCCGGCGCAAAAGCCTCGGCTGCTTTTCGCACCTGGTCGGCGCCATGGCCGATGACCAGGGCAACGTCGCCGGCACCTGCCGCCTTCGTAGCATTCACCACATGCGCCACCATGGGCAGGCCGGCAATCGGATGCAGCACCTTCGGCAGGGCGCTCTTCATGCGCGTGCCCTCGCCGGCGGCAAGGATGATCGAGAGGCAGCTGCGTTGGCTCATAATGGGTCCCAAGGCGGAAGTTTTCGGCTGATATCTGCTTCGCGTCAGACAATCAATTGCGGGCGGTCAGGCCCTGCGCCCAGCCTTCCAGCTCAAGCAGACCCGGGAAGGTTTCGAGGATCCAGTAAGCTGCGCTCTGGATGCCGCCGGTCAGGAACAGCACGCCGGCGATCACCAGCAGCACACCGATGACCTTCTCGACGCGGCCAAGATGCATGCGGAAGCGGCCGAGGAAGCGCATGAACGCACCCGAAAACAGCGCCGCCAGCACGAACGGGATGCCAAGGCCGAGCGAATAGACGAGGAGCAGCGATGCTCCCTCTCCGACCGAGCCCCTGGCTCCGGCCAGTGTCAGGATCGGCCCAAGCACAGGCCCGATGCACGGTGTCCAGCCAAAGGCGAAGGCGAGACCCATCAGGTAGGAACCGCCGACGGTCGCCGGCCTCGCATTGGACTGCAGCCGCGCCTCGCGCGAGAACAGGCCGATGCGCAGAACGCCGAGAAAATTCAGGCCCATGAGGATGATCAGAATGCCGGCGACAACTGCCAGTTCGCTCTGCCAGGCGCGCAGGAACTGCCCGATAGTCGAGGCCCCGGCCCCCAGCGCGACGAAAACCGTGGTGAAGCCAAGTACGAAGGCCAGCGAGGCGGAGATCAGCGCCTTGCGCGCGGGTGTTGCGGCAACCGCTTTGCCATCTGACCCGCGAAAGTCCTCGACCGAAACGCCGGCCATGTAGCACAGATAGGGTGGCACAAGCGGCAGTACGCAGGGCGACAGGAAGGACAAGGCCCCTGCCCCGAGCGCGGTGGCGTAGCTGACATCAAGCGCCATCAGATACGGCCGGGATGATTCATGGGGTGGGCTATAGTGCGATGCATCGGGCTTGGCCAATCACCAAAATGTGGTGAGCCGGGTGGGGATCGAACCCACGGCCACATGATTAAAAGTCACGTGCTCTACCACTGAGCTACCGGCCCTGTCGCGGGAAACCGTGCCCCGGAAGTGGCGCGATACATAGGGAGACAGGCTGTGCGGGTCAACCGGAATGTTGCCGCAGCCTGTCGAGTTCCAGATGCTGCAACAGAATGATCGTCTTCATGTCGATGATGCGACCATCGCGCATTGCCGCCAGCGCATCGTCCAGCGGCCATTCCAGCACCTCGATCTCCTCGCCCTCGTCCTCGTGCCCGCCGCCTGCGGCGACGCGGTCTTCGGGAACATAGTGTCCGGCAAACAACGCCACTTTCTCGGTAACACTGCCGGGGCTGGCATAGGCGAAATGCAGCAGTTCAACGTCGCGCAATTGCACGCCCATTTCCTCCATCGCCTCACGGCGAATGCAGGTTTCGGGATCATCGGCATCGAGCAGTCCGGCGCAGGCCTCAATCATCACGCCGCTGTCTCCGACCGAAAACGGTGTGTAGCGGAACTGTTTGACGAGCAGCACTGTGTCGCGCGCCGGATCGTAGGGGATAATCGCGGCTGCATGGCCGTGATCATAGATTTCGCGCTTCTGCTCCTCCCAGCGGCCGTCGGCGCGCTGATAGTCCAGCGTGGTGTTCGTCAGCGTGCCCCAACGTTTGGAGAGCATTTCTGTGGATTTGACGCGGATGCGGGATTTCATGAGGACGCCCTGATTTGCCCCCGCAGACCACAGGAACCGCGCCCCTGTCGAGACCTTTTTGATTTTTCATCCGATCAGCCCCATATTGGCAATACGTCAAAGTGTGAGGGCTCCGCATATGGCAGACGTAAACATCCTCAACATCCTGATCGGCATCGGCGTGGTCGCAGTTGCGCTCGGCTTCTTCATCTGGCTGTTCTCGGCACCGGTCAGGCACTCAAAGGCGCGCGGCACCGGAATGATGATCGGCGCGATGCTGGCCTACATGATGAGCGGCAGCAACAGTGACGGCGGCTCGGACGGTGGCGGCGACGCTTGAGGAGACAGGGCAATGGAAATCGCTATCGGAATTGCGGTCGGCCTGGCTCTGGTGGGCTGCGCCATATGGGTGGGCCTGCGGCAGATGGAGGAAAAGCCGCACAATAATTATTACGAGGAAAAGCGGCATGATCCAGTACCGGGTGGCACGCCAACCAATGGCGCTGCCTCCGCGCCGGACTAGCCACGGCATCTAGATAGCGGCTAGCTCAGCGTCCGCCGCACGGCATCCTGCCAGCCCTTGATCTTCGCCTTGCGCTCCTTGTCGTCCATGTCAGGCTTGAACCGCTTGTCCAGTGCCCAGCGCTTCGAGAAGTCTTTTGCCTTTGGCCAAACGCCCGCCTGCGACCCTGCGAGCCAGGCTGCACCCAGCGCGGTTGTCTCCAGCACGGTCGGCCGGTCCACCGGCGCGTCGAGAATGTCGGCCAGCCGCTGCATGGTCCAATCGGAAGCGACCATGCCGCCGTCCACGCGCAACACCGTCTTGCCCGTGCCACCCTTCCAGTCCTTCTTCATTGCATCGAGCAGATCGCGCGTCTGGTAGGCGACGGATTCGAGCGCCGCCTTGGCAAACTCCGCCGGGCCGGAATTGCGCGTCAGTCCGAAGATCGCGCCCCGCGCGTCAGCATCCCAGTGCGGCGCGCCCAAACCGACGAAGGCGGGCACGAGATAGACATTCTGCGCCGGGTCGGCGGATGCTGCGAGTTCTCCGCTCTTTGCCGCCTTGTCGATCATTTTTGCGCCGTCGCGCAGCCATTGCACCGCAGCACCGGCGATGAAGATCGAGCCCTCCAGCGCATAGGTTGTCTTGCCGTTCAGGCGGTAGGCGATGGTGGTGAGCAGCCGGTTCTTTGACGTGACGATGTCCGCGCCGGTGTTGAGGATCGCAAAGCAGCCGGTGCCGTAGGTCGACTTCATCATGCCTGGCTCAAAGCAGGCCTGGCCGATGGTCGCCGCCTGCTGGTCGCCAGCGACGCCAAGGATCGGCATTTCAGCGCCGAACAGCTTCTTCTCGGTCACACCGAAATCAGCCGCGCAGTCCTTCACCTCGGGCAGCAGCTTCGCCGGGATCTTCAGGATATTCAGCAGTTCCGGATCCCATTCATTCTCGCGGATGTTGTAGACCAGCGTGCGCGAGGCATTAGTCGCGTCCGTGACATGCGCCCTGCCCCCGGTCAGCCGCCAGATCAGGAACGTATCGATGGTGCCGGCCAGCAACTCGCCCTTCTCGGCGCGCTTGCGCGCGCCCTTCACCTTGTCGAGCATCCAGGCGATCTTGGTGCCGGAAAAATACGGGTCGAGCAGCAGCCCGGTCTTGCTTGTGAATTTCTTTTCCAGTCCCACCTTCTTCAGCTTGGCGCAGAGCGGCGCGCCGCGACGGTCTTGCCAGACGATGGCATTGTAGACCGGCTTGCCCGACGCCTTGTCCCAGATCACCACCGTCTCGCGCTGGTTGGTAATGCCGATGGCGGCGATGTCGGCGGCGCTCAGCTTCGCCTTTTTCATTGCCGCCTTGCAGGTCGCGACGACCGTCTTCCAGATTTCCTCCGGGTCGTGCTCTACCCAGCCCGAGGCCGGAAAGTGCTGTGCAAATTCCTGCTGGCCAACGCCAATCGGCTTCATGTCGCCATCGAAAACGATGGCGCGCGAGGAGGTGGTGCCCTGGTCGATGGCGAGAATATTGGAAGTCATTTTCCGTCCCTGAATGCGGGACGTTGGTGCCCGCTTAGCTGGCCTGATTTTTGCCGGTTACCGCGCGGATTGCAACGGAGGCGGCAGCACCTGCTGCAATGATCATGATCACCCAGAACAGAGTGTCTCCCAACCAGTCTGGTCCAAGGAAGGCAAGCACAACAGGCAGTGCCTTGGCGACGCCGGCGCCAAGCGCGCCCTTCGCAAAAAGGACGAAGCAGACGGCCAGCATACCAAATCCTATTCCGAGACTCTGAAGGATCATGTCCGTCGGCATGCCGGTGAAACCGAGTTTGGCCACCAGCCCCAGCAGCATGATGCCAAGCACACTGGAGGGGATTTTAAGCGGCAGCGGCCTCCCCAGGGCGGTCGTCACCAGATCGATAGCGACAAGGCCAGCGTACAAGAGTGTTGCATAGTAAACCGCGAGATCAAACGTGGCGTTCATCCGGAATGGACCTTGTGGGCATCTTCGCGACACTTGCCGAAAGACGCGAATTTCCGGTTAAGCCAGACGTGCAAAATGCGGCGAAGGGCAAAATGCGGCGAAGGGCGCGGACGCCCCTCGCCTGCTTAGACGTTACTTCTGCCAGCTCTTCACCAGTTCGTCATAGTTGACGGTGATCGGCTTTTCCTTCTCGTTCTCGATCTTCAGCTGTGGCGCTGTATTGCCGGCCTTGACCGCTTCGGCGTTCCAGTAGGCAAGGTCGTGCTCGTCGGCCAGCTTCGGGCCGATATCGCCCTGCACGCCGGCGCGCTCGAGACGCTCCATGACCTTCTCCTGCTCGGCGCAGAGCGAGTCCATCGCTGCCTGCGCGGTCTTGGCACCCGACGAAGCATCGCCGATTGCCTGCCACCAAAGCTGGGCGAGCTTTGGATAATCCGGAACGTTCGTGCCGGTCGGCGACCACTGCAGACGGGCTGGCGAGCGGTAGAACTCGACAAGGCCGCCCAGCTTCGGCGCGCGATCGGTGAAGCTCTGGTGG
>CAYZQP010000251.1:0-5545 GCA_964480545.1 uncultured Mesorhizobium sp. | reverse complement strand
ACAGCGAGATACTCGACGATGCGCTCCTTGACCTTGTCGAGGCCATGATGATCGGCGTCCAGCACTTCCTCGGCGAATGCGAGGTCATGCTTGACCTTGGAGTTCTTGTTCCACGGGATCGACAGCAGCCAGTCCATGTAGTTGCGCACGACAGTGGCCTCAGCCGACATCGGCGACATGGAGCGCAGCTTCTTGATCTCGGCCTCGGCCTTCTCGCGCGCTTCCTTGGAGAGCCTGGTCTTCTTGACGCGCGCTTCGATCTCCGCGACCTCGTCGCGGCCATCCTCGCCCTCGCCGAGCTCCTTCTGGATCGCCTTCATCTGCTCGTTGAGGTAATACTCGCGCTGGGTCTTCTCCATCTGGCGCTTGACGCGCGAACGGATGCGCTTCTCGACCTGGAGCACCGAGATTTCGGCCTCCATGAAGCCCATGGCCTTCTCAAGCCGCTCCTTGACGGAGAGCGTGCCGAGCATTTCCTGCTTTTCCGGAATCTTGATCGCCAGATGCGAGGCAATTGTATCGGCGAGCTTGGAGTAATCCTCGATCTGCCCGGCAGCAGCCACCGCTTCAGGCGAAATCTTCTTGTTCAGCTTCACATAGTTCGGGCCAGCGCCTCAACCTCGACCTCTTCTTCCTTCGGCTCATCAAGGACGGTCGCCTCGGCCTCATGGAAGGCCGCACGGTCAAGGAACTTCTTGACTTTGGCGCGTGCAGTTCCCTCGACCAGCACCTTGACGGTGCCATCGGGCAGCTTCAGGAGCTGAAGCACATTGGCCAGCGTACCGATGTCGAAAATCGCATCCGGCTCCGGATCATCGTCCGATGCGTTCATCTGGGTGGCGAGCAAAATCTGGCGCTCTGCGCCCATCGCCTCTTCAAGTGCCTTTATCGATTTCTCGCGCCCGACAAACAGCGGCACGATCATATGGGGAAACACGACAATGTCGCGCAGCGGCAATACTGCAAATGTGCCCGACGTTGCGGATTTTTCAGTCTTGGTCATTTGTTGCCTTTCCTGTGGCCGCCAGTTGGCCGACCACGAATCTGGAATATAGCGACCGCAAGCCACTCCGCCTATTGCTCATTTGACGCAGAATTACGGCACGGCAGGCTTGCGGACCCTCAGCCGGTTAAGTGGAGTGGCACAGTCAGCAGATCAAGGGCGGTTACCCGCAGGTAACCGGCTGGGCGACAGTCAAGGGCCGTTGGTGCAGGGCTCGTATACCCGGATGGCGATTGCGGCTGGCGCAGTCTGCTGGAACACCTGTTGGCCGGGCTCCGGCACCCGGTGTCCCGAAGCAATGGGAAAATCATGCACCAGACCCTCGCCGCCTGCGCTATAGTCGCATCTCTCGTCACGCCATCATGGTCCAGTCCGATGACACAGCCTTCCACGCCCGCAGGACATGTAATCGCTACCCAGGCGCAGGCGGAAAAGCCGCGCCCGTCACGTGAGTTGATGACGCCCGGCGAGATCGACGAAAAACTAGGGGCCCTGCCCGGCTGGCGGGTCAGCGAAGACGGCAAATCGATTGTGAAGTCATTCGAGTTCAGGAACTTCAACGAGGCCTGGGGCTTCATGAGCCGGGTCGCGCTGATCGCAGAGCAGATGGACCACCACCCGGACTGGCAGAACATCTACAAGAGCGTGACGATCCGGCTGAACACATTCGACCGCGGCGGCGTCACCGAATGGGACACCGAACTGGCGCGCAGGATCGAGAAGGTTGCGGGTAGGTAGAAGGCGGCGATCACAGCAAGACGCAGGGAAAGCCGTCCGCTCTGGCTCCTTCAGCGATCAGGCAACCTTCTCGAACGGAACCGCTATCTCGTTCTTTTCTTCCAGCCAGCTTGGCGTGGGCAAGCCCTGCCCGCGCAGGAAGGCCGGGTTGAACAGTTTGGACTGATAGCGCGTGCCATAGTCAGCCAGGATGGTGACGATTCGTTTGCCGGGTCCAAGCTCGCGCGCCAGCCGGATTGCACCAGCAATGTTCACGCCGGTCGAGCCGCCGAGGCAGAGGCCTTCCTCCTGCACCAGATCAAAGATGATCGGCAGCGCCTCGGCATCCGGCACCTGGTAGGAAAAGTCGGGCGCAAAACCCTCAAGATTGGCTGTGATGCGGCCCTGCCCGATGCCTTCCGTTATCGAGGAGCCTTCGGACTTCAACTCGCCGGACGTGTAGTAGGAGTGGAGCGCGGCACCCAGCGGGTCGGCGAGCGCAACCTTCACGCCGGGATTATGCGCACGAAGCCCCTCTGCGACGCCAGCCAGCGTGCCACCGGTACCAACTGCCGAGACATAGCCATCAACCTTGCCGCCCGTCTGTGCCCAGATTTCCTGGGCAGTGGTGCGGGCATGACCGTCCCGATTGGCGACATTGTCGAACTGGTTGGCCCAGATCGCGCCGTTCGGCTCAGTGCGCGCAAGCTCTTCAGCAAGCCGGCCCGAGACCTTCACGTAATTGTTCGGGTTCTTGTAGGGAACCGCTGGAACCTCGATCAACTCGGCGCCCAGCAGGCGCAGCGCGTCCTTCTTTTCCTGGCTCTGGGTTTCCGGGATCACGATCACGGTGCGGTAGCCGAGCGCCTTGGCGACCAGCGTCAAGCCGATGCCGGTGTTTCCTGCCGTACCCTCGACAATGACCCCGCCCGGCCTGAGCAGGCCTTTCGCCTCTGCATCGCGAATGATGAACAGCCCTGCGCGGTCCTTGACGGACTGTCCCGGGTTCATGAACTCCGCCTTGCCCAGAATTTCGCAGCCGGTTTCCTCCGAAGCACGCTTCAGGCGGATAAGCGGCGTGTTGCCAATTGCGTCGAGTACGGAGTTCAGCATTCTATTCCTGTCCAGGCTCAGGCGCGGAAAATAAAATTCGCGGATCGCCCAGGCAAGAACGAATCATCCTGATTTTCACACATTGTCCCCAATCCGTTCCAGGGACAGCCCCCATGTCGATAGTTTCGTGCTGTCGCCGCGAGCGGATCGATATCGAGATACTCCGATCCATGCCGTCGATTTGCTGCACGCGCATCGTTTCGAATGCTGAACCGGCTGGCGCTCGACAGAATTGCAAGTTTCCCGCCTTGGCCCTAGCGTCCGCACGGGGTTGGGGGAATCGTGTATGCGCAGGGTGTCTATCTGGTTGCTGGTTCTGGTTGCCGCAGCCGTTATTGTCTATTTCCTGGGACCCCGCTCGCCGGCAGACACGACCGTCAGGTTCGAACCTGCCTCCATCGGCTCCGACCCTGAAGCCTGGCTTGCCGCCAGCGAAGCGAAGGTCCCGGGCATCAGGCCGGGCCAGCAAAAGCAGATTGTCTGGGCAAGGCCCGATCATTCGAAAACACCGCTGGCCATCGTTTACGTCCATGGGTTCTCCGCCTCCAGCGGCGAGGTTCGACCGCTACCCGACAAGGTCGCCACCGAACTCGGCGCAAACCTGTTCTTCACCCGGTTGACCGGTCACGGACGCGACAGCGCTGCGATGGCGGAGGGGTCCGTCAACACCTGGGTCAATGATTATGCCGAGGCGATGGCCATCGGGCGCGCGATTGGCGAGAAGGTCATCGTCATCGCGACCTCGACCGGCGGCTCTGCCGCGACGCTGGAAGCTGCGAACCCCGACGTTTCAAGAGATGTTGCCGGTCTCGTGCTCATCTCGCCAAATTATGGTGTGCAGGCTGCCGGCTCGTTCCTTCTGACCGGGCCATGGGCCACGCAACTGGCGCGGCTGATCGTCGGTCCCGAATACAGCTTCGAGCCGCACAACCCGCGCCAGGCAGAACTCTGGACCACACGCTACCCGAGTTCGGCACTCATTCCGATGGGGCTGCTGGTCAAGGCAGCTGTCGCAACCAGGGTCGAGGATATCACAATCCCGGCCCTCTTCGTGATCTCCGCACAGGATCAGGTAGTTCGACCCGACCTGACGCGGGGCATCGCCGCGCGCTGGGGCGCACCGAACGAACTGGTCACGGTCGAGAATGCCGGAGACCCGTCAAAGCACGTGATTGCGGGCGATGCATTGTCTCCCGAAAACACCGATCCGCTGGCGCAGCGCATCGTTGACTGGGTGCGCAAGCTGCCTGCGGGCTGACCCCCTCACGTTGCCCTTTCCGGCGGCGCGTCCTGCGCCCACAGGTAAAGGATGATCGCCAGTGCAAGGCAGATCGCATAGAACCAGAACAGCGCGGCATAGGCAGATGGCAGACCGCCAGCCTGGGCCGTCGACACGAGCCAGCCGGTTGCGAACTGCATCACGCCAATGCCGCCAATGGCAAAGAAGTTCATGAGCGTGACACCGCGCCCCACCAGATGTGGCGGAAAGAATGCCCGCGCGTGCGCCATCAGCAGGCCATAGCCGCAGCCGGTTATGCCAATCACAACAAATGCGGCTGTGTCCGCATCAATGCTGCCCCCGACCGAAAGTGCCAGAAATGCGAAGGCTGCAACAGCGATCGAGTTGCCGACCACGGCAACCCATTTGCGGGTCCCGAACAGCGTGTCCAGAGGACCATAGACAAATGCACCGACCACCATGGCAATCGCCATGAAGAGTGTGACGCTGCCGATCATCAGCGTGTTCGCGGCGTAGATGTCCGTGAGGTACGGTCCCGCCCAAAGTCCGCGAATACCAACAGCCGGAGCATAGTTGACAGCGGTCAACGGGATGATCGGCCACAACGCCCTTATCCTCAGGAGTTCCATGTAACCGCCCATGCCGCTGTTGCCCGGCCGTGCATCCTCCGGCGCCTTGGGGTCGCGCACGAGCAGAAAGGCGGCAATTGCAACCAGCACGCTGGCGGCTGCCAGCCCGGTCATCACCGTACGCCATCCGAATGCGTCGGCCGCCTGGGCAAGCGGCGAGGCTCCGATAACATTGCCTGCGGTCCCGAACGCGACCAGCCAGGACGTCAGCACTGCAAAACGCGCAGGCGAGTAGATTCGCGCAAAGATAAACAGAGACGCCATCAGCACCGGTGCGCAGCCGAGGCCCAGCAGCGTCATTGCCAGGGTGATCATCCACGGTTCACGTGCGACCGCAAACAGCAGCGCGCCCCCGCCGCCGCAAAGCGCCAGGATGGATGCTGCCGTAATGCGCGGGCCATGGCGGTCGAGCCACACACCGACCGGAAACTGCGCCAGTGCAAATGCGATGAAGAACATGCCCGATGCGAGCGACAGGTCAGCCTTCGTTGCGCCAAGCTCCGCCGTCAGCGCAGGCGTGAGCACCGCCATGAATGAACGATAGAATTGCGACAGCATGTACGCGAGCGCGAGCGCTACCAGTCCGGCCAATGGCTTTCCTCCCACGCCAGACGGCGCAGGACGGGCGTAGAGAAGTCCTGCAGTTGATGCAACTCGACCTTTTGCGGGCTTCCATTCGGGTGTGGGACCGGTCAGCCCCGCACCAGTTTCCGGCGCTGTTCGATTTGGCCTTGCGGCGGCGCGCCGGAAAAGCTAAGCGTCGCCCCGTTCGGAGCGTAGCGCAGCCCGGTAGCGCACTTGACTGGGGGTCAAGGGGTCGCAGGTTCGAATCCTGTCGCTCCG
>CAYZQP010000250.1:0-5545 GCA_964480545.1 uncultured Mesorhizobium sp. | reverse complement strand
GGCGCGCTGATCGGGCCGTCGATGGCTTCGGCCGGGCGCGTGTAGCCGATAACCCACCCGGTACGCGGCACTCGCATAAACGTCCCGTAGCGCTCGCCGATATCGGCCACCGCCTCCATCTGGCTGTCGGAAGCGTCGCCCGGGGCCTCGCCGATGCCTTTCAGCGATATCGTTACGGCAGCGTAATCAGGATGAACGTGGGTGATCACGTTCTGATCCAGCCAGTCGCTAAAACTCTTCGAGTCCAGCCGCGCAAGCTTCACAGCCTCATCGCCGCAGGGCCGCGCCACCAGCGCCGGGGGCGCAAAATAGGACTGGATCGCCTGAATGTCGGCGTCAGGCAGCTTCAGCCCGGTGTTCTTCAGGTCGGCCCACTCGGCCTCGACCTGACGCGAGAATTCCTCAACGCCCGTCTCGTGCACGAGGATCTTGATGCGCGCCTTGTACTTGTTGTCGCGGCGGCCATAGAGATTGTACACGCGCAGGATCGCCGTGCAGTAGGACAGCAGGTCCTTCTCCGGCAGGAAGTCGCGGATCTTCTTCGCCACCATCGGCGTGCGGCCCTGACCGCCGCCAACATAAACGGAAAAGCCGAGCTCACCCGCCTCGTTCTTCTTCAGATGCAGGCCAATATCATGCGTCTGGATCGCGGCGCGGTCGCGCTCGGCACCAGTGACGGCGATTTTGAACTTGCGCGGCAGGAACGAGAATTCCGGATGAACCGATGACCATTGGCGCAGAATCTCTGCATAAGGGCGCGGGTCGGCAAACTCATCGGCAGCAGCGCCGGCGAAATGGTCGGCGGTGACATTGCGGATACAATTGCCCGACGTTTGCAGCGCGTGCATCTCGACCGATGCGAGGTCATCAAGGATCGCGGGAATGTCGGACAAAGCCGGCCAATTGAACTGGATGTTCTGGCGCGTGGTGAAGTGACCGTAACCCTTGTCGTACTTGCGCGCGATATGGGCGAGCATGCGCATCTGCTTCGACGACAGCGTGCCATAGGGCACGGCGATGCGCAGCATATAGGCATGAAGCTGCAAATAGACGCCATTCATCAGGCGCAGCGGGCGAAACTGATCTTCCGTTATTTCGCCGGCTAAACGACGATCCACCTGATCGGTGAACTCGGCGACGCGGGCCTTCACAAAGTCGTGGTCAAACTGGTCGTAGCGATACATGTCAGATAGTCCAGGAGGCTTCTGCGTTGGGCGCGGGGCGCGCCTGCTTGCCGAGATCAGTGCGATTGGTGGGGCCGGCAGCGCGAATGCGCTCGCGCAGGCGCTGTGGAACAATGGCGCCGTCGACCAGATCGACATCAATCAGGTTGACGTCAACCACCTCGTTGGCGGCGAATGCGGCCTTGCCGGCCTCCTCAAGCTTCTCGTCGCTGGCCTTGTCCGATGACAGTTCCGAGCCGTCGATGGCCTCGATCCAGCTGCCGTCAGCGGCGTACCACACGGCCTCGCCGTCGGTCAGGCGGTTTGCGGTGAGCACTTTCATGCAACTTCTCCAAGCGCGATGGGCTGGACAGCCTCGGCCAGCGGCGTCGATTTCTCAAAATTCCCGCCAGCAACAGCATCGCCGATTATGGTCATAACGGGACCGGAAAGATCTGCGCGATCCTCCAGCGAGGGCAGATCTGCAAGCGTGCCGTGGAACTTGCGCTTTGCACCCAGGCTGGCGTTCTCCACCACAGCGACGGCAGTGTCGGGCGACAAGCCAGCTTCGATCAGCCGTCCGGCGACTTCGGCAGCGACCGAGCGGCCCATATAGACGGCGACGGTCGCGCCGGAAATCGCG
Organism: uncultured Mesorhizobium sp.; assembly: GCA_964480545.1. Classification (GTDB taxonomy): domain Bacteria; phylum Pseudomonadota; class Alphaproteobacteria; order Rhizobiales; family Rhizobiaceae; genus Mesorhizobium_G. The sequence goes on along the minus strand of CAYZQP010000250.1, from coordinate 3,739 downwards.
AGCTTGGCCCAATCCGGCAGAGCCGAGCCCTTGAGGTCGTGGCCGGTGGTGAACACCATTGATGAGGTGACACCCCGCAGGGTCAGCGGCAGCTCGAAATCAGCAGCTGCTGCGAATGCGGAGGTGACACCCGGCACGATTTCATAGGAGATTCCGGCTTCGCGCAGCGCGGCCATCTCCTCGCCAGCGCGCCCAAACACCAGCGGGTCGCCAGACTTCAATCGCACAACGCGCTTGCCATAATTAGCCAGCTCAACAAGTAGCGTGTTGATCTCGCTCTGGCTCTTTGAGTGGCAACCCTTGCGCTTGCCGACGGCAATGCGCTCGGCATCGCGGCGGCCCATGGCGACAACTGCTTCAGGCACCAGCGCATCGAACACGATGACGTCGGCATCCATCAGATGACGCTGGGCGCGCAGGGTCAGCAAATCCTCAGCGCCCGGACCAGCGCCGACCAGCGACACGTGACCAAGCACCTTCTCCCGGCGCAGAAGCAACTCTGCCGCAGCCTCCCGCGCCTCGTCAAACGTGCCGATTTCCATCTGGCGGGCCGGCTCACCAGAGAAGAATTCGTTCCAGAACTGCCGGCGCGCCGCACCCTTGGGCAGCAGGCGCTCGACCGACGAGCGGAAGGTTTCTGCGAGCGTCGCAAGCGCACCGAGCGACGGGGCAAGCATACGGTCGATGCGGGCGCGGATCGACTGCGACAGGACCGGGCCGGCGCCTTCCGTGCCGATGGCAACGCAGACAGGCGCGCGGTTGACGATGGCCGGGGTGTAGAAATCGCACAACTCGGGCCGGTCGACGGCATTGACGCAGAGGCCGAGACGGCGCGCATCGTCAGAGACGCGGCGGTCCAGCACCTCTTCGCCAGACGCGGCGAAAATCAGCTTCGCGCCAGCCAGATGCGTCTCGGCATATTCGGAGGCGATATGTTCAGCACCGTTGCCAGCAACCCAGGCGGCAAAGTCTGGCTCAAGCTCGGGGGCCACGATGCGCAGCCTGGCCGAGGACTGGCCGAGCAGGCGCGCCTTGGCGAAGGCCTCATCGCCGCCGCCAACGATGACCACAGCTTCGCCGTCGACCCGCATGAACACGGGGAAGGCTTTCAGCTTTGGGGTCGCTGCCGGCACGCGGAGGTCTCCTGGAGTTTCATGGGCGCGTTGTACGCCCACACCGACCGATCATGAAGAAACGCTCTGGCCTCGTTCCATCACATTGTGAAATCCGTTTCCCCGATATGTATGTTTCAAAGAAAATCATTCCAGCCGTTCGTCGCGCCGGCCCGTGCTGATGAGCAGCTTGTCTTGAGCGGCGGCCTGTCTATATCTTTGAGCATGACCAGTCCGATCAAAGATCCGACGCTGCAGACTTTGGATATGCGCTCACGCGATATCTTCCGGCGAATTGTTGATTCCTATCTGCTCGACGGCGAGCCGGTCGGGTCCCGCAATCTTTCGCGCATGCTGCCCTCCTCGCTGTCTCCTGCGACCGTCCGGAACGTGATGAGCGACCTCGAACACCTTGGACTGGTTTATGCGCCGCATGTCTCGGCTGGCCGGCTGCCAACCCAGAAGGGCCTGCGCTTCTTTGTCGATGCCTTCATGCAACTGGGCGACCTCTCGGATGACGAGCGCGGCCGTATCGAACAGCAGATCAAGGGGTCGAGCGAACACGCCTCGATCGAGCACATGCTGACAGAAGCGAGCCAGATGCTGTCGGGCATGTCGCGTGGCGCGGGTCTGGTGCTGGCCGCCAAGAATGAGACGCCGATCAAGCATATCGAGTTCATTCAGCTTGAGCCAACCAGAGCGCTGGTTGTGCTGGTGTCTCAGGCCGGAGATGTCGAGAACCGGGTCATTGAGTTGCCAGCAGGCGTTACGGCGTCGCAGTTGCAGGAAGCCTCGAACTTCCTGAACGCGCATGTGCGCGGGCGCACGCTGGCCGAGGCGCGCTCGGACATAGAGCGGCTGCGCGGCGAGACCAAGCTGGCACTCGACACCCTGTCGGAGCGTATGGTCGAACAGGGGCTGGCGGTCTGGGCGGGTGCGGGCAGCGGGCTGCCGGCCAGGCTGATCGTACGTGGTCGCGCCAACCTGCTGGAGAACGTGACCGAACAGACAGATATCGAGCTGCTACGCCATCTGTTTGACGATCTCGAAACGCAGGATGGTATGGTTCAGTTGCTTGATCTCGCTGAAGAAGGTTCGGGTGTCCGCATCTTTATCGGCTCGGAGAACAAGCTGTTCTCGCTGTCGGGCTCTTCGCTTGTTGTCGCGCCCTACCGGGACAAGGATTCGCGCGTGGTCGGCGCTCTTGGCGTTATCGGGCCAACGCGCCTGAACTACGCCCGCATCGTACCGATGGTGGATTACACGGCGCAGCTGATCAGCAAGATGATCAGGTAGACATGATGCCGAAACCTACTGTAGCGCCGGCTTCTTGAGGAAATCGTTCCGGTCGGCAGAGATCACCCTTAGCCAGTGCTCGCGTCCGGCGCGCACAATTCGCAATGGAATCTCGGTTCCGGCCGGGCCGCTGGCCCAGAGCTTGCGGTAGAAATCGGCAAGGCTATCGACAGCCTGGTCGCGTACATCGCGAATGATATCGCCGGACTCCAGACCTGCATCAGCGCCTGGTCCGCGCGGGTCCACATTCATGGCAACCACCTGGCCGTCGCTGTCGGCACAGAACACGCCAATCCAGGGGCGCGGGGCTTCATCAATGCCGCCGTGCACCATGACGTCATCGAGGATCGGCGGCAGCAGATCGATTGGCACGACCATGTTGATATCCTGCACGCCCGCAGGTCCGGACGCCTGGAGCAGCAAGGAGCCTATTCCAAGCAATCTGCCATCGTCGCTCAACAGGCCGCCGCCGCCCCAGTTCGGATGCGCGGGGGTGGTGAAAATTGCTTCATCAAGCAGATATTCCCAGTAGCCGGCAAATTCCTGCTTGGCGATGATGCGGGCCTCGACCGCCTCACCGGCACCTGCAAACACCACATCGTCGCCGGGCCGGGCGCGGGCAGAACTGCCGAACACCACCGGCGGCATGTCGAGACGGCCAAATGCCTGAACCAGCCCGAAGCCGGTGGTCTGGTCGTAAGCCAGCGCATGCGCCTGAACGGATTTGCCGGTCGGCGTCTTGAGCCACACACCTTCCGCTTCTGTAATCAGATAACCAATGGTGAGAACGAGGCCCTTGTCATTGATCACGACGCCGCTGCCGGTCCGCTCGGTCCCGAGCATAGGCGCGGTAAAGCTGTCCTCAGGGATCGAGGACTGCACGGTAACGATGGATTGCAATGCGTCGGTCTGGGCCAAAGTCTTTCCCCGATTTCCCATAAGGTAGGCATTGAACCGGCTGACGGCAACCAGCACCACCTCCTATCGAGGCAGGAAGGGCGTAACCTTGCGCTCCAGAAGCGCGATCAGGTCCGGGTCCATGAACGCATAGTCGTCGGGAACATCGAGGCAGATCACCCGCGCCCGCAGATGTTTGCGAAATTTCTGCTGCAGTTTGGCCCGATGCGTCTTCTCCATCACGAAGATGATCTCCGCCCATTCGACCAGTTCGCGATCGAGCGGCGTCACAGCGTCATTGCTGGTGCCGGCGGATAACACCTCGAGGTCAGCGCGCTGCGAGAAAATTTGTTCGGCCGTCGGGCTGCGCAGCCTGTTGGCCGAGCAGATGAAGAGGATGCGTTTCACCGCGCCAGATCCGCACTGACGGCGTC
>CAYZQP010000249.1:277-5552 GCA_964480545.1 uncultured Mesorhizobium sp. | reverse complement strand
GGTGCTGCGAGACGAGGAGGTTGTCGAACCCCCAATCCTTGCCGAGCATGATTTTCAGCCGGTCCAGATCGCCCAGAGGCTTGTGCATGTCCGGTTCTTCGAGTTCGACATAGCAGAGCTGAATAGCTGGATCGCGCGCGATGACGCGGTCGCTTGCTGCCTTGCGCACAACCTGCGCATTGACCACCGTGTCCTGAGGGATATCGACGACGAGATCACCCTGGATGGTGGCCGAGCAGGAGAGGCGACGTCCTTCGGGCAGACCACGCACGCGCTCGTAGCGCTCTTCTTTCGGCCCTTTGGGCGAGATATGATCCTGCGCCGACGTGATGCCGTGCTTGGCGAAATTGCCTTCCTGGATTTCGATCTGACAGCGCCCGCAGGTGGCCCGCCCGCCACACACCGACTCGACATAGACGCCGAGCGTGCGCGCCGCCTCGATGACAGGCGTGCCAACCGGAAAACGTCCGCGCTTGCCGGACGGCATGAACAGGACGAGGGGATCGGGCAGGGCGGTCATTATGCGTACTCAGGCACTGGTTGCGGATTAACCGGGAATTTGGGTTCACCGGCTATATCAGCAGCATGGAAAATATCGATCCTTCGCAGTTCAGCGGTCTGTTCCCGGCAGCCCTCGCCGGTGTCTCCTGCGGATTTCTCGCCGTGCGCCTGTTGCGTGGCAACTGGACCGCGCATCCGCACATCACGGCCCTTGGCATCATCGGCGCGGTTTCCGCAGTCGTGATCGCCACGCCCGAAACCGGAACCTTCGTTAGCCTGATGGTGACCAAGATCGTTGCCGGCCTGGGCGGCGGCATCGGAGCGGTGCTGCTCGGTGGATTGATGTTCCCGGATCGTACACGGGAGTGAACGTCGCCGACCGCAGGTCGCCCGCCCGCCACACACCGACTCGGCATAGACGCCGAGCGTTCGCGCCGCCTCGATGAGAGCCGTGCCAACCGGAAAGCGTCCGCGCTTGCCGGACGGCATGAACAGGACGAGGGGATCGGTATGAGTGTTCATTGTGATGGAGAGCTCACCCAAGTCAGGCTGCTCGCTGCTAGAGCTATTGCTGAGCTGACTGCCATTGTAACAAATATAGAAATGATCGAAATTGGTGCAGATAACTTCGTATCTGGATTTTTTCTGATGTTTTTTCCTACAAAATCGCCAACGACTGAACCAATGCACATTGCCAAATAGAGGCCAATGGCTCCTATCGTTATTGCGCCAACTAAATGTGCAATAATCGAAACTCGGCCTATCCCGTCTTGCGCAGCGCCTTTCAACAGCAATCCTGCCCCGACGAAACAAAAAACCTGCCTCGTGAGCATTCCCACGAAATCTGAGAATTTTTTGGCTTGGTCAAAATCGGGAAACATAAGTCCAGTTTACCCTCTCGCTCTTCGCCCCTCGCGACCACGGCTGCGCCCGCCAGCCGCATCGGGATCGCGGTTGGAGGCAATCCAGGCTGCACCGCCAGAATCCTGATTGAGCAGGAAATTCGCGGCGCGGATAGCCTCCATTTCCTTGCCGGCGCGCGATCTGGTTGAGCCAAGCCCGAACAGCTTGCAGAACGTCTCGTCGTCCATGTCAGGCGGCAGCATGATGCCGGCAGCCTCGACCTCCGCCTTCTTTTCAGCGATCTTCTTCGGCCCGACCGGCACCGCGACCGGGTTCATGATCGCCGACGTCATGCCGGCGGCATAGGCGATCGGCAGAAAAGCGTTGTTGATGCCGTGGCGGTTCGGCAGGCCAAACGAGATGTTCGACGCGCCGCAGGTCGTGTTGACGCCGAGCTCTTCGCGCAGGCGGCGCACCAGGGTGAACACCTGGTGTCCCGCGGTCGCCATCGCGCCGATCGGCATGACCAACGGGTCAACCACGATGTCATGCGCCGGGATGCCGAAATCGGCAGCGCGTTCGACGATCTTCTTCGCCACCGCAAAGCGCACGTCAGGATCTTCCGAGATGCCGGTATCGTCATTGGAAATCGCGACCACCGCGACATTGTACTTCTTGATCAGCGGCAACACGCGTTCCAGCCGGTCTTCTTCGCCGGTGACCGAGTTGACCAGCGGGCGGCCCTTGGCAGCCTGCAAGCCTGCCTCCAGCGCGCCCGGAACCGAGCTGTCGATGCAGAGCGGGCAGTCGGTTACCGCCTGCACGGTCTCGATCAGCTGCGGCATCAGCATCGGCTCGACAAAGTTATTGTCGGCGTAGCGCGGGTCTTCGGCCATCTTGTTGGAGAACACCGCTCCGGAATTGATATCGAGCACGGTCGCGCCTGCAGCCACCTGCGCCAGCGCATCAGCCTCGATGCGGGAGAAGTCACCGCGCTCCAGCTCCTCGTTCAGGATCTTGCGCCCGGTCGGGTTGATGCGTTCGCCGATCACGCAAAAGGGTTGATCGAAGCCGATGATGGTTTCGCGGGTGGCCGAGGCGACGATGGTGCGGGTCATGCGGGTCTCTCTGTTCGAATAGGGGTTGCGCCGAGAATGGGTCGACCCCCATTCCGGCTCGCTACGCGAGCCACCTCTCCCCCGATTGCGGGGGGAGAGGAAGGGCGCGAATCTTCTAACCTTGGCTCCTTCCTCTCCCTCCGGAGAGGGGAGAGGTGGACCAGCGAAGCCGGGACGGAGTGGGGGAAACAGGTCCCCACAGGCAAAGAGGTTGAAGGGAGCGCGACGGGAAACATCAATGCGCCGCCTTCACGATGTCGGATTGATGTTCGGATTTCTGATCGCCAAGGATCTGGCCAAGCCGCTCAGCCACCATAGCGTCATCCTTGCGGGCTTCGCGCCGCCAGGGCCGGCGATCCTTCAGCACGCCGGATTCATCAACGATCTCGGCGACATATTCTTCCTGGCGATAGGCCATGACGTGCACGCCGGACACGCCGGGGATTTCCTTCACCTCGTTGATGATATCAATGCAGATGCGCTTGCCCTCGGCTTTCTGGTCCGCAGCGCCTTCCAGCCGGGCGATAATGTTGTCGGGGATATGCACGCCCGGCACGTTGGAACGCATCCATTTCGCCGTCTTGGCGGAGGCCAGCGGCCCGACGCCGCACAGGATGAACACTTTCTCGGTATGGCCGAGGTCGCGCGCCTTCTGCATGAAGGTTTTGAACATCGGCACGTCAAAGCAATATTGGCTCTGCACGAACTGCGCACCAGCGGCGATCTTCTTGCCGAGGTGCAGCGGGCGGAAATCATAGGGTGGCGCAAACGGGTTGATCGCAGCACCCAGGAACAGCTGCGGCGGCGTTGTCAGCTTGCGTCCGGACAGGAACTTGCCGTTGTCGCGCATGATGCGGATCGTCTCGAGCGGCGAGGTCGAGTCCAGATCGAAAACCGGCTTCGCACCCGGCTGGTCGCCAGCCTGCACGCCGTCACCGGTAAGGCACAGGATGTTGGCCACGCCCATCGCCGCTCCGCCCAGCACGTCGCCCTGAATGGCGATGCGGTTCCGGTCGCGGCAGGCAATCTGCATGATCGGCGCATAGCCCATGCGCGTCAGCAGCGCGCAGATGCCAACCGAAGACATGTGGCAGTTCGCGCCGGACGCATCGACAGCATTGATGCCATCCACCCAGCCATCAAACACCTTCGCACGGTTATAGACGTCTTCGGGGTCGGCGCTGTCGGGCGGGTTCAACTCGGTGGTGACGGCAAACTCGCCGCGCCGCAGCACGCGCTCCAGCCGCCCGCGCGACGAATGGCCGGGCAGGGGCTCCAGCGGCAGGTCAATGCCTGCGGGGTTCTCGTCGGGTTGTGGGTTGCGGGTCACGCGCCAGCCCCCGTGCTGTCCTTCGCTGCTGCAGCTTGGGCGGTCACCCGCAGCCAGGCGGATGTCTCCCGCAGGGACTGGTCGACGGGCTTCTGCACGGCCAGGATCTTGTCGCCGCCTTCCATCTGCCGCGAGCCTTCCCAGGCTTTCACCCAGACGCAGGGCATGTCCGGCTCAACCTCGCAATTGCCGTTGGCGCGAACCCCGCCACACGGGCCATTGCGCAACTGTTTGGGGCAGTTCATCGGGCAGGACATGCCGGTGGAGGAGAGCACACACTGGCCGCACATGCGGCAGTCGAACATCATGCCCTTTACGCGCTTCTCGACGAACTTGATCGGCCCTTCGACACGGCCATAGCCGAGCTTCTTCCACACCGGGTGCAGCAACAGAAATGTGTCCGCGAACTTCGCATAAAACCATTCCAGCGCGCGCGAATGGCGGATCGACCACAGCCGGATCGAATAGCTGCGCTGTACGCGTCGCTGCGGCGACACATCGGCCGGTTTGTAGTCGCTTTTGGGAGCAGCCTTCTTGACGATTGCAGCCTGTGTTTCAGCCATTTTCCTTGCCGCCTGCCTTGGCAAGCGCGACAAGGCGCTCGCGTGGGTACTGAGCATCTATGTCATCATGGGCTTTGGCCGCTTCGGCCTCGAGGTCGTCGCCGACGGGAATGGGGTCAGCCTTGCGCCACTCGGCGAGATAGGCGTCGGTGTCGCTGTCGCCCGAGCGCATCGCGGCCATGTCAATCGCCTCGGTGAAGCGCAACGGCAGCTCACGCTTGGCGTTGGCGCGGCCCTTTTTCACGATAACCTGCGCCGGAATATCCCGCCAGTAAACGACGATCAGATCGGCCATCGGCTCGCTCCCATTTGCCTGTGATCATAGTCGCAGCATTGGAGAGATAGCGCTGTTTGCGCCACGACGCGTGCCGCGCTCAAAAACGACGCGATGTCGCGCCTAGAACCAGTGCATATAGGCTGCTGCCCACTTGGCGGCGAAGGTCGCCCCGGCAACGATCGTGCAGACCCATGCGATAGACGCAGCGCCGATAAAGCTGCCGATAGCAAACAGTATGCCATCGCGCTCCAGCAACGCGAGGCCGAGAAGTGTCGCCGAGAAAGCAGGGAACCAGTTCCCGCCGGGTATCGGCAATACCACTGATATCGCCAGGACCACACTGAGGACGCCGACGATCCGGTCACCCTGGCGTCGCCAGAATGGCCAGTAGCGTGGCCTTATCCAGCCTTCCACTTTCTGGAGCTTCGGGATGATCCAGTTCATCATCGTCCGGAACTGGTCGGCAGATACAGTGCGCCGGGTGAGAAACTCGGGAAGCCAGGCGCGGCTGCTGCCCCACGCCATCTGGAGGGCGACAGCCAGCATTGGCAGACCCAGGATGGCTGATGAGGGTGGCGGCAGTGGTGCAAGGTTCAGCGCGGAGAAAAGAACGAGCAGCGGGGCAAACGCCCGGTTGCCGAGC
>CAYZQP010000249.1:0-267 GCA_964480545.1 uncultured Mesorhizobium sp. | reverse complement strand
AGCCCTTCCATAATCCGGCCGAGCGATACAGGGCCCTCTGCGTCCCGCGCCATCTGCGCGAACAGTTCGGAGAGCCGCCGCTGCCGCCGCCGGACCGGGGCCGCGCCCGACGGGCCGTCCTCAAACGCCTTCATGCTGTTGTCCACAGACACTAGATCGCAACCAATCCCATGAAAATTCTTATCGCCCGAAGGCCTTAAGCTTTGATGACAGAGCCCCAAGATAGTTCCTGCGGGCGTCGATACAACCTGTCAGCGGCGAAACTCC
>CAYZQP010000248.1:0-5571 GCA_964480545.1 uncultured Mesorhizobium sp. | reverse complement strand
CCTTGACGATCTGGTAGGGCACGAGACCCTTGTCCTTGGTCGTGACCGGGTCGTCGAAGCGGCGGCCGATCAGGCGCTTCACCGCGAAGATGGTGTTTTCAGGATTGGTGACCGCCTGGCGCTTGGCCGGCTGCCCAACAACGCGCTCGCCGTCCCTGGTGATTGCAAAAATAGAAGGCGTGGTGCGCGCGCCCTCGGAATTCTCGATGACCTTCGCGTCCTTGCCGTCCATCACGGCGACGCAGGAATTGGTCGTTCCCAGATCGATACCGATTACTTTAGCCATTTGTCTCTCCGTCTAGCAGGCTTTCCGGACCCCGAAGGCGTTCCTGTGAAAGCCCCTGTCTTCCTTTGGATTTCCTGCCCAAATCAGCCGGCTAAGGCCAGTCTGGCAGGATTGCGGCGTATATAGGAAGGGCTTGTTTGGCGCGCAAGCGGTTTAGAGGGGGATAAAGCGACCCGCCGCATTGCGGTTCGCATAGTTGACGGGACGCCAGGCATCTGCGCGCAGCAAATGCCGGAATAGCCTCAGCACTCTTCGCCGAAGCGGGTGGCAACCAGTTCGTCCAGGGCTGCGATTGCTTCCTTCGCATCCTTGCCCGAGGCGGAGATCCGCACGAGACATCCGGGACTGGCGGCAAGCATCATCAGACCCATGATCGACGTGCCGCCGACACGCATGCCGTCTTTCTCGACGGTGATCTGGGATTCAAACCTGCTGGCCGTCTGCACAAACTTCGCAGAGGCGCGGGCGTGCAACCCGCGTTGGTTGATGATCAGCACGTCCCTGGAAAGGTTGTCAGTCATGTTCCCGAGAGCAACTGGCTGGCGACATTGATATACTTTCGTCCGGCAATCTGTGCCTGCTCGAGCGATTTGGCCATGTCGTTGGTCATCCGCACACTCGTCAGCTTGATCAGCATCGGAAGATTGACGCCAGCGACGACCTCGACCCTGCCGGGTTCCATGACGGAGATTGCAAGGTTCGACGGCGTACCACCGAACATGTCGGTCAAAACGATCACGCCGGCGCCATCATCGACCTCCTTGACCGCTTCAATAATATCGCGGCGGCGCTGTTCCATATCGTCGTCGGCGGCAATCGGCACCGTTGCCAGTTGCGCCTGCGGCCCGACAACATGCTCGACTGCACTTCGAAACTCGTCCGCCAACCGTCCGTGCGTCACCAGCACGAGTCCGATCATATTACACAGCTCCCGTCGGGACCTTTGGTGGTCGCCATTGCCTTGGCCTCCCGGCTGCCGCCAAAAAGCAGTGCGCTATCTTGTCGACGTGCGTGCAGATGACAAGGGCTAACTTGCCGCGAACTCTGCCATTTTGACGCATCACGGCTGACTACCGGGAGTTTAGCCACGCCACTATTACGCCTGCCGATTGAACCACGCTTCTTTGTGGGAGGATGAGGCTTGGCAATGCCATCCCTGCAATATCGGCCGTTGACGGGTCCTGAAACCGCGGCGCGTCGGCCCGCAGGTCGCAAACCAGATCGATGACGGCAGACGCTGCTGCTTCAACCGGTCTGGGCGAAAGACCGTAGATTTCGGCCAGTCCTGCCAGCGCTGCCGGCGCGCGCGCCACAAGCCTGGCGTTCGTCGTGGTCACGTTCACCTGATCATCGGCGACCAGCGTTGCAAATCTTCCGGACAGTCTGGTCCGGTTGATCAGTTCTAGTGCCAGCGTTGTCTTGCCGGATCCGGAAGCTCCGGTGAGCATCACACCACAGCAGCCCAGCAAAATCGCAGTGCCGTGAACGAGTTGCATCAGGCCTCGGCCGGCAGGGTCGCAACAAAACGCGCGCCCTTGATTTCCCCTGGCTTTGCGCCCGGAATGTTCTCTGCCGTCAGCGAGCCGCCATGCGCCTCGATGATCTGCCGGCTGATCGAAAGGCCAAGGCCCGAATTCTGGCCAAACGCCTCGCCGGAGGGCCGGTCGGTATAGAAGCGCTCGAAGATGCGTTCGATAGCATCCGGGCGGATGCCGGGACCATTGTCGTCAACCGCGATGACGTTGAACTTGGAGACGCGAGCCAGCCGCACAGTGATCCGCCCGCCTTCATCCGGGACGAAGGAGCGGGCGTTCTCGATCAGATTGGTCAGCACCTGCCCGAGCCGGAGATCGTGGCCCTGAATGAAGTAGCCCTTCGCTCCCTGGGGCAGCTTCTCGGCGACAAAATCAATCTGGGCCTTCTTTTTGCGCCCGGCATCATTGGACGCGGCAACGAGTTCGCTGACGAGTTTTTGCAGATCAACCCGCGATGCGTCCTCGCGCGCCAGTTCGGCGTCGAGGCGCGAGGCGTCGGAAATGTCAGTGATCAGACGGTCGAGCCGGCGAACGTCGTGCTGGATAACTTCCATCAGCCGGTTCCGGGACTGCTCGTTCTTTGCAAGCGGCAGCGTTTCCACCGCGCTGCGCAACGATGTCAGCGGGTTCTTCAACTCGTGGCTGACATCGGCCGCAAAGCTCTCGATGGCGTCAATGCGCGCATAAAGCGCGTTGGTCATGTCGCGCACCGCAACGGACAGATTGCCAACCTCGTCTTCCCGGTAGGAATAGTCGGGTATCTCTTCCCTGTTCTTGACACCCCGGCGCACACGCACGGCTGCCGCAGCCAGACGGCGCAGGGGATTGGCGATTGTCGATGCAAGCAGGATCGACAGTACCGCATTGGCAAGTGCTGCGACGCCGAAGACCCGCAGGATGGAGCGGCGTTCATCGGCGATGATCTGGTCGATCTCTCCGCCCTGCGTCGTCAACAACAGCACGCCGAGCACAGCGCGGTAACGCTGGATCGGTACAGCCACGGAGACGATCTGCTCGCCACGGTCACTGATGCGCACCTGGGTCGAGGTGCCTCCGGTCAGCGCCGACAAAACCTCCGGAAAGCCCGACCCGGCCTCGCCCGGCTGCTCCTTGTAGAGCGGTAGATTGGTGCGCAGAAACGTGTCCGCGAAGAGCTTCTCGATGCGCGCCAGAAAGCCAATGCTCTCCTCGGGTGCCGGATTGTTGTAGCGCAGCACCTGGCCCAGTGAGTCATGCAAGAGGTTTGCGTCACGGTCATAGACCCGGGTGCGCGTTCCGATCGCCGGGATGAGGCGGCGCAGCACCGGAACAAACTTTTCGGGATCAATCGGAAAATCCAGATTGTCCAGCCCGTCGGTTCTCGGGGCAATGCTCTGCCCGGCCTGCAGCTCAAACAGCTTCTCCGGGTCGATGCGCAGCGAATCCGTATCGACGGTTGCCGATGCCGCGATTGCCCCGGCAACCAGTTGGCCCATGGTCTGGAGGCTGTCGATGCGCGCCTTGATCAGGCCGGTGCGAAACTGGTTGAGGTAGAGCACCCCGACCACCAGTACAGCCAGCGCCGCCAGATTGAGGATCAGGATGCGGCGCGTCAGGCTGGAGAAAATGTGATGGCTGACGAAATTGCGGACCGGCACCCACACATAGCGCAGGAATTTGGGCACAAAGCGTCGACGCGGCCTGGATGCCGTCGGCTTTCGCTCCTGCACGTCAATTGCCATCGCGCCTGGTCAGCCCGTTGCTACGCTTCCTTGAAGCGATACCCTACCCCGTAGAGCGTTTCGATCATCTCGAAATCATCGTCGACCTGCTTGAACTTCTTGCGCAGCCGCTTGATGTGGCTGTCGATCGTACGGTCATCGACATAGACCTGCTCGTCATAGGCAGAGTCCATCAAGGCATCGCGGCTCTTCACCACACCGGGCCGCTGCGCCAGCGAATGCAGGATCAGGAACTCGGTTACCGTCAGCGTCACCGCCTCGCCCTTCCAGGTACAGGTGTGGCGCTCCTGATCCATAACCAGCTGGCCACGTTCCAGCGATCTGGACTGCTGGGCCGGCGTCTTGACGCCTGCCTCGCGCGCCGAGGCACGCCGCAAGACCGCCTTCACGCGCTCCACCAGCAGACGCTGGGAGAAGGGTTTGCGGATGAAATCGTCGGCGCCCATCTTCAAGCCAAACAACTCGTCGATCTCGTCGTCCTTGGAGGTGAGGAAGATAACCGGAAGGTCGGTTTTCTGGCGCAGGCGGCGCAACAGCTCCATCCCGTCCATACGCGGCATCTTGATGTCGAGTATCGCGAGATTTGGCGGTCGGCTGGAAAAGCCCTCAAGCGCGGACGCGCCGTCAGTATAGGTCTCGACCCGGTATCCCTCCGACTCCAGTGCAATGGAAACGGAAGTGAGAATGTTCCGGTCGTCATCGACCAGTGCGACTGTCGCCATATCCTGCGGCTCCTTCATAAGCACGTCCCCGATAGGTAGGACCCGCCTCATGCAAAACAAACTGGGTACAAAGTGTGGCATAGATTCGCGACGAAGCACAGCAAGGCGTCCGGGCAGGCGCTTCGAAACTGGTCAGACAACCCCGGGCAACTTTGTCCGATGAAAGGCCGCCTATTAACCCTGCGGAAAAGACTAAACGATTTAGTTTGTTTAGTGAAATTTTTAAATCGATTAATGATTTGATATCACTTGGCTTTTCTGGTTCTGGCAAGCTGCATCGATCCGACGGACCCACGTTGGGCGGCATGATCATGAGACAAGCTATCCATACGAGGGGATGCTCGATGACCGTAACAACTGTCGCCAGACTGGCGGGGAAATCGCTGACCACCAGCGGAAAATTTCAGGCCAACCTGCTGGAAGCAGCACTTTATGAAGAGGCTGTTCGCCGCAACGAGGCGAAATTGACCGCCAGCGGCGCGCTGGTTGCCTATACCGGGCAGCACACAGGCCGTTCGCCCAAGGACAAGTTTGTGGTCCGTACCGCCGGCACCGAGGACAAGATCTGGTGGGACAATAACAAGCCGATGTCGCCGGAGCATTTCGAGAACCTGCTCAACGACTTCATCGCCCATGCCGCTGACAGGGATCTGTTTGCGCAGGATCTGATCGGCGGCGCCGACCCAAAACACAGCCTGCCGGTGTGCGTCGTGACAGAGTATGCCTGGCACTCGCTGTTCATCCGCAACCTTCTGATCCGCCCGACCGCAGAGCAACTCGCGGACTTCAAGGCGGAGATGACCATCATTGACCTGCCGTCCTTCAAGGCAGACGCGGAACGTCATGGCGCACGCACCGAGACCATCATTGCCTGCGACCTCGAGCGCAAGATCGTGCTGATCGGTGGCACATCCTATGCCGGCGAGATGAAGAAGTCGGTCTTTACCGCGCTGAACTATCTGCTGCCCGAGGCCGGCGTCATGCCGATGCACTGCTCGGCCAACACGCTGGGCGACAATGCTGCTGTATTCTTCGGCCTGTCGGGCACCGGCAAGACGACCCTTTCGGCCGATCCCTCTCGCACGCTGATCGGCGATGACGAGCACGGCTGGGGCCCGGAAGGCATCTTCAATTTCGAGGGCGGCTGCTACGCCAAGACGATCAAGCTCTCGGCCGAGGCCGAGCCGGAGATCTACGCGACCACGCAGCGCTTCGGCACCGTGCTGGAAAACGTCGTGCTTGATGCCGCGCGCAATCCGGACTTCAACGACAACTCGCTGACGGAAAACACGCGCTGCGCCTACCCG
>CAYZQP010000247.1:272-5614 GCA_964480545.1 uncultured Mesorhizobium sp. | reverse complement strand
ATGGGTGATGGCCAATCTCCCCCCGTGAGGGGGAGATGTCCGGCAGGACAGAGGGGGGTATTTCCAAAAATCATAAGTTGCCAAAAACCAGACCGGCGGGCAATGCGCCCGCCGGTCTTCAAACCCATCAAACGCGTCAGGTCAACGCGAACCGTACAACTGGTCGAGCAGCGCGCCGGAGGCGAAGTGCTCAGCCTGAACCTTGTCCCAGCCGCCGAAAACGGTCTCGACCGTTACAAGGCGCACATCCGGGAACTTGTCCTTGAACTCGCCGGCAACGGCCTCGTCGTTCACGCGGTTGCCGAACTCGGCCAGAATCTTCTGACCATCAGCGGTGTAGAGGAAGTCCAGATATGTCTTGGCGAGGTCGCGCGAACCGTGCTTGTCGACAACCTTATCGACAATTGCGACCGGGAACTCGGCCAGCAGCGAGACGGATGGCGTGACCGCCGCGAACTTGTCCTCTCCGAACTCCTTGCGGATGCCCTGAACCTCGGACTCGAAGGTGATCAGCACGTCGCCGATTTCGCGCTCGACAAAGGTTGTCGTCGCTGCACGGCCACCGGTGTCGAACACCGGCACGTTGTTGAAGATCTTGGTGATGAACTCTTTCACCTTGGCTTCGTCATTGTTGAAGGCTTCCCTGGCGTAGGCGGTGGCGGCCAGATAGGTGTAGCGCGCATTGCCGGAGGTCTTCGGGTTCGGGAAGACGATCTTCACGTCGTCACGGGCGAGGTCGGACCAGTCCTTGATGTTCTTGGGGTTGCCGGCGCGCACCAGGAAGGACGGCAGCGAATAGAAGGGCGACGAGTTGTTGGCAAAATCCTTCTGCCAGTCTTCAGAGACAAAACCCTGCTTCACCAGAAACTCGATGTCGGTGATCTGGTTGAAGGTGACCACGTCAGCCTCAAGGCCCTCGACGATCGAGCGCGCCAGCTTGGAGGTGCCAGCATGCGACTGGTCAACGGTCACGTCCGGGTGCTTCTCGATGAACGCCTTGTTGATGGCGACGAACTGCTCGCGGGCGACGTCGTAAGATGCGTTGAGCAGCTTCTTGGCGTCCTGCGCGAAGGCCGGACCGGAAAACAGCACAGCGAGAGCCGCACCGACAAGCAGAAGACGTTTCATGGGAGATCCCTCAGGAATTGAATTGTCCCAAAAATACAGTGCCGGCGCAAAATTCAGAGGCAGCCACCTGCAAAGTGCAGCGCTGTGCTGGAAATTTCATCCTGAAAATCGAATAAATAGAAAAAATGGTTCCGGAAATCAGATCCCCGCATACCAGTCATAGCCATTGTCTTCCCAATAGCCGCCCTTGCCGAACCCGATCCGGCCGAAGCTCGACACCACCTCGATGCGATTGATGTATTTCGGCATCTTATAGCCAAGCTGGCGCTCGACCCGCACCCGCAGCGGCGCGCCGTTTTCCACCGGCAGCGGGCGATCATTGAGACCGTAGGCCAGGATCGTCTGCGGGTGTCGGGCATCGATCAGGTCAATCGACGAATAGTAGCGCTGGGGTCCGAGGAAACTCTGGCCAATCGTATCCATGCAGTAGAACACGGCAAAGCGCGCCTCAGGCTTCACCACCGCCTCATCCAGCAGGCGCGACAGCTGCACGCCGGTCCATTTGGCGATGGTGGACCAGCCCTCAACGCAGTCGTGCCGCGTGATCTGCGTGCGCGCCGGCATCTGCTGGAGTTGCTCGGCGGATAGCGACAGCGGCTTTTCAACCAGTCCATCTACCACCAGACGCCAATCGCGGAACTGGCTGGTGGCAAGCGTCTTGTAATCTGCATCTTCAGGTGCGGTGACGCCATTCGGCTTCATGCCCTGGCGGATGTCGCTTTGCGCAAACTCGCGCGCCAAAGCGTTGTCACTTTGCAAGGCCCGCTGCACCCGCCAGGACAGACCATTGGCCTTTTCGAGCACTGAGCGGAAGCCTGCACCCGGCCGCAGCTGGCTGTCGAACGCGTCGCAGCCACCGAGCGTCAGCCCACTGGTCCCGACAGCGGCGGCGGTGAGAAACTTGCGGCGCGAGAGGATGATGCGGCTCATGGCTTCTGATCCTCATCATCAATGCGGTACCAGCCGGTGATGATAGATCGCAACCCGTTCAACGGGCCTGCCAGCAGCACCATCAAAATGTGCACGACGAAGAAGCCGAGCAGCAGGAGCATCACGCCGAAATGAATGGTGCGCGCTGTCTGCCTGCCACCGAGCAGGTCTGGCAGCCAGGGCAGGATTGCATTTGCGCCGGGCGACATGGCGAGCCCGGTCGCGATCATCAGTGGCAGAAGCACGAACAGCACACCGGCATACGAGAGTTTTTGCAGCGTGTTGTATTCGCGCCGCCGGTGGAATTTCAGCTTTAGATGCTCAACCACATCGCGGGGCAGGGTGCGGATGTCGCGCAGACGCGGCACTAGATCGCGCCAGGCGTGGCCATTGATCAGACTGGCAACAAGCCAGATGAGCAGCGTGATCGCCAGCGCCCATGCGAAGAAGAAATGCACCACGCGCGCCGTGCCGAGATCGTAGTAGCTTGGGATTGTCGCCCAGCTTGGAAAGGCACGCGGGCGCGGCGGATCGCCGGACCAGCCGAGCACGCCGGTCGTGTCGAATTTCTTGCCGAGGAAAATCGTGTAGCCGCGCACGCCATCCGGCGTGTTTTCTGCACCGATGCGCAGCACCGAGTTGTCGTACTCGAAGCCGGACTCCTGGCCGATATAGAGGGTCGGGTGCGCGTTGAAGATTTGCAGTCCGGAGAGCAGCAGAAAGAACAGCGCTGCCGCCCATACCCAGTGTGTCACGCGCGTCCAGATCGACTGGCGATAGATCAGCCGGCCCGCTTTTGCCGCCTGCGGCGGCGCGCTTTCATCCGTGACGGCCAACATGCCGCTTTCCCTCGTCTCGTGCGAGACTGTACGGTCCGATGTCGGCGTTTGTTTCATCACCCTTTCGTCAACCGCCAAGCGCCACGGCGACGTTGACCGCCGCTGCGACAAGTACCGTGTTGAAGAAGAAAGCGAGTACCGAGTGCGCCAGGGCAAACTTGCGCATGTGGCGGCTGGTGATCGCGACGTCGGATGTTTGCGCCGCCATGCCGATGACAAAGGCGAAATAGACGAAATCCCAGCCTTCCGGATCACTATCATCCGGAAACTGCAAGCCCTTGCGTGGGGTGCCGTCGCCCTTTGGCGGTTGCCAGAACAGATGCGCATAATGCGCAGCCGCCATCAGGTGGATGGTGGCCCAGCCGAGTGGCACCGACACCAGTGCCAGCCCGAGCTCATAAGGCACTGTCGGCTTGTCGGCGTTGACGACGAAAAACAGCGAAGTGATGGCTGCCATCACAGTGCCGATGGTCAACACAAAGGCCAGCAACACCGGGGCATCGCTGCTGGCTGCATGTTTGCTGAGATATGAACCCTTGAGCATCCGCATCTGTGTCAGCGTCAGCGAGATGTAGGCGATGAAGAAGCCGTTGGCCGCGAGGATGACGGCCAGTCGCCAGTCGATCCAGCGCGCCGAAGTGAGGCCTACGAGCAGGGCCAGCATCGCAAGCAGAAAGGGCGTATAGCGCGACAGGATCATCGCCAAAGCATTAGCCGATACATACGACCGCGCAAATGGGGCGCGCAATGGGTCAGGCCGGCAGCGCGCCCGACTTCTTTGCCGTCCAGGTGGCGATGTAGTCCATCAGGCCGGGTGCCAGACAATCATAGGGTTCGAGCTCGGCCTTCTTCAGCCGGTTGCGAATGCCCTTCATCTTGGCCGGATCAAAACCCTGTTCGATGATCGACGACACGAACGCAGCGAAGCCCGGTGGCTCCCAGCCGGTCTCGGCGAACTTTTCCGGATGGATGAAGGACAGGCCCTGGAACGGATGCTCGCGCTCGACCGGCCCATACATGTGAACGCCGCAGGCGCGGCAGGCATGGCGCTGGATGAGCGCCTTCTTGTCCACCACCTTCAGCTTGCTCTTGTTCTCCAGAACCTCGACATTCTCACTCGGTACAACGGCGACGACCGAGAAAAGCGCGCCCTTGGGCTTCCAGCATTTCGAGCAGCCGCAGGCGTGGTTATGCGCCACCTGACCCTTGATCGCGACCTTCACCGGGTTCGTCACGCAATCGCAGGTCAGCGTGCCGCCCTTGAATTTGGCGCTCTTTTTCGGCAGCCCCTTGTCAATCACTGGATGCAGTTTGTCGGCCATGTTCTCCTCCTCGTGAAAACTATTACCAGAGTTTCAGCTTTCGACCTCACGGACAAGGCGCAACACAAGGTTGTGGAAGTGCCATTCGGTCGAACGCGGCACTGCCTCATTTCTGGCGCGTCATAATGACAGATTCGCGTGTCTATCAGGAGACCTGCAATGCACCCCGAAACCGGAACCAAATTCTCCCGTCGCACCATGCTGGCGATGATTGGCGCAATCTCGCTGGCACCAGGTACAGCACTTGCGCAGTCCGGAAACAGGGCGCGGGTGCAGGGCAATGTGCGCTACCGAGAGCGTATGCTTCTGCCACGCGGCGCGGTTGTCGAAGTCTCGCTCATCGATGTTTCACGGGCCGACGCGCGTTCTATCACGATTGCCAGTACGCGTATTCGCGGCAGGAGCGGTAGCCCTATCCCTTACCGGCTGGACTACAACAGGGCGCGGCTCAACAGGCGCGGCACCTATGCCTTGCAGGCGCGCATTACGGTTAGGGGTAATCTGCTGTTCATCAGCACCTCGCAGCATCGTTTTGAGCCTCGTGGCCGCCGCGAACGCATGGATATTGACGTCGAGCGCGTCGGCGTCTGACGCACCGGCATCACTGGCACAGCGGTTGGAGTACGACGAGAGTCGCATCCGTTGTGCACGGGCTCGCGCTTGACCCGCATTGTGCAGGCCATAAAAGGATGTGCAGGGAGACCTGCATTTCATGTTCAAGAAAATCCTGATCGCCAACCGCGGCGAGATTGCCTGCCGCGTCATCAAGACCGCGAAGAAAATGGGCATCAAGACGGTGGCGGTCTATTCCGACGCCGACCGCGACGCGATGCATGTCGAGATGGCGGACGAGGCGGTGCATATCGGCCCGGCAGCTGCAGCGCAGAGCTATCTGCTTGGCGACAAGATCCTTGAGGCCTGCAGGGCGACCGGTGCGGAGGCTGTACACCCCGGCTACGGTTTCCTTTCCGAGCGCGCTTCGTTCTGCGCGGCGCTGGAGAAGGAAGGCATCATCTTCATCGGCCCGAAGGTGAAAGCCATCGAGGCGATGGGCGACAAGATCGAGTCCAAGAAGTTCGCCGACGCCGCCAAGGTCAGCACCGTGCCGGGCTATATCGGCGTG
>CAYZQP010000247.1:0-262 GCA_964480545.1 uncultured Mesorhizobium sp. | reverse complement strand
AGTCCGAGGTGCGTGACGGTTTTGACCGCGCCCGTTCCGAGGCGAAAAACTCGTTTGGCGATGACCGCGTGTTCATCGAAAAGTTCGTGGTCGACCCGCGCCATATCGAAATTCAGGTGCTGGCTGACGGCCACGGCAACGCGATCTATCTTGGCGAGCGCGAATGCTCGATCCAGCGCCGCAACCAGAAGGTTGTCGAGGAGGCGCCGTCGCCATTCCTTGACGAGAAGACCCGTAAAGCCATGGGCGAGCAGGCCGTGGC
>CAYZQP010000246.1:5374-5633 GCA_964480545.1 uncultured Mesorhizobium sp. | reverse complement strand
GCAGCCGTGACAGTCTTGGTCATCGACCAGCCGAGCAGCGGCGTCGTGTCAGAGAATCCGTCGGAATAGCGCTCGGCAACGACCCGGCCATTCTTCACAACGACGATTGCCCGCATGCCTGGCCCGGTCAGCGCCGCATCTTCCAGGACCTTGGCAACGTCCGGGTTCTGCGAGACATCCACCCGCTCGCCTCCAGGCCAGAGCGCATCGGGAAGGTGTTTTGCCAGAGCCGGCACGCTGGCCTGCGCCAGTGCCGAAG
>CAYZQP010000246.1:0-5364 GCA_964480545.1 uncultured Mesorhizobium sp. | reverse complement strand
CGCGCGCCACCGCCGTCGAGCGGCCGAACAGCCCAAGCAAAGCGACCGAGGCGGTTTTGGCCTGTGCGTCAACATCCACTCTCATCAGCTTCAGCAGCGGATGCCCGGGTCCCTGCACGTCGACAGCCATCACCTCGCCCGGATCGCGTCCGGCAACGAAGACGTTGGAGCAGACGGTCTTGGCCGAATAGCCTGTACCGACGCGTATCAACTCCGGGGGCGCGATGCCAAGCCAGGCAGTCAGTCCCACCATTCCGGCGGCAACCAGTACAATCACCCACTTGATTATCGTCCGCATACGTCCTCCGCGCCGAATCCGCGTTCCTCACGCAATTTTTATGCGGTGTCACCCGGCATCAATTCAATTTCAACCATGGCAGGCCATGACGTTACGGAGCGGGCGCGTGACTTCCAGTTGGAAAAGCGCTATGGCACAACACGATTTTCCGGGGGCAGAATGCTGAAAACGGCAGCCAAACTTGGCGTTATGGCCAGCCTGATGCTTGCGGGCTGCTCGACATCCGATGTCATGTCACCGGAGCAGACTTATGGTGCCGTCGCACCGGGCCCGGCTGTCGGCAGCGTCGCCAGATCCAATCCCCGCTTCGGCGACGCCAAGCCAATGGATTTCGGTGCCTACCCGCCGCACTCTTACGCCGTGCATGGCACTGACGTTTCCAAGTACCAGACAAGCATCGACTGGCAGACGGCCAGGCAGAGCGGCATCTCGTTTGCTTTCATCAAGGCAACCGAGGGCGGTGACATGCTGGACCCAATGTTCCGCCAACACTGGGCTAACGCCCGTGCTGCAGGCGTGCCACGCGGTGCCTACCACTTCTTCTACTTCTGCCGCCCCGCGCACGAGCAGGCTGCCTGGTTCATCCGCAATGTGCCAAAGGATCGCAACTCCCTGCCTCCGGTCCTCGATGTCGAATGGAACCCGAAATCACCGACCTGCACGCTGCGCCCGCCAGCCGCGACCGTGCAGCGCGAGATGAAGATCTTCCTCGACATTGTCGAGCGGCACTACGGAAAGAAGCCGATCATCTACACCCCCATCGATTTCTTTGATGACAACAATCTGGCGAGCTTCAAGGGGTATCAGTACTGGCTGCGGTCTGTCGCCGGACACCCTTCGACGCGCTTTGGCAGCCACCCCTTCAACTTCTGGCAATATACCGGCACCGGTATCGTCCCGGGCATTCGTGGCCAGGCCGACATCAACGCCTTCAACGGCAGCCAGGCCCAGTGGAAGAACTGGCTGGCCAAACACGGACGTTGAACTTCAAACACGTAGTCGTTAACCGCGCGTGGCATTGCATACTTGCATTGCCTCGAGTGATCTGTTCATCACATTTTTGCCCAACGTAACGAGCAACAGCGCACCATGATGTTTCGCAAGCTTTTTTCCACCTCCGCAATTGCCTCAATGCTGTTTGCAATACCGCTGGCCGCCCAGGCACAGGATGCCAGCCCCGCTGCTCCTTGTGGCGGCGATTTTGCGGCCTGGAAATCTGACATGTATGCCGAAGCCGAGAAAGCCGGCGTGGGCCCGACCGGGCTTGCCGCGATGGAAACCGCCGGTCTTGATGAAAGAGTGCTCAAACGCGATCGTTCGCAGGGCGTGTTCACCCAGACCTTCGTCCAGTTCGCAGGCAAGTTGATCTCCGACCAGCGCATCAACACCGGCAAAAAGAAGCTGCAGGAAAATGCTGCAATCTTCGCCCGCGCCGAGGAGAAGTATGGTGCGCCAGCGGCTGTCATCACGGCGTTCTGGGCGCTTGAATCCGATTACGGCACCTTCCAGGGCGACTTCCATACGCTGTCCGCCTTGCTCACCCTGTCACATGACTGCCGTCGTCCCGAACTCTTCCGCAAACAGATCGTACCGCTGTTGACGCTCATTGATCGCGGTGTTCTCCCCGCTGACGTCCAGGGGGCCTGGGCCGGCGAGATTGGCCAGACGCAAATCCTGCCGATCGACTATCTCGAGCATGGCATTGACGGCGACAATGACGGCAAGGTCGACCTGCGCACCGATGTCGCTGATGTCATCATGACCTCCGCCGCAAAGCTGCACGATCGCGGCTGGAAAGCCGGCCAGCCCTGGCTGGAGGAGGTCCGCGTGCCCGACAACCTGCCGTGGGAGCAGACTGGACGCACGACAAAGATCCCGCTGAAGCAGTGGGCCGAGTGGGGCGTCACCAGGCGCGATGGTTCGCCGCTGACCGGCGACTATAGCGCGGGTCTCATCCTGCCGATGGGCCACAAGGGCCCGGCCTTCCTCGGCTACGACAATTTCGACGTCTATATCGAGTGGAACCAGTCGGCGACCTACGCGCTGACGGCAGGCTACCTTGCCACCCGCTTTGCCGGCGCGCCTGCACTTGATCCGCGCAATGCCGATGTCGGGCTGGACAATGCACAGATGAAAGAATTGCAGACCAAGCTTGAAGCCAAGGGCTTCAATGTTGGCAAGGTCGACGGCATTCTCGGCACCAACACCCGCGAGGCCGTGCGCCAGGAACAGAAGCGCCTCGGTTTCGTCGTTGACGGTTGGCCGACACCTGCTTTGCTGGCAGCGATCTAGCAGGATCTCTCGACCCCGGCCGGCCTTCTCTGCTCACCCCCATACCAGCGAGCGGTGAATCTGCGCGCCGGCCCAGGCGCCGTCGCCGACCGCGAGTGAGACAGAATGCGGTGCCCTTGCAACGTCACCGCAGGCGAAAACTCCCGGCACACTCGTTTCCTTCGCCTCGTTGGTCTGCACCAGCAGACCGACCGGCGTGTCCATCAGCGCGCATCCGGTCGCCTCGGCAATCTGGCTGGCAGGAGCGACACGCGGCGCAGTGAACAGTCCCACGAACGGTAGCAGCCGGCCATCCGTCAACTCCACGTCAGCCGTTCCGATGATCCGGCTGATCGGCACGTCCTCAACCGTAGCGCCGCGCGCCTCCAGCGCTTGTCCCTGCTCCGCATCCAGCTCAATCGCCCCGTTGGTGAGGAACGTCACGTCACCCCACTCTGTCAGCAGTTCCCCCTGATGCAAGGACATCGGGCCGGTGGCGATGACGCCAATCCGCCCCTGCCCCAATTCGTATCCATGACAGTAGGGGCAATGAAAGATCGATTTGCCCCAGCGCTCGGCGAGCCCACCAATCTCTGGCAACTGGTCAGCCACGCCCGTCGCAACCAGAGCCCTGCGACCGCGCAAAACTCCACCCGTCGTATCGACGCTGAAATCGTCCTTCTGGCCTGAGATGGACAGCGCCTCACCCTCGACCCAGGTCAGGGTCGGATAGGCGGCAAGCTGCTTGCGCGCCGTCGCCCAGATCTCTGCCGGATCAACACCATCCTGTCCCAGGAACCCGTGCGAATGGCTGGCGAAGCGGTTGCGCCGCTGACCTGCATCCACGATCACCACCCTGCGGCGGGCGCGCAGCAGCTGGAGCGCAGCAGCCATCCCGGCATAGCTGCCGCCAATCACGATCACGTCGTCCATGTGTTACTCCTGTTGGGCGCGCCAGGCCGCATGGCGGCGCGCGAAATCTGCAGCGAGATCAGCCAGCGAGACGTCAGCGAAGCGTTCCAGCAGCAGCGCCTCGGCATCCCGGAACGCCCCGTCGAGCGCTGCATTGACAGACTGCTCGACCAGGCATTGCGGCGTCTCGTGCCGGTTTCCGATGGCAAAAATCGCAGGCTCGCCAAGCACTTCGTGCAGCCGCTTCAGGCTGACCGTCGACAGGTCAACCGATATCCGCCAGCCGCCCGAATGGCCGCGCTCGGACTCCACAAAACCGGCATCGCGCAACAGTCCCATCGTGCGCCGCACCACCACGGGATTGGTGCCGAGGCATTGCGCAATCATATCGGAGGTCATGCGCCCGTCATGCTCGGCCATGTGCAGCAACGCGTGCAAAACGGAAGAAAGGCGGCTGTCTCTTTTCATGTAACTTTATATGTTACATAATCTCGAAACGTCAATGGCACCAGCGAGAGAACAGCGAGATATGTCGATCCACAACCAACCGTCTGACGCCGCATCCTATGCCGAACGGGTCGCCCGCCACGTGCCCGGACTGGCTGATCTCCACCGCATGGCGGCGATCCTGCTGGCTGAACGCGTCGGGCCGGATGGGCGCATTCTTGTGCTGGGCGCCGGTGGCGGACTGGAGTTGCTGGCACTGGCAGAATTCGATCCGGGCTGGCAGTTCGAAGCTGTCGACCCCTCTCCTGAAATGCTGGCGCAGGCGCGTCACATTCTGGGCGATCACCTGCCCCGGGTACACTTTACCGAAGGCTACATCGAGGACGCCCCTGATGCACCGTTTGACGGCGCGACCTGCTTCCTCACACTGCATTTCCTGCCGCGCGAACAGCGGCTGCAAACGCTGCGCGAACTGCACAGACGCCTGAAGCCGGAAGCGCCGTTCGTTCTGGCACATCACAGCTTTCCGCAAGGCGATCGGCAGACGCTCTGGCTGCGCCGCAATGCCGGGTTGCTGATCGCCAAAGGTGTGCCGATCGAGCAGGCTATGCAGGGCATGGAAACGATGGCCGGGCGCCTGCCGGCACTTTCGCCCGACGAGGACATCGCCCTGCTGACGGAGGCCGGGTTCACCGACATCCAGCTGTTCTATGCCGGGTTCACCTTCAAGGGATGGGTCTGCTACCGGAGTTGATCAGCCATCCTCGCGATTGCGCTTGTGCTTCAGCGTACCGGGAAATTCCGGCAGCCAGCTTTCCCGTCGCCCGGTCCACAATTCGTAGCCCGGCGTAAACTGGTCTGGCGCATCGAGCGTGCCAAGATGCACCTCGATCTCGCCATCGGTCCGGGCAAACACCGAAGATCCGCAGACCGGACAGAAATGCCGCCCGCGAAAGTCTCGCGTTTCTCCGGTCACTTTCACAGAAGCTTCCGGAAAAACAGCCGCGGCATAAAACAGCGCACCATGATGCTTGCGGCAGTCGAGACAGTGGCAGATGCCAACGCGATCCGGCGCGCCGGTCGCCTCGACCCGCACTGCACCGCACAGGCACCCGCCGCTGACGCTGGCGCCACCCATTCTACTCCCCTGCCCCGGCCATCGTCTCGAGGCTGGCGAAGCCCTCAGGTGCGCTGCCCTCATCAAACGGTGTCGTTACCTCGACAAACGTGTCCGGATAGAAACCGTTGAAGCGGGTGCGCAACGACAGCGAGTAGGCGCCGATATGGCCGATCTCGATCCAGTCGCCCGTATCGACGGTTTCCGGCAGCCAGAACGGCCGCGACAGGATGTCGACGGAATCGCAGGTCGCGCCGCAGACCTTGAACGGCACGATGTTCTGGCGGTCGCCGTTGCGGTTGCGGATCGCCGGGTCGGG
>CAYZQP010000245.1:1327-5675 GCA_964480545.1 uncultured Mesorhizobium sp. | reverse complement strand
CCGCTACCCGACGCAGCTCTCCGGCGGCCAGCGGCAGCGCGTGGCGCTGGCCCGCGCCATGGCGATCGAGCCGAGGGTGCTGTTGCTGGACGAGCCGTTCGGCGCACTGGATGCGCAGGTGCGCCGCGAGCTGCGCCGCTGGCTGCGCGAAATCCACGACCGCACCGGCCACACCACGGTCTTCGTCACCCACGATCAGGAAGAAGCGCTGGAGCTGGCCGACCGTGTTGTCGTGATGAGCCAGGGCAAGATCGAGCAGGTCGGCTCGGCTGACGATGCTTATGACCGCCCGAACTCCTCCTTCGTCTATGGCTTTATCGGCGATTCCAGCGCGCTGCCTGTGCGTGTCGAGCAGGGCGAAATCTGGCTCGCCGACCGCACCATCGGGCTGCAGGCGGACAATATCCCCGACGGCGATGCGCACCTGTTCTTCCGCCCGCACGACATCACGCTGCTG
Source organism: uncultured Mesorhizobium sp. (assembly GCA_964480545.1). Lineage (GTDB taxonomy): Bacteria > Pseudomonadota > Alphaproteobacteria > Rhizobiales > Rhizobiaceae > Mesorhizobium_G. Next base: position 5,218 of record CAYZQP010000245.1, on the reverse strand, counting down.
GATGGCTGCGGCGGCTGCATCGCCGGCACCGTTGCCAACTCACGCCGTGTCGCTGGCACGCGCCGTGTCGAGCTCGAGATCGGCGGCAATCAGCATCGCGTCGAGATCGAGCTGCCGGTCGATCATCCCGCAGCCGAAAAGAGCCGCGTCGCCTTCCGCCCCAACAAGTGGAAAGTGTTCCCGGCCCCCCGGCGCCAGGCGGCGTAATCAACTCACCCGGCCGCGCTCGGCGAGGAAGTCCAGCATCGCCCGGATACGGGCGGGCAGCAGCCCGCCCTGGCCAACATAAACCGCGTGGAACGCCTCGCGATCACCCGGGTTCAGCCTCTCCAGAACCGGCACCAAACGCCCGGCGGCGATATCCTCGCGCACGGTAAAAGCCGCGAGCCGCGCCAACCCCGGCACGGGCGGCAGCTTGAAGGGGAGAGAGTAGAGCCCTCTCCCCCGGCATTTGGTAAGAGTTTTCAGCCCTCGCTTAGATGCGGGTCGAGAACTCGGGCTACGCCCAGATGTGGCCCCATGGCCAAAACCACGGCCAGAACAACCAATGAGATGGGTAGAAAAACATGCGTATTCTCCTGTTGATTGGATTGTGAATTGAGGGCGGGGCGACCCGCCCTCAATCGGATGACCTTCAGTACGCGTACTGCGAGTACAGAAGGATACCGACCAGGATCGCGATAGCCATCGTTTAGCTCCTCTATCTTGAGCAAGTCCGTTGGTGGACGTCTTAATAATTGGGGCGCACAAAATGTGCACAAGATAGTATTTTATGGTATGATAATTACAATTTGTTGGTTAGTATCCTACAATTTGTAGGATACGTGCCCATTTCTAATGTATAATTTCAGTCATGATTGGTGAAAAGGCACCTACATTTTGTAGAAGACCCACTCTTGTCGAGAATCTATTTTCAGCCACATTTCGCCATAAGATTTACAGGAGGTTTTTTGGGGTATCAGATGGCTAGGCCGATTGATGGACTTTTCGCCTTCGCGCGAGCATGGACCGAGATTGCAAGAGAGTTGCTTGCTTCTCAGGAGCCTTGGGATTTCGGAAAATTCGGCTCTCCAAAGGGGCCGCCACGCTCAATCGTTCAATTGGAAACTGGCGCATTCTTCGCTACAGTCGCTTCGCGTGCGCTCGAACACGGCGAGGTCGTAAAGGGGAGCATCGCTCGAGATTGGGCTCAAGGTGAGGGCGAACCATTTGGCATTTCGTTGAATGCGCTCGACCCGAAGGTTCGGGATAAAATGCTGAAGCGGACCGCGATTATGGTTCAGCGCGAAATGGAAGTACTTATCGAGTACGGTCTGTTCGAGCTTCGTCCCAATAAGCACTATCGCCTGACGAAATATGGCACCGAAATTTACACCCGGCTCGGAGAAGAAAAATGATCAATCGTCGTAGGCTAGGAGTATTCTTGGCAGTCGCGGCCGCAGTTTTTGCAATGGAAGCCATTCCGTCTGGTATGGTCAAACCGGGTGAGGCTGTTGTTGCGAGTTCGTCGGCTGGCCGTATTCCGTCTGGTATGGTCAAGCCGGGTGAGGTTGTTGTTGCGAGTTCGTCACTGGACGCCGCGATCTTGCAGGATCGTAGGATCTTTTGATCCTAGCTAAAGCCGTGCGGCACGCCTTCGCGACTGGAAAGTGTTCCCGGCCCCACAGCGCCAGGCGGCGTGATCAGTTCACCCGGCCGCGTTCTGCGAGGAAGTCCAGCATCGCTCTGATACGGGCGGGCAGCAGCCCGCCCTGCCCAACATAGACCGCGTGGAACGCCTCGCGATCGCCCGGGTTCAGCTTCTCCAGAACCGGCACCAGGCGCCCCGCTGCGATATCCTCACGCACGGTAAAAGCCGCAAGCCGCGCCAGCCCCGCACCGCTGATCGCCAGCCGCCGCAGTGCCTCGCCGTCGCTCGCCAGCAATCTGCCGCTCGGGTTCACGGTGACGACGCCACCATCCCGTTTCAGCGGCCAGCCCTCCACCACCCGCGCATAATCAAAGCCCAGCCGGTTGCAGTTGGCGAGATCATCTATCGTGGCGGGCGTACCGGCCTGCGCGAGATAGGCCGGTGCGCCAACGATCATCATTGGCGTATCGCCGAGCTTTCGGGCGACCAGGCTTGAGCTCTTCATCTCGCCGGCACGGATCGCGATATCCATGCGCTCGGCCAGCAGATCGACCACCGCGTCGGTCTGCACGAGGTCGACGCTGACACCGGGATGCAGCTCCAGAAACTCCGGCAAAATGGGGATCAGCACATGCGTTGCATAAGAGGCACTGGTGTTGATGCGGATGCGCCCCGTTGGCTGTTCGCCCGCGCCAGCCTGACGCTCGGCCTCGTCCATATCAGCGAGGATGCGCAGAGAACGCTCATAGTAGGCGCAGCCCTCTGGCGTCAGTTGGAAGCTGCGCGTGGACCGGTTGACCAGACGCGCGCCCAGCCGCGTCTCCAGCCGGGAGACCAGCTTGCTGACCGCAGACGGCGTCATCCGGCAGGCGCGTGCGGCAGCCGAAAACCCGCCCTCCTCGACCACCCGGACGAAGACTTCCATCTCGCCGGAGCGGTTTACGTCAGCGCGCGCCATTGTGACTTCATTTCATAAATCATGTTCCAGACGGCTATCTACATCATAGACGCAGGCCGGTCTATCTGGGTGTCTCAATTCGAGGAATAGACCATGCCGTTAGCGCTTTACGCACTGACTGCCGGTGCATTTGGCATCGGCGTCACCGAATTTGTCATCATGGGATTGCTGCTGGAAGTCAGCAGTGATCTCGGCGTCTCCATCGCTGCTGCGGGGTTGCTGATCTCCGGTTATGCGCTGGGCGTCGTGGTCGGCGCGCCGGTGCTCACGGCCATGACGGCGCGCTGGCCGCGCAAAACCGTTCTACTCGCGCTGATGGCGATCTTCGTGGTCGGCAATGCTGCCTGTGCCATCGCGCCCACCTACAGCACGCTGATGGCAGCCCGCGTGCTGACCGCACTGGCACATGGCACGTTCTTCGGTGTCGGCTCGGTCGTCGCGACCCAGCTTGTGCCGGAGGATCGCAAGGCATCCGCCATCGCCATAATGTTCACCGGCCTGACGCTGGCGACCGTTCTGGGCGTGCCGCTGGGCGCATGGATCGGTCAGAATTTCGGCTGGCGCACCACCTTCTGGGCGGTCACGCTGATTGGCATCCTCGCGCTGGCAGTGATCGCTGCACTCGTGCCGAAGGATGAGGGCGGCGAAGCTGGCGACTGGCGCGCAGAACTCGCCGCGATGCGCGACGCCCCCGTGCTGCTCGGACTTTTGACGACCGTGCTCGGCTATGCCGGTGTGTTTGCGGTGTTCACCTATATCGCGCCGATCCTCACCACGCTTGCCGGCTTTGAGGCGAGCGCGGTCTCACCGATCCTGCTGGTCTTCGGTGGCGGGCTGGTGATCGGCAACCTGCTCGGCGGCAGGCTGGCCGACAAGCGCCCCGTTGCTGCCGTCTTCGCAACCCTTGCAGCACTCGCGCTGGTATTAGTGCTGATGTGGCCGGGTATGCACCAGCCGGTTGCTGCCGTCGCGCTCACCGGGCTTCTCGGCATTGCCGGTTTCGCGACAGTCGCACCGTTGCAGGTCTGGGTCCTTTCCAGCGTCCAGGGCTCGGCTCAGACGCTCGCCTCCAGCTTCAACATCGCTGCCTTCAACCTCGGCAACGCGATCGGCGCATGGGCTGGCGGCGCTGCCATCACCCATGCAGGACTTGGAACCGTGCCGCTGATCGCAGCTCTTTTCCCGGCTGCGGCCATCCTGGTGGCCTACGCTGCCGGACGGGCCGGCGGGACCGCTCCGGCGTGGTTGAACGCCGCCAACGAGGTGGCCGTGGCCGCCTTCCTGGCGGGCGAGATCGACTGGA
>CAYZQP010000245.1:0-1317 GCA_964480545.1 uncultured Mesorhizobium sp. | reverse complement strand
CGGGATCACAGTGGGGAGAAGGCTCTTATGGGCTGAAAATTCGCCCATCCGCCCAATTTATTCACCCTGGTAAATAATGAAATATCAAACACTTATCAGAAAAATTGGCCTTTTACCCGGCACTTATCCTCACGTTTCGCCCGTCCTTCATAATGCGCTTGCCCAAAAAGGAAGGAGGCAGCGATGGACGAGACAACACACGAAGACGAAAACGATCTGTATTTCCTGAAAAGCATCGTCGCGCTGCTTTTCTCGTTCTCCAGAATGGCGGAGGTTGCTGCCAGGCGTTCCTGGCCTGTGCGCTGCTTCATCCTGTGGCTATTCCGGCGCGCCGAAATCATTGGCCATCAGTGCATCACCGGCCTGCCCGTGCCTGAATGGCCTGTTGGCCTGCGGCAGAACAGTCCTGCCGAACTGCGGCTGATGGCCACGCGCCTGCGAAAGCTGGCGCGTGAGGGGCGATCCCTTCTGAAGTTCATGCGCCGCTATGCCCGCGCAGACGAGCCTCGTGAGATCGAGCCGTCCGCTATCCGTAGCCACCGCATGGAGTTGTTTGCTCTGGCCGGCCGGATTCTGTCCGATCAGTTCGCCCATGCTGCGACGCCCCGCACGCCACCCCGTACACCGATAGAGCAAGCGCCTTATCTCGCTCTGCGCTTCGACACGTTCTGACGACGTTCCCCTCAACGACGACATCGCTGACTTTATCACGCTCGGAGGTTCACTTTCGGGCGCGCAACCACGTCTCCTCCACATTCCTCTCGCCGGCAAGGAATGGTTTTGCGCGATTGGACCCGCCCGTGGCCGGGTAGCGCTTGCGCCGGGCAATGCAAGCGTTAAGATTTGCCCGGAAAGGCGCGAGGGGCGCGCCGGATAACGGGAACCTGACCCATGTCCTTCAAGACGATTGTCGCCGGCCTGATGGCCGTCTTTGCTACTGTTGCTGTCCAGACAGGTGCTGTGCAGGCGCAGGCACTGCCCGATCTCGCCGGTCGCAAGATCGTTGTCGTCACCGAGAATGCCTATCCACCGCTGCAATTCGTGGACCCGAAGACCAGCCAGGCGATCGGCTGGGAGTATGATGCGGTGGCAGAGCTCGCCAAGCGCCTGAACTTTACGGTGGAGTACAAGAACATTTCCTGGGATGCGATGATCCCGGCGGTGTCTGAGGGGCAGTTCGACTTCGGCATGACCGGCATCACCATCAAGGACGACCGCAAGGAGAAGGTCGACTTCTCCGAGCCCTACATGCGCTCGGAGCAGTTCATGCTGGTGCGCGGCAATGAAAGCCGTTTCACCGATGCCAGGACCTTCAGC
>CAYZQP010000244.1:0-5686 GCA_964480545.1 uncultured Mesorhizobium sp. | reverse complement strand
CGCCCCGCCATTGCCGACGATGGCGTGCCAGTACCGATCCGTCTCTGCCTGATCATCGGTGGCGATCTGCATGGAAAACGCCTCGCTGTGCTTGAATGTCGGCCCGCCATTCAGGCCAATGCAGGGGATGCCACAGACGGTGAAATGCACCACCAGCACTTCGCCTTGCCTCTTGGAAGGATTGTCCGCAGGCGAGGTCTGGACGTCAAGGACCTTGCTGTCGGGAAACACGGAGGCGTAGAAATTCGCGGCTTCCTCGGCGCCATTGTCATACCAGATGCAGATCGTGTTCTTTGCGATTTCCATGGTCTTCAGTCCTCTGCTGTTGAAAGCTTAGACCCTGAAGACGTTCCACGACAGCGTAATCCGACATGGGAGTTCTACTCCCCTACTCCCCTACTCCCTGAACCCCTCCACCAGCGCAGCCATATCCGCCGGCACTTCGGCCTCGAACTCCATCCATTCGCCCGTCACAGGGTGGCGGAACGCGAGCAGCCGCGCGTGCAGCGCCTGTCGCGGAAAATCGCGCACCTGCGTCGCCAGCGGTTCCGGCAGTCTGTTGGCCTTGGTCTTGAAGCCACCGCCATATTCGGCGTCGCCGATCAGCGGATGACCGATATGCGCCATGTGCACGCGGATCTGGTGCGTGCGGCCGGTCTCCAGCCGGCACTCCACCAGTGAGGCCGAGTAGCTGCCGTCCTTCTGCGCGCCAAAGCGTTCCTCGACGGTGAAATGCGTGATAGCGTGACGCGCGTCATCGCGGCCAGCCGGCACCACAGCGCGCCGCACCCGGTCGGCAGCGCGTCCGAGATAGGTTTCAATGGAGCCGGTCGTGCGGTCCGGCACGCCCCAGACCAGCGCGACATAGGCGCGTTCAAGGTCGCCATCGCGGCCATGGTCAGCAAAGGCTTCCGATAGCGCCCTATGCGCGCGGTCGGCTTTGGCGACGACCAGCACGCCCGACGTATCCTTGTCGAGCCGGTGTACGATGCCCGGGCGCTTCACCCCGCCAATGCCCGACAGGCTCGCGCCACAATGGTGGATCAGCGCATTGACCAGAGTCCCCGTCCAGTTGCCGGCACCCGGATGCACCACCAGCCCGGCCGGCTTGTTGATGACAATCAACTCGTCATCCTCAAACAGGATATCGAGCGGGATATCTTCGCCCTGCGGCTCCGCCGACTCGGCTTCCGGCACGTTGATCGTTGCCTCGTCGCCGGCAGCAACCTTCCGCTTCGGCTCGTCCACGACCTTGCCTCCCACCGTGACCGCGCCTTGCTTGATCAGCGCCTGAACGCGCGAGCGCGACAGTTCCGGCCCGAGTGCGGCGGCCAGCCACTGGTCAAGGCGCTGGCCTGCGGCTGCCTCATCCGCCGTTACCACTACCAATTCTGGCTCGTCTTCGTTATGAGCGCTCATCCGGAGTTATCGCCTTATGAATATGAATGCGCCGATCCGTCAGGACGACGAGGAAAAGCCGCTCGACCCTGCGGTCGAGAATGTACGTCGCAAGATGATCCGCTTCATGCTGGTCAATCTGGCGCTGCTTGGCGTCGCCCTTATCGCTGTGGTTGGTGCGGTTGTCTACAAGCGTGCCAATGATGCACCGGTCGCTCCGGTCGCCGGCACCACGCTGGCAACACCTGCCGCAGGCCAGACCATCCAGGGCTCGATCCCGCTGCCATCTGGCGCGCGCATCGTCTCGCAGTCTCTGTCGGGCGACCGCCTCTCGCTCGAGGTCGAGGAAACCAGCGGCCAGCGCGCCATCTATCTCTTCGACGTTGGCGCGGGTCGCGTGATCGCGCGCTTTGCGGTCACCCCACAGCTCTGATGGCCAGGCGTTCGCTCGCTGCGGTCACGCTGGTCGTCGCTGACTATGACGAGGCGATTGCCTGGTACACGCAGAAGCTGGGTCTCGAACTTGCGGAAGACGTCGCCTTGAGCGGTGGCAAGCGCTGGGTCACAATCTCGGCTGGCGATGGCTCGAAGCTGTTGCTGGCGCTTGCCAGCGATGACGCGCAGCGTACCGCCGTCGGGAATCAGACCGGCGGGCGCGTCGGCTTCTTCCTGCACACGGACCACTTTGCCCGCGACCACGCCGCGATGCTGGCCGCAGGCGTCGAGTTCAGGGAGGAGCCGCGCCACGAGGCTTATGGATCTGTTGCTGTATTTGCTGACCTCTATGGCAACCTCTGGGACCTGATCCAGCCGGCAACGCCGCAGACCCGGTGAAGCTTCCGGACGCTTACAGCGCCTTCAGCCGTCGCCCGACACCTTCCAGCCAGTGGTCGCGTATGCCCATCGCCTGCAAATGGTCGATGGTCGAGAATACATAGTCAGGGTTGGCTCCACTCTTGCCGCGCGCGCCGCGCACGATCTCGGCCGCCTCTTCCTCGTCCAGCCCGCCCGCATATTGTTCATGCACACGGTCGCAGACATAGGCGACAACACTGACCTTGCGCCCGTCGTCCAGCCGCGCAGGAAGCTCGCGCTCAAGATAGACCCTGGTGACCAGTTCGCGTTCGCGCAGATAGGCCATCACCTCGTCTTGCGCAGCAACTGGCACGCGAAACGCCATCCCGACGCACGAGCCGCCGCGATCCAGTCCGAGCACCAGGCCCGGGCGCTCCTGTGTTCCCCGGTGGACCCATGATCGCACGCAGAGCGCGCGTCTGTACCCCGAAAGGCGCGCCCGCGTGGTTTCGACATGCGCAAAGCCCGGGTTCCACATCAGGGAGCCATAGCCAAATACCCAGAAGTCACTCATCGCGCCGTTCTCCGTCGAACTCTCGTCACGCACCCGGATTCTTCACCCCATCGCGCCCGAAGTTGGCGACGTCAACATCCTGACCCGCGTCGATAATCGAGCGGCGCACGCCGCGCGTATGGGTGAACAGGTCGAACAGCTTCTCGCCGTCGCCCCAGCGGATCGCCCGCTGCAGTGCCGAGAGATCTTCCGAGAAGCGAGACAGCATCTCCAGGATCGCATCGCGATTGTGCAGGCACACGTCACGCCACATGGTCGGATCGGAAGCCGCCAGACGGGTGAAATCGCGAAAACCCGACGCGGCGTATTTGATAACCTCGGACTTCGAGACGTTCTGCAAATCATCTGCGGTACCGACAATGTTGTAGGCAATGATGTGCGGCAGGTGTGAGACGATGGCCAGCACCATGTCATGGTGCTGCGGATCCATCACATCAATGTTGGAGCCACAACGCCGCCAGAATTCGGAGAGCTTCTCCAGCGCTTGTGGGTCAGTGCCTTCCAGCGGGGTAAAGATGCACCAGCGATTGGTGAAGAGTTCAGGAAAGCCGGAATCCGGTCCGGACTTTTCCGTGCCCGCCAGCGGATGGCCCGGAATGAAATGTACGCCTTCCGGAATATGCGGGGCCATCTGCGCGATAACCGAGGCCTTGGTCGAGCCGACGTCGGTAAGGATCGCGCCCTTCTTCAGCATGGGCGCAATCGCGGCTGCGACGGCACCCGACGAACCCACCGGCACAGATACGATAACCAGGTCGGCACCAACGCAGGCTTCGGCAATGTCGGAGAAGTAGCTGTCGCCGAGGCCGAGTTCCTCAGCACGCTTCAGCGTATCCACACTGCGCGTTGCGATGGCGACATGGCCGGCCAGCCCCTCGCGTTTGATCACGCGGGCAAGCGACGAGCCAATGAGACCGATGCCAATCAGGGCAATGCGGTCAAAGAGTGGTTTCGACATGGTTCAGTCTTTCAGGAATTCGGTCAGCGCTGCAACAACGCCGCGATTTGCTTCTTCCGTGCCGATGGACATCCGAAGCGCGTTCGGGAACCCGTAGGCAGTGACGCGGCGCAGGACAAAGCCCCGCGCCAGCAGATACTCGTCAGCCAGGCTGGCCCGGTATCGTTCACCGGAAGGGAAGTGGAGCAGCAGAAAGTTGCCGACGCTTGGCGTCACGCGAATGCCAATCTTCGTCAGTTCGTCAGTCAACCAGGGCAACCACTTGAGCACGTGGTCGATGGATTTCTGGACATGCTCCCGATCCTGGATCGACGCGACGCCCGCCTCGATTGCGGTTGCGGTCACGTTGAACGGATCGCGCACGCGGTCCAGCGCGTCGATAATATGCGATGGCGCATAGCACCAGCCGATGCGCGCGCCGCCGAGCCCGTGCACTTTGGAGAAGGTACGCGTCATCACGACATTCTGGCTCGACCCGACAAGCTCGATGCCCGCTTCGTAGTCGTTGCGTTTGACGAATTCGGCATAGGCCGCGTCGAGGATCAGCAGCACATCGCCGGGCAGCCCGGACTGCAGCCGGCGCACCTCGTCAAACGGCAGATACGTACCGGTCGGGTTGTTCGGGTTGGCCAGAAACACGGCTTTGGTGCGCGGCGTCACGGCTGCGAGGATTGCGTCAACATCCGTGCGCTCGTTGGTTTCGTACGCGACCACCGGTGTCGCGCCGCAGGCCTGGATGTAGATCGGATAGGCGAGGAAGCCATGCTGGCTGTAGATCGCCTCATCGCCCGGGCCGAGATAGATGCGGGCGAGCAGCGCCAGCGCCTCGTCCGAGCCGTTGAAGGCGACGATGTTGGCCGGGTTAAGCCCATGCGCCTCGGCAATCGCGTCGCGCAGCCGGGTGGAGCGGCCGTCCGGATAGAGCTCCATCTTCTCGGCCACCGCCTTCATCGCCGCGACCGCTTTCGGCGATGGTCCGAGCGGGTTCTCGTTGGACGAGAGCTTGTGCAGCTTGACACCCGGATGCGCCGAAGATTTGCCCGGCACATAGGCTTCAATGTCCATAATGCCGGGTTTTGGCTGCGGCCGGTCAGGCCGTGAACTGCTGGGTTTGCTCATGGAACTCATCCGTCGAAGGATGGCCGTGTAGCAAAGCACAAGGGTTGTGGCGAGGGGTTAACGCGTCTCGCGATCTTTCTGGTGACGAAGCGAAACCAGGGTCAGCGACGCTGCCTGTACTTCTCCATCAGTCGCCGGAAGTTCTCCTCGATCCCGTCATAGGGTTTACCGGATCGCGTTCGCCTAGGTTGGCAGGCAGAACCAGGTTGCAAGCGGCCTCGACAATCCCGTCGCATCCGCCGATTGACGCCCGCCGCCAACAGGCCTAAATAGCCGGTCATTCCGTGGTGATTTGGCCGGTCGGCTTGCAGCCACGTTAAACAAGTCGCTAAAGGGCCGCAAAGATGCGAACCGGCGTGCGACTGCATTGCCGGTTTTTTGTTGCCCGTCCGGGCGGCTGCCGGTCGAGGTGATCTATGGCGGCGAGCCGAGTAAAGAAGGCTGCGAAACCGGCGAAGCACGACGAGGCAAACCTGCCGTCGAGCAAGGTCGTCTATTTCGACAAGGATCAGCCACTCGAGCTGGTAGCCGGCGTCAAGCTGTTTCCGTTCCAGATCGCCTACGAGACCTATGGCGAACTGAATGCCGACAAATCCAACGCCGTGCTGGTCTGCCATGCGCTGACAGGCGACCAGTATGTCGCGAGCAGCAACCCGATCACCGGCAAGGGCGGCTGGTGGGAGGTTCTCATCGGCCCTGGCAAGATCATCGACACGGACAAGTATTTTGTCATTTGCTCCAACGTCGTCGGCTCCTGCCTCGGCTCCACCGGCCCGGCTTCTATAAACCCGAAGACTGGCAAGGTCTTTGGCATCGACCTGCCGGTGATCACCATCCGCGAC
>CAYZQP010000243.1:5154-5730 GCA_964480545.1 uncultured Mesorhizobium sp. | reverse complement strand
GCCGCTGGGCAAGGCGCGCGGCATGGGCGTTCACGAGAGCCAGAGCCTGTTCGTGGAGAAGCAGCTCGGGCGCAACATGGCCTTCTGGAAATGGGCGCTGCCGGTCGTGGACAAGCATCTCGGCGAAGCCTGGAGCCTCGAGGACATCCAGCCGCATGTACACGAGGTCAGGCGCGGACTGATCCGCGTCGACGCCGATGAGGTGACCTATCCGCTGCATGTCATCCTGCGCTATGAACTTGAGCAGGAACTGGTCGCAGGGCGGCTGGAAGTCGCCGACCTGCCGCAAGCCTGGGACGCCAGGATGCGCGAGTACCTCGGGCTCTCCACAATTGACGATCCGGCCAACGGCCCGATGCAGGACGTGCACTGGCCGGGCGGCGCCTTTGGCTACTTCCCGTCCTATACGCTCGGAGCGATGATGGCAGCGCAGCAATGGGCCGCCTTCCACAAGTCTCATCCGTCAGCCAATGATGACATAGCGAAGGGCGACTTCGCAGCAGTCAATGACTGGCGACGTGAGAACATCTGGAGCCAGGCCTCGCGGTGGGAGACCACCGAGCTGATCCAGCGCGC
>CAYZQP010000243.1:0-5144 GCA_964480545.1 uncultured Mesorhizobium sp. | reverse complement strand
CCGCGCCACCGGCGAACCGCTCAACGCCGCGCATTTCATCAACCACCTCAAGGGCCGTTACGGTCATTCCTGACCGATGTGGCCTGATCCTTAAGCACTTTCTGTCAGGCTCCAGCATCATTCCGGGGGCTTTGGGCATGAACTGGTTCAGGCGCAGTGACGACGAAGGTGTGGCTGAGCAGAAAGCGAAGCTTGACAAGACGCGCGCTCTGTTCGATGCCCTGAACGCCCGCGTGGCAAAACAGCAGGAGATCAAGGCCAGCCACACCGCATACTGGCCGGCGAACGACGGTCTCGCCCGGCTCCAGTCACAGTTGAAAATGGTTGACGACAATCTGGTGCTCTACGCAAAGCGCCTCGCAGGAACCCGCAAGAAACTCCCCGATCTCGACAGCGGCCTCGCGGGCCTCAACGAAGCCTACATAGACATGGAAGACCACTGGAGCGCCCTCTGCGCTCTGGTGGATGCACGCAAGTGGATCGCGCAGGGGCTCGCCCCGAACGTTCCTGCCACCACCAATCCTTCCGATTTCCAATGCCAGATCGCAGTTGCCGGCATAGCAGCTGCAGCATTACAGCAGTTCAGTGACAGGCTGGACGTCCTTGAGGATGCGGTGCCTTTCATCGGGGACAGGATACCGCCGGGTATCGATCCCGGAAAGATGCGCACCGAAGTGGCGGCAATGCACAAGCACATGGCCGCTGTGGACACAATTTTGTCAGGAGAGACCCAGCAACTGTCAAAATCCGGGTTGGCCAACACCCACAGCGTGTTTGTCCTGAGCAAGAAATTTGACAATGAAATCAAGGGCTTTCTGAAGACGATCAAGGACATACTGCCCGATGTCGCCATCAGCATCGTAGCGTCAGGCATTGACGGTTACAAAAAATGACCGCAGGTGTCCTAGCGTAAGCTTGCGCAAACATTAGGACAAATCGATTTATACCCGGGCCGCAGGTTGCGGGCTGTGAAAAAATCGTCATGTTGATCAACGGGAGACCCGGCTGGAGGAGCCGGTTAAAACGGGAGGAACAACATGGCCGCCGCTAAGCAAGCGTCGAATGCCTGGAAGGTGCTGACTGTACTTTTCCTGGCCAATCTCTTCAACTTCTTTGACCGTGCCGTACCGGCCATCGTCATCGAACCCATCCGCAAGGAATGGGGTCTGAGCGATCTGCAGATCGGCATGATCGCAGCCGCCTTCACAGTGGTCTATGGCATTGCCGGTCTGCCGCTCGGCCGCATGGCCGACACTATGTCTCGTAAGAAGATCATGGGCTGGGGCCTCATCGCCTGGAGCGTGTTCACAGCAGCCGGTGCTGCCGCAACCGGCTTCTACAGCTTCCTGCTGACCCGTGTTCTGGTCGGTGTGGGCGAGGCCAGCTACGCACCGGCGTCGAACTCGATGATCGGTGACCTGTTCCCCGCCGACAAGCGCTCGCGCGCCATGGGCGTGTTCATGCTTGGTCTGCCGCTCGGCCTGCTGCTGGCCTTCTTCACGGTCGGCGCGATGGTTCAGGCATTTGGCTCCTGGCGTGCGCCATTTGTCATCGCCATGATCCCGGGTTTGATCATTGCAGTGCTGGTCTTCATGATCAGGGAGCCGGCGCGCGGTGCAGCTGAGGCGCACAAGATCTCTGCTGTCCCGGTCAAGAACCCGATCGGCAAGATCATGCGTATCAAGTCCATGTGGTGGATCATTCTGGCCGGCATTGCCGCGAACTTCGCCGCCTATGCCGTCAACTCCTTCATGGTGCCGATGTTGCAGCGCTTCTTCGGCCTCTCGCTCACGAGCGCGGCCATGTCGACCGGCATCATCGTCGGCCTGACCGGCCTTGTCGGCCTCATACTGGGTGGCTACCTCGCAGACAAAATGCACCAGCGCTCCGAACGCGGACGTCTGATGCTGGGCGCGGTCAGCCTCGCCATTGCTACGGTGCTGACCTGGTATGCCATGAAGCTCGGCTCAACCGAGGTCACCGCGTTCGTCGCCATCTTCTCGATCGGCTGGATGCTGCAGTATTTCTACTACATCTGCATCTACCCGGCGATCCAGGACGTGGTCGAACCCCGCCTGCGCGCCACCGCAGTCGCGGTGTTCTTCGCCGGCCTCTACCTGCTGGGCGGTGCATGGGGTCCGCTGGTCGTCGGCCACTTCTCGGACGGCTACGCCAATGCCGCTATGCTGGCGGAAGGTGCAACCACGCTGACTGAAGCCCACAAGGCCATCGGTCTGCATGGCGCGATGATCCTGGTGCCGATCTCTCTGGCGATCACCGCGATTGCAATCTTCCTGGCTGCACTGACCTTCCCGGCCGATGCCCGTTCAATGAACGAAGCGATGGCAAGGGAAGCCGCTGCAGCGTAGGAAACCGGAATTGGCGGCCGGAGTTCTCCGGTCGCCAATTATCTGCAAGACCGCGACAAACCTGTCGCCATACCGTCCGGATCAGAAAATCCATTCCGCGTCCGCGCTAACCTTCGAAATGAGCTGCGCAGACAATGCCTGGTAACTCACTAGACTAAGGTGAGTATCAAGGAAGCGCCGATGTCTGACATCACGAGCTGGACGACTGAACTGAAAGCGCCCCGACTGAGGCTGGCGCGCCTTTCAGAAATATTGCCCTATATCGGCTTTGCTTCAGCCGTCGCCGTAACTGCTGCAGCAGTCGTGGGCATCCTCTAGTCCTGCTCCATACGGGCGCGAAGCAGCGCCGCGCGCTGGATATCTTTTTCCCGTCCGAAGCGTTCCAGCAACATGAGTTGCTGTTCAACTGTGGGCACATAGACCGGCCCGAAATCAGTCGCATACGGGATTTGGCCGAGCGGCAGCACTGATCGCCAGACTCCAGCCTGCTTCACCTCGAGATCACCCATGACCTCGATCGCGAGGCTGTCGGGCGATGATATCCTGACATAGGGATGTGATCGGAACAGGACACCGGGCTCTGGCATCCCGGCAGCGCACTGCATTCTGTCGAGCATAGTGAAAATGGTCTGCGCAGAGCCAACGACATCGACGTCATCGGGCTGAACTTCGGTCAAGCCGCTCAACATCAGCGCGCTGCTGCCAATAATGCGCCAGTCATCCATTCCCTGCCCGACGCGCGCGATGCGTTCCAAAGCCCGCCGCAGGTCTCCGGGCAGGTCGTCAATGGGCGTCATTCCGCAGCCTGGAAAGCGCCGGCACCGATTTCGAACTGCATCTTTGCCAGCCGCGCATAAAGCCCGTTCTTCTTGACCAGCGCGGCATGTGTACCCTGCTCGACAATACGCCCGCCATCCATCACCAGAATGCGATCCGCTTTCAGGATCGTCGCCAGCCGGTGCGCGATAACCAGCGTGGTACGTCCGCGCATCAGGCCCTCGAGCGCGTCCTGCACCAGGCGCTCGCTCTCCGCATCAAGCGCCGAGGTGGCCTCGTCGAGCAGCAGGATCGGCGCATCGCGCAGGATGGCGCGCGCAATTGCAACACGCTGGCGCTGGCCGCCAGACAGCGTGACGCCACGCTCGCCGACCTCGGAATCATAGCCGTCAGGCAGCTTGTCGATGAACTCGCTCGCATGCGCGGCCTTCGCGGCGGCCTCGATATCGCTGCGCGATGCAGCCGGACGGCCAAAGCCGATATTGTCGGCAATGCTTGCGGCAAAGATTGCGACCTCCTGCGGCACGATTGCCATGCGTCCGCGCACGGCTGCCGGATCGGCCAGTTTGATATCGACCCCGTCGACCAGCACCGTACCCCGGTCAGGATCATAGAAGCGTTGCAGCAGTGCAAATACGGTTGACTTGCCGGCCCCCGACGGCCCGACAATCGCCACCGTCTCGCCGGGCTTCACGACGAAACTCAGGTCATGCGCCACGCCGCTGTCGGGCCGTGACGGATAAGCGAAAGAGATGTCGCTAAACTCCACCGCGCCCGACGCAGTGGCAGGCAGTGGCAGCGGACTGGCGGGCGCCTTGATGGCCGGCTGTTCGGCCAGCAGTTCGGTCAGGCGCTCGGCTGCACCTGCAGCCTGGCTGAGTTCACCCCAGACCTCCGACAGCGCGCCGAGCGCGCCGGCGGCAAACACCGAGTACAGCAGGAATTGCCCGAGCGTACCGGGCGAGATCGCGCCGCTCAGCACATCGCGCGAGCCGAACCAGAGCACAGCAACCACTGAAGAGAAGATCGTGAAGATGGCGACAAAGGTGAGAGCCGACCTGGCCAGGATGGAGCTACGCGCCGCCTTGAAAGCACTCTCGACCGCAGCCCTGAAGCGACCGGTGACCAGTTTCTCATTCGTGTAGGATTGCAGTGTGCGCACGGCGCCGATCTGCTCGCCGGCATAGGCAGTGGCCTCGGCCAGCGTGTCCTGCGCCTGCCGGGATTTTGCCCGCACCGAGCGCCCGAACGCCACCAGCGGCAGAACGATGACCGGGATCGCAGCCAGCACCAGGCCTGACAGTTTGGGACTGGTCACCACCATCATCGCGACCGCGCCAAGCCCGAGCATCAGGTTGCGCAGGGCAACCGAGGCGGTGGCGCCCACCGCCGACTTGATCTGCGTTGTGTCTGCGGCCAGTCGCGAAACGATCTCGCCTGACTGCGTACGGTCGAAGAAAGCCGGAGACAGCGTCGTGACATGGGCAAACACATCGCGGCGGATATCCGCCACCACACGCTCGCCAAGCGTCACAACAAAATAGTAGCGGCAGGCCGAAGCCAGCGCGAGGATAGCCGCAATCACCACCAGCATGCCAAAATAGTTGGAGATGAAGGTCGAGTCCGCGGATGAGAAACCGTGGTCGATCATGCGGCGAACAGCCAGCGGCAGGGTCAGCGTGGTCACCGCAGCCAGCGACAGGAAGAACAGCGCCGCCAGCACCATGCCGCGGTAGCGCAGCACGTAGGGCAGCAGCGTCCGCAATGGCGTCAGTGATCGCCTGTCTTGCCCCGTGGTGGGTGCCGCACCAGCCATTATGCGCCTTGCGTTTCCTGCTTGTGGCCGGGCATTTTGCGTTGCCGCCCCGCCTTGTGCTTCATCATCGGCTGTTGTATAGGCCAGCCCGACCGAAGAAAGCCGTACATTTGTATGGGCCGGGCTTCAAGCATTCGAATTGTGAGACATCGCCGCAGGGCGCGCCAGCGCCGTGGTCACCT
>CAYZQP010000242.1:2569-5735 GCA_964480545.1 uncultured Mesorhizobium sp. | reverse complement strand
ATCGTCGGCCAGGAGACCGACGGCACGGTGACCTGCAACGATGCCGGGCTCGACTGGGCCGTCGGCAAGAAGAAGACGGATTTCGTCGGCATTCGCGGCATGAAGCGGCCTGATCTGGTCGCGCCGGGGCGCAAACAACTGGTTGGCCTGAAGACGGTTGACCCGAAGGTGGTGCTGGAAGAGGGCGCGCAGATTGTCGCCGATGCCAACCAGCCAATCCCGATGTCGATGATCGGCCACGTGACGTCGAGCTACTGGTCGGAAAATTGCGGCCGCTCGATTGCGCTGGCGCTGGTTGCTGGCGGGCGTGATCGCATGGGCAAGACACTCTACGTGCCGATGCCCGATGGGCCAATTGCGGTGGAAGTGACCGGGACGGTGTTCTTCGACGAAAAGGGAGAACGGGTGAATGGCTAAGAAAGTCACTTCCAAATCGGCTGACACCCCACCCGGTTCGCTGCGCGAACCACCCTCCCCGTCGAGGGGAGGGAGAAGCGCCAAAGTTTCGACTGCGGGCGCACAGGCGCTGAGCTCTCCGTGCTCCTCCCCCTCGACGGGGGAGGTGGCCCGTAGGGCCGGAGGGGGTGACTTTGCGCTCACCCGCACGCCGAAGCTGGGTGGGCAGGAAGCGTTGGGGCAGGGGGTTCGGGTGTCCATCCTGCCACCGGCGTCGCGCATTTCATTGCGTGCCAAACCGGATGCAGTGGCTGGGCTGTCGAAGGCGCTGGGCGTTACACTGCCGGTCAAGCCGAAGACGTCTGCTGCAAAGGGTGACCGTGTGGCGCTTTGGCTCGGGCCGGATGAGTGGCTGGTGATTGACGAGGCCGAGGGCGATCTGCTGGCGGATTGCGCCGGCGTGAAGGCGCTGCATTCGGCAGTCGATGTCTCGCACCGCAACGTGGCGATTTCTGTTGCCGGGCCAAATGCCGAGGCGACGCTGTCGGGTGGTTGCCCGCAGGACCTGTCGCTGGCGGTGTTTCCGGTTGGCGCGTGCTCGCGCACCATCTTGGGCAAGGTCGAGATCGTCGTTCTGCGCACCGCTGAAGACGCGTTCCGCGTCGAGTGCTGGCGCTCGTTTGCGGATTACGTGTTCGGCTTCCTCGGCGATTCCGCGCGGGACGCGGCTGCCTGATTGACATTGGTATGTATCGTGATATGATACATATCGAGTTGCGACATTCAGCGATGATTGATGATCAGGTCTTTCAAGGACAAGCTGACAGAGTCAGTTGCTGACGGGTCGGTCAGGAAGGGTTTTCCGCCAGATCTGGTCCGTAGGGCGCAGCTGTTGCTGAACGCTCTGGATGCTGCGACTTCGCTGGAGGATTTGCGTTTCCCGCCAGGAAACCGGCTGCCTGCGTTAGATCGAGACAGGCGCGGTCAACACTCGATCAGCATCAATAGGCACTTCCGTATCTGCTTCAGATGGGTGGATGCTGGCGCCGAAGATGTCGAGATCGTGGACTATCACTGAGAGACCGGGAGTATATTGATGACAAGCATTCTGCCCCCGATACACCCCGGTGAGATGCTCAAGGAACTGTATCTGGTTCCGCTTGAGATGTCGGCTGGCGGGCTTGCCAGGCGGCTGAAAGTGCCAAGGACTCGCATCGAGCGTCTCGTTGCGCAGACCACGCCTGTGACCCCCGATACGGCGCTGCGTCTGGCCCGCTTCTTTGCCACCTCGCCGGAATACTGGATGAACATGCAGACGAGCTACGACCTCAAGATCGAAGCAGCGGCCAAGGCGGATGAGCTGGCCGGTATTGAATCACTCGAAGCTGCTTGATTGGAACCCCGCGACAGGTCAGGCGTTTCTCTTCGGTCCAACGAAGGGAGAAAGCCATGCCAGCACCGGCAAGCCAACGTGCAGACAAGTCACCAGCCGTCGCCTCCTTACGGCGCGAGCAGGCGCGGCAGTCCAGGCCTTCCAAGGAAAAGAAGCTGGATGAGGGGCTTGAGGACAGTTTTCCAGCCAGTGATCCGGTTTCGGTGACGTCGCCTACGACGGCTGGTGAGCCGGACGGGAAAAAGCGGCGCAAGACATAGGGCAGGCTGCTTCGCCGGTTGATTTGGTCAGACCAGTGCGTCATCCTTCCTCCCGCAAGCTCGGGAGGAGCCTTTGAAGACCAAGAAACTGATCAATGACGGTGCACGCGCCGTCGATGAGATGCTTGAGGGTGTGCTCGCGGCGCATCCCGGCCATGTTTACGCGGTGGAGGGAAGTCCTCGATCCATCATTGCACGCGATGGGCCGCGACCGGGCAAGGTTGGCTTGGTGATTGGCGGAGGCTCGGGCCACGAGCCGACATTCCTGGGGTATGTCGGCAGAGGTCTGGCCGACGCCTGCGCGGTCGGCAACGTCTTTGCCTCTCCGCCGCCCGATCCCATCATCGAATGTGCCAGAGCCGTAAATGGCGGTGCCGGGGTGATGTTCATGTACGGCACCTATGCCGGCGACATCATGAATTTCGACATGGCAGCAGAAATGCTGGCAATGGACGATATCGAGGTACGTACGGTGCTCTCGACGGACGATGTCGCCTCTGCGCCGCTGGACCAGAAGGAAAAGCGGCGCGGTGTGGCCGGCAACTTCTTCATCTTCAAAGCCGGCGGTGCCGCCTGCGACAAGATGCTGTCATTTGACGAGTGTGAGCGCATCGCCCGCAAGGCCAATGAAAACACGTTCACTGTCGGGGTGGCGCTGTCGCCGTGTTCACTGCCGCAGACGTTGCGGCCGAATTTCGAGATCGGCGACGACGAGATGGAACTCGGCATGGGCATCCATGGCGAGCCTGGCATCGAGCGCGGGCCGCTGCGCAGTGCTGACTCGGTTGTTGACGACATGCTCGACCGTATCTTTGCCGAGATGAACCCGTCGCGCGGCGACCGGGTCGCAGTGCTGGTCAACTCGCTGGGCGCGACCCCACCGATGGAGCTCTACATCATGAACCGCCGGGTGGCGCAACGGCTCGGCGATGCCGGGGTGAAGACGCATGCGACCTGGGTCGGAACCTATTGCACCTCGCTCGAAATGGCTGGTGCCTCGGTGACGCTGCACCGGCTGGACGGCGAGCTTGCCGAGATGCTGGATCACCCGGCCGACTGCGCGATGTTCCGGACAGGGCGGCTGCCATGAGCATTGATGGCGCTGCCCTGCAAAGGC
>CAYZQP010000242.1:0-2559 GCA_964480545.1 uncultured Mesorhizobium sp. | reverse complement strand
GCAGGGCAGCGCCATCAATGCTCATGGCAGCCGCCCTGCAAAGGCTGTTTGCCGCTGTTGCCGAGGCGATTGCGGCCGACAAGGACCGGCTTTGTCAGTTGGACGGCGTGATCGGCGACGCCGACCACGGCATTGCCATGGATCTTGGCTGCGCTGCCGCCCGGGATGCGGTTGCGGCGCTGCCATCCGATGCCGAGCCAACGGTTGTGTTCAATACTGCTGCGAAGGCTTTCCTCAATGCTGTTGGCGCATCCTCGGGGCCACTCTACGCGACGGCCTTCATGCGTGCAGGTGCTGCGGTCAAAGGCAAGGCCGTGCTGGACGATGCGGATTTTATCGCGGCGTTCGAGGCGATGGCGCAGGGTATCAGGGATCGCGGCAAGGCCGAGCCCGGTGAAAAGACGATGGTGGACGCGTGGGGACCCGCAACTGCGGCTGCGGCGACGGCGCGCGAGCAAGGCGCTTCTGCGGCCGAGGCGCTGGCGCTGGCAGCGGCTGCGGCAGAGCAGGGAGCGGAGGCGACAAAGGCGATGATTGCGGCAAAGGGGCGTTCGGCGCGCCTGGGCGAACGCTCGCTCGGGCATATGGACCCTGGTGCTGCGTCTGCAGTGGTCATCATATCGGCAATGGCAAAGGCGCTTGGGTAAGCTCAGGCGACTACCACCGAACCGGCGCGCCGGTCTTGCCGGTTTCGATCAGAGCGTCGATGAGGCGGTGGACTTTCAACGCTTCCTCGCCTGTGACCTTGGGGTCGCGGTCGTGGCGGATGGCGTCGATGAAATCCGACATGACGGCGCGGTGGTAGTCGTGCGGAAAGGCCATCGGGTCAGCACCCGTGCCGCCGGACGATTTGTCTGCCTCGATTGTGAAAGTGCGGCCATCGTGGAACTGCACGGCGAGTTCGGTGCCGCGCAGCGATGCGGTTCCCTTTTCGCCGGTCAGCACGATCTCCTCGGGGAAGCCCGGCCAGGCGGCTGTGGTCGCGTCAATCGTGCCGAGCGCGCCATTGGCGAAGCGCACGGCGGCGCAGACCATGTCTTCGGTTTCCATTGAGTGGACCGGCGTGGTGGTGACAAAGCCGGTGACATCGGTGATCGGGCCGGCAAGGCTCAGCATCAGGTCGAGCGTGTGGATGCCCTGGGTCATCAGCACGCCGCCACCATCGCGTGCCAACACGCCGCGACCGGGCTGGTCGTAATAGCTCTGCGGTCGCCACAGGCGGATGATGGTGGAGCAGCCGACAATGCGCCCGAGTTCACCGGCATGCAGCATTTCGGCAAGCTTGATGCCGGCGGGGCGGAAGCGGTGCTGCAGCACGACGCCGAGTTTTACGCCGGCCTTGCGGCAGGCGGCGACGAGTTCTTCGGCGCGGGCGGTGGAGACCTCGAGCGGCTTTTCCATCAGCACGTGTTTGCCGGCAGCGGCGCAGCGCATGGCGATTTCGCGATGGGTGTTCGGCGGTGTGAAGATCGCGACCGCCTCGACCGTGTTGTCGGCCAGCACGTCGTCGAGGCTGGCGGCGGTGGGGAAGGGGAATTTGTCGGCAAAGGCGGCGCGGCGGGCTTCGCTCGGGCTGACGGCGTAGGCTACTTCCACTTTGTCAGCGAGATCGAGCAGGCCTTTCGCGTGGGGCGTGACCGCCATGCCGAGGCCAATGATTGCGATGCGGGTTTTGGTCATTGCTCGATTTTCTAGGAGCCGCTGATATTCGGCAATCAGAAAATGCCCCCTCACCGTCTCGCCCGTGCGGGCTCGCCACCATACCGGGGCGAGCCACTTGTCTCGCCCGTCCTTCGGACCCCCCCGTTCCGGAGGGAGAGGATACGCAGTTGAGATGTCGATACTCAACAAAGTGCCCTTGGCGCGCGGCGCGCTTTGTGCTGCATTGCACAAAGTGTAACCCACGAGTGCGGAATGGCGATCAAGGCAGCTATCTACCACCTGACCCACTATAAATATGATCGCCCGGTGTCGCTTGGGCCGCAGATCATACGGCTGAGACCCGCTCCGCACAGCCGCACCCGCGTCATCTCGCATTCGCTGAAGGTCAGTCCGGCCAACCATTTCGTCAATCACCAGCAGGACCCCTATGGCAACTGGCTGGCGCGCTATGTGTTTCCTGATCCGGTTACCGAGCTGAAGATCGAGGTCGACCTGACCGCCGACATGACGGTGTACAACCCGTTTGATTTCTTCGTGGAGGAGAGCGCGGAGTTCTATCCGTTCGAATATCCCGAGGACATTCGGCCTGATCTCGAGATTTACCGCAAGCCGCTGGAAGAGGGGCCGCAGTTTGACGCGTTTCTGGCGTCGATCCCGCGCGAGCGGGTGCGCACGGTGGATTTTGTCGTCAACCTGAATGCGCGGCTGTCGGGCGACATCAAATACCTGATCCGCATGGAGCCCGGCGTGCAGACGCCGGAGGAGACGCTGAGCGTTGCCTCGGGTTCGTGCCGGGACACGAGCTGGCTGCTGGTCAACCTGCTGCGGCATTGCGGGCTGGCTGCGCGGTTTGTGTCGGGCTACCTTATTCAGCTCAAGCCGGACCTCATTTCGCTC
>CAYZQP010000241.1:0-5868 GCA_964480545.1 uncultured Mesorhizobium sp. | reverse complement strand
GCGCTACTACGCGGCTGAGGCAGTTCGGGTGGAGCAGGGAACCTCGGCGCGGGGCGTCATCGCCTGCATCTCGCCGTGGAATTTTCCACTGGCAATCTTCACCGGGCAGGTGGCGGCAGCACTCGTCACCGGCAATGCCGTGGTTGCAAAGCCTGCCGAGCAGACGCCGTTGATAGCTGCTCGGGCCGTTGCGCTGTTGCACGAGGCGGGAGTGCCCGCCGACGTGCTGCATCTGGTGCCGGGGGATGGCCCATCGGTCGGCGCGCCGCTGACCGCCGACCCGCGCATCGCGGGCGTCTGCTTCACCGGCTCGACCGAGGTCGCAAAAATCATCGAGCGTCAGATGGCGGAAACGGCTGCGCCTGACGCCATGCTGATCGCCGAAACCGGCGGGCTGAACGCGATGATTGTCGATTCCACCGCGCTGCCGGAGCAGGCCGTGCGCGATATCGTCGCCTCGGCCTTCCAGAGCGCGGGCCAACGCTGCTCGGCACTGCGCATGCTCTACGTGCAGAAGGACGTGGAGAAGAAGGTGCTGGAGATGCTGGAGGGCGCGATGGCCGAGTTGCGGCTCGGCGATCCCTGGCAGCTTTCCACCGACGTTGGTCCGGTGATTGATGCGGAGGCGCAGGCTGGCATCGCGTCGTACTGCGCCGCGACGGAGAAGGCCGGCAAGGTGATCGCCAAGCTTGACGCGCCAACGGGCGGGCATTTCGTTGCGCCGCATGTGATCCGTGTGAAGGGGATCGAGGAACTGGAGCGCGAGGTGTTCGGGCCGGTTCTGCATGTTGCAACGTTCAAGGCTGACGACATCGGCAAGGTGATTTCGTCAATCAATGCGAAGGGTTACGGCCTGACCTTCGGGTTGCATACGCGCATTGAAGGCAGGGTGCAGGCGATCGTCGATAGCGTACATGTCGGCAATGTCTATGTGAACCGCAACCAGATCGGCGCGGTCGTCGGCTCGCAACCGTTTGGTGGTGAGGGCATGTCGGGGACAGGCCCCAAGGCCGGCGGCCCGCATTATCTAAGGCGGTTCCGGAAGGCGGCCTGGGGCGGTGGATCATTTGGCGGTTTTGGTGGAAGGACGGTCGGGCGACAGGCTCTCGTCGACAATCTGCCTGATCCTGCGCTGGGCGGCTGGTCAATGCGCGCCGACCGCATTGCAATCCTGCGCAAACATCTGCGGGGCAAGGCAGCGGACGCTATCGCTGCTGCTGCAACGCTGGAATATGGCGCGACGGACCTGCCGGGGCCGACCGGTGAGGCGAATACCTTATCGCTGAACGCGCGGGGCAGGGTGCTTTGTCTTGGGCCGGATGCCGATGCGCTGATGGCGCAGGCTGTGCAGGCGCTGGCGGCAGGATGTTCGGTTCTTGCGGTGGCGCCCGGCGCCCCGGCAGCGCTGAATGTGCTCACCGGCAAGGGGCTGCCCATTGCGGCGCTGGATGGTGAAATCGACGTCCATGCGGTTGCTGGACTGGCCATCGATGTTGTCGCCTTCGCAGGTGAAGCAGAGCCGATGCGCGCCATCCGCAAGGCGCTGGCCACGCGCAAGGGGCCAATCGTGCCGCTGGTCAGTGAGGTGATCTATCCCGCTGCCTACACGCATGAGCGTGCAGTCTGCGTCGACACGACGGCGGCCGGCGGAAACGCGAGTCTGCTGGCGGCGACATAGCAACACTCCTGACGGCAGGGTGGCAGGCAGCCTGTGTATGGTGTTCCCAGGAGAACATCATGACAGATATCAGTCAGTACAAGGCAAAATCGGGCACGTTTGTGCCTGTCTGGGTACTTGAAATCCAGACGCTGCCTGACGAGACCGACAGAATTCTCGACGCGGTGATGGAAGTTTGCCCGCTCGGCTACGGCCGTTATCAGCGGAACGCGAGCATCTCGGCTGTCGGCAAAGAGACCGCACAGCCTGCGGCAGGGTCAACCACAGCTATCCACGCCGAGGGCTTCAAAATCGGGTCCGTCGAGACATACCCGATGGTTGAGCTGAAAATCTCGATCGAGCGTGACCTGGCCATTCTGGAGAAGGTCATGGACGCGATCATGCACGTCCATCACTACGAGGAGCCTGTGATTTTTCTGCGGGAAGGCTGGGCAAGTCGCGCCAACTACGATCCGCGTAGTGAAAATCCGAACAGATGGTGGAACAATGGTCGCGGCCTGCCTGACCGGATCGGCTGAACGGCACTTGCCACCGACGTGCCATCCAGACGCGGGGCGACTCGACGCCCATGTCCGGGGTGTTTGCGGCTCAGCGTGCGGGAATATCTCCACGTGCCCAGCCCTCGGAAATCTCCAGGCTCGCCTCGCTGAAGCGTCCAGCCTCGATGCCGGCCCGGATCTGTTTCATTAGCGACTGGTAATAAGCGATGTTGTTCCAGGACAGCAGCATCCCGCCCAGCGCCTCGCCGGCTTTCAGGAGATGGTGCAGGTAGGCGCGGCTGTAGTCGCGCGCTGCCGGGCAATCGCTTTCCTCGTCGAGGGGGCGCGGATCGTCGGCATGGCGGGCATTGCGCAGGTTGACCTTGCCGCGGCGGGTGAAGGCGAGGCCATGCCGCCCTGAGCGCGTCGGCATCACGCAGTCGAACATATCGATGCCGCGCGCTACCGATTTCAGGATATCGTCAGGCGTGCCGACGCCCATCAGGTAGCGTGGCTTATCGGCGGGCATGACCGGACAGGTCACCTCGAGCATATCAAGCATCACTGCCTGTGGCTCGCCCACGGCCAGCCCGCCAACCGCATAGCCCTTCAGGTCCATGTCGCGCAGCGCCATCGCCGAGCGCTCGCGCAGTTTCGGCTTGTCGCCGCCCTGCCCGATGCCGACCATCGCCTTGGCTGGCTGGTCGCCGAACGCTGCCTTGCAACGCGCTGCCCAGCGCAGCGACAGTTCCATCGCCTTCTCGATCTCCTTGTCGGTCGAAGGCAGGCCGACCAGCTCGTCGAGCTGCATCTGGATATCCGAATCCAGCAGACCCTGAATTTCGATGCAGCGCTCCGGCGTCATCTCGTATTTAGCGCCGTCGATGTGTGAGGAGAACACGACCCCGTTTTCGCTGAGCTTGCGCAGCTTCGACAGCGACATCACCTGAAAGCCGCCGGAATCGGTCAGGATCGGCTCGGGCCAGCGGATGAACTCGTGCAGGCCGCCAAGCCGCGCCACGCGCTCGGCTCCCGGACGCAGCATCAAATGATAGGTATTGCCAAGAATGATCTCCGCGCCGGCCTCGCGCACCTGGTCGAGATACATCGCCTTGACCGTGCCGACCGTGCCGACCGGCATGAAGGCCGGCGTCTGGATCGTTCCACGCGGCATGGAAATTTCGCCGCGCCGTCCGAGGCCGTCGGTGGATTTCAGGGTGAAGGTGAAGTTTGAGGTCGTCATGTTAGCTCGCTTGCAAAAAGGTGTGTTCTTCGCATTTTTGCGAGATTCGCTTTGACATACTCGCAAAAATGCGAGATTGTGCGTAATCGATAAGGGAGGGTGTATGACGCGCGAGGCTTTGATCAGAGAGCTTCGCAAGCTCGCCCGGGACCAAGAGGTTCGGTTTGATGTTGCTGTTAGCCGGGGCAAAGGCTCGCACTACCGAGTGACATTTGGCGACAGGACAACAACGATTAAGTCCGGAGAACTGCGACCGGGATATGTGAAGTTGATCAAGGCACAGCTTGGTATCGAGTAAGGTTGAACGCCCAAGCTTAGTTTGCCGACCACCGCAATTATGCGACAGATGGAGACCTGATGTATGGACTTTTTGTACCGGGCGCGGTTCGTGCCAGAGCCTGACGGCGGATACCTGGTTACCTTTCCTGATATTCCTGAGGCAATCACTCAAGGGGATGATCTGGCCGATGCCAAGGCCAGCGCGGCCGATGCATTGGCAGTTGCACTGCGTGGATATCTTGCGGATGGGAAACAGCTTCCTGCCAGGAATGCTACAGATGCCGATCTCATCGATATTCCCGTCGACGCGGAGACTGCCCTCAAGATTGCGGTGATCGAGTCCTTTAAGGCAGCTGGCATCTCCAAAGTCGAGTTTGCACGGCGGCTCGGAAAGACCGGAACCGAGCCTTACCGGATACTTGATCCCGACCATGCCACGAAGCTTGGTGCTCTGCAGGCGGCGCTGGGAGTCCTGGGGAAGGAGGTTGTTGTTTCGGTCAGAGATGCGGCCTGAAACAGCAGTTTTAACGTGGCGCGCCATCACGTCCCACCACCGCTGAACAGCAAGCTGCTGTCCCCGTAGGAGTAGAACCTGTAGCCGGTGTCGATTGCGTGGGCGTACGCGGTCTGCATCGTGTCCAGTCCGGCAAAGGCCGAGACCAGCATGAACAGGGTCGAGCGCGGCAGGTGGAAGTTGGTCATCAGCATGTCGGCGGTGCGGAAGCGATAGCCGGGCGTGATGAAAATCTCGGTGGCCCCCGACCAGGCCCTGAACGTCCCGTCCTCGTCGGCCGAACTTTCCAGCAGACGCAGCGACGTGGTGCCAACGGCGATGATGCGGTTGCCGCGCGCCCGTGCCGCGTTAAGCATTGAGGCAGTTGCGGTGGAGACGGTTCCACTCTCGGCGTGCATCTTGTGGTCGGCAGTGTCGTCTGCCTTGACCGGCAGAAATGTACCCGCCCCGACATGCAGCGTCACGAAATGCCGCTCGACACCCCGTGCATCGAGCGCCGCGAACAATTCCGGTGTGAAGTGCAAGCCGGCGGTGGGCGCGGCAACCGCGCCTTCTTCGCGCGCATAGATCGTCTGGTAGTCGGCGCGGTCGCGCTCGTCCGCGGGGCGTTTGGAAGCGATGTAGGGCGGCAACGGGATGTGACCGACCGTCTGGATTGCTTCATCGAGCGTCGGCCCGGTGAAATCGAAGCCGAGCAGGATTTCGCCCGCTTCGCGCTTCTCCAGTACAGTTGCGTCCAGCTTGCCGAGGAAGCAGGCGTTCTGATCGTGCCCGAAGGACACGCGGTCGCCGACGCCAAGCTTCTTGGCAGGCCGGGCAAAGGCCAGCCACTTGTCGCCATCAATGCGCATGTGCAGCGTCACATCGACTGCGGCCTTCACGCCATCGCGCCAGCGCTCGCCGGCAAGCTGCGCCGGGATCACCTTCGTATCGTTGAACACCAGCACGTCGCCCGGATTGAGCAGCGTCGGCAGGTCCCGAACGATGCGGTCCTCCAGTGCCTCGCCAGGGCGCACGATCAACATCCTGGCCGCGTCGCGCGGTTCAGCGGGGCGGAGCGCGATGCGCTCGTCCGGCAGATCGAAATCGAAGAGGTTGACGCGCATCAGCTATAGCGGATCAACAGCGCGCCGCAGAGGAGCATCAGTGCGCCGGCAACACGCCCCATGGTGATCTCGCGCACCGCCAGGCCGAGGAAGCCTGCGCGATCCATGACGAGACCCGCCAGCAATTGGCCGGTGACGAGAAATGCCATCAGTGCTGCCGCGCCGATCTTTGGTGCCAGGATGACGTTGATGGTGACAAAACTCGCGCCGAGCAGGCCGCCGGCGATGAACAGCCAGAGTGCTGGCGCACGCCAGTTCAGTTCGATGCCTTGCGCCGGAACCAGAATGGCGCTGACGATTGCCAGCGCCAGTGCGCCTACTGCAAAGGAAATGCCCGCTGCCGCGACGGGCGCGCCAATGCCGCGCGCCAGCGCTGCGTTTATCGGTGCCTGTATGGCAACGAGCACTCCACCCAGTACGCCCAGGAGCGGCCAGAGCAGAGCGCCCGCGTTCATTACTTGACGTCCGCTGCGACTTTCACCGAGACGATGGAGTCGGGATCCTTCACGGGTTCGCCGCGCTTGATCTTGTCGACATTGTCCATGCCTTCGATCACCTGGCCCCAGACC
>CAYZQP010000240.1:0-5960 GCA_964480545.1 uncultured Mesorhizobium sp. | reverse complement strand
GATCTGGTGGCCCCAGCCAATATCAGACTTTGAGGCAGCTTCGGCATTGGCCGCGGCCTCACGCTTCTCAAGCTCGACCTCATAAAGGCGTGAACGCAGCATCTCCCACGCCTTGGCGCGGTTCTGGTGCTGCGAGCGGCCAGCCTGACACGCAACTGCGATGCCGGTCGGGATATGTGTGATGCGCACCGCCGAGTCGGTCGTGTTGACGTGCTGGCCACCCGCACCCGACGAGCGGTAGGTGTCGATGCGGCAATCGCTCTCGTTGATGTCGATCTGGATATTGTCATCCACCACCGGATAGACCCAGGCCGACGAGAATGACGTGTGCCGCCGCGCATTGGAATCGTAGGGCGAGATGCGCACGAGGCGGTGCACGCCGGATTCCGTCTTCAGCCAGCCATAAGCGTCCTGCCCCTTGACCAGCAGCGTGGCAGACTTGATGCCAGCTTCTTCGCCGTCATGCATTTCCAGCACTTCGACCTTGTAACCGCGCTTCTCGGCCCAGCGCGTGTACATGCGCAGGAGCATGTTGGCCCAGTCCTGGCTTTCGGTGCCACCGGCACCTGCATGGATTTCGAGATAGGTGTCGTTGCCGTCAGCCTCGCCGGACAGCATCGTCCTGATCTGGCGCGCACGCACGTCTGTCGACATCGCCTTGATCGCGTCCTCGGCGTCGGCAATGATGGACTCGTCGCCCTCGGCCTCGCCCATTTCGATCAGTTCGAGATTGTCGGCCAGCGACTGTTCCAGTTGGCGCACACCATTGACACCGTCATCCAGCACCTGGCGCTCGCGCATCAGCTTTTGCGCCTCGGCTGCGTCGTTCCAGAGGGTCGGATCCTCCGCGCGGTTATTCAGGTAATCGAGACGTTTTACCGCCTGATCCCAGTCAAAGATGCCTCCTCAGCAGAGTGATGCCCTGCTTGATTTCATCGACCTTGTTTTGCGTTTCCGCGCGCATGACTCTCACTCTTCGTGTTTCTACGGCGCTAGATAGGGGTGAAGTTCCTGCCTGTAAAGTTCCAGGCGCATATGTCGTGCGTGGCGTCGAGGCTATTTGCAGCCCTCTTTCAACTCTGTCGCCTTCAGCGTCTCGGGTCCGCCTTTCGACGCCATTCCCGCTGGATTTTTTGCCCACCATTTGCCCGAGCCATCGAGGATCAGGCTTCCCTTGCCCTCTTCCAGTTCCAGTTGGTAGTTGCCGGAGCCCCAGAACTCCGTGCCGACAGCCCGGCCTCTATAGGTGTATGATCCGCTTCTGGAGTCGCTTGGGTTAAGCGTGAAATTGATAGGCAAGTTGCTCTTGAGCTTCGTTACTTCTGTCGTGTCGCAGATTGTGCCGCTGAGCCTCAAATCATCAATGCCACCGCTAACCTTGACCGCAATGACGCATTCCGTTTGAGCCGCAAGAAGTCCCTCGACGCCCGCCGCAAGCGGCTTGTTTTTGATGCGCGTCTTCTTTGAATTCAGGACCCGCTGCAATTCACTCGTCAATTGCGCGATCTGCTGCTCATAGGCACTCACCTCGTCGGCCAGGCGCTGCGCCGGCTTGCGTTCAGAAAACGCGTAGTAGCCCATGCGCTTGCAGGTGTTTTGGTGATGCGCTTCATGCGCAACGACAATTTTTGCAATGCCGGAACATACGGCGCTCGACTGAGCCGCCTGTTCAATCGCGCCCTTTTCAAAGTGGTCGCACAAGTCCTGACCCTTGTCCCGCCACTCCTTTTCAATCCGTTTGCGCTGGTCAATGTCGGGAACCTGCACGTCATTCACCCATTTCTCGGCAGTAGGAATGCCCTCCGATGGATTTCTGTCGTGCGCCTCCTGCATTTTCTGGCCGCGCGGCACGAATTTGATGTCGGCTGGCGAGCCGGTTGCCATCTGCACAATGCCGTCCGACGCGGTACCTGGACCCGTCCCGTTCGAGTACTGCTCTGCATCAAGATTTGCCTGCAGGAGATCCCCGCCCCTGGGATCACTACCGAACTTCTTGTTGAGATCAGCGATCTTGTCGCTGTAGCGCTGGCGCAAGGTCATTGCGTTCCTGAGCTCGAGCTGGAGAGCCTGCACATTCTCGCAATTGCATTCACTTGATCCGGCGGCTTGGGCAGTGCCCAGGGGGCTAGCCCCCGAAGCAAGCGCCAGGAGTGCAATCCCTACAATGCCGCGTTTCATACTCGCTCCGACGCTTGTGCGCGTGAGCACAATAGCACGTGCTATCCCGGCTGGAAGCCGGTCAGGCAAGGGCATTACAGATCAATTCGGCTTGCCGGGCCTGTTTGCCTGGACAAAGGCGATGGCCGAATTCACCACGCCGGCATCAGCAATGATGCGCTTGTGGCCAAGGCCGTTCGTGAACTGCATTCTCACATGCGGCCCTGCGTTCGCCATCAGGCGCCCCTCGGCGACAGGCACCACCTTGTCGCCCTCGTCATGGATCACCAGCGTTGGCACGGGCACACCGGCCATCACACGGTCGCTGTTGAAGGCTTCAAGCTCCGTACCGGCAATCCGTTTCACATACGCCGCCAGCGCCTTCTGCGACTGCGGGCCGATTCCCATCATGCGCCCGTAATTGGTGAAGGCATCCGGCATACGAACCGGCGAGGCGATGGTAACAATGGCCCCGGTTTCCACTGGCGAAATATCCGAAATCATCCCCGCAGCCGCGTTGATCGCAACCGCGCCGCCAAACGAATGCGCCACCATCGCCGAGAACGGCCCGAGCCAGTCAGCCGCCAGACGGATCGATTCTGCACCCAGAGCAATGTCCAGCTTGCGCCCCGATGATGCGCCATGGCCGGGCAGATCGAGCGAAACCACGCGGTAACCCGCATCAACAAAGCCGGTGATGATCGTCTTCATATACTCGGTACGCGAGCGCCAGCCATGCACGACCAGCACCGTGCCACCTGCCCGCTTGCCGCGCCGTTCCAGCGAATCCGGCCGGAATTCGTAGGCCGTCACGCGCCGTCCATCCTTCAACGTCAGGCAATGCTTTCGCGCCTCTGCCATAAAGTCGCGCGCGGATGTCACGGCACGCTTTTCACCCGGCGTCATTGAACCCGGCGACGGCGTGCGCGAAAACAGCTCGAACGCAGCGCGACCGGTCAGGCCAGGAGCAACCCGTTCGCCGACTGCGAAAACGCTGCGGATGACATTCAGGCCAATCTGGGCCATAGCAAAACCTCGGGAGGAAAGTTCAATGCTGAACAAAATAGTTCAACCATGAACAGAACACAAGATAGCATGAACAGACCGCAAGACGGCTTGTGGGAAAACCCGCGTTTCCGCAACTGGATCGCGCTGATCAAGGCGCACCGGGCGGTGGGTCTGGCGCTGACAAAGGCACTGGAGCCATTCGACCTGAAACCGGCGCAACTGGATATGCTGATCAACATTCACCGCCATCCGGGCCTGTCGCAGCAGGAACTCGCGGAGCGGCTGCTGGTCAACCGGTCCAACATCACCATGGCGCTGCCGCTGATGGAGGATTCGGGGCTGGTGCGGCGCGAGGCCGACGAAAAGGACAGGCGCATCATCCGTCTGACACTGACACCCGCCGGCGAGGAAAAACTCGGCGCTGCGATGGTTGTCTATGCCGATCTTGTCGAGCGCGTGATGTCGAAAAGCAGCGACGAGGAATGTAACCTGATCGGCACCAAGATGGCGGAAATCAGCGAGATGCTGAAGGACGGTTGAGCGTGCCACGGCAAGTTATCACCGGGGGACAGGCACAGATTCGCCAGACACAGATCCACGAGGTCTCGCTGCTGCCTGGAATCGAGCGATCGGCAGCGCAGGAGTTTCGTTCTGTGCCGGGCCTGGAGTGGATCGCTGATGGCAGCGTAACAAGCGAGGATGAGCACGCCTGCTTGATCAGGTCCGGCCTGCACCTGGTTGCTGTTGATGAAGATGATCGACCCGTCGGATTCATATGTGCGCGGGAGCTCGACAACGCCCTGCACATCCTGGAGTTCAGTATTGCCCACCGCCATCAGAAGCGTGGCATCGGTCGTGCTCTGATCATTCGCCTGCTCGAAGAGGCACATAGGCGCGGTTTCGGCGCGGCGACATTGACGACGTTCCGCGACATTGCCTGGAATGCCCCCTTCTACAAAACAGTGGGATTTCGGGAATTGGCGCCCCAGGCGCTGACGCCCGGCCTGGCTCTTCTCCTGCGGGACGAGGCGGCTCGCGGCCTTCCAGGCGACCGACGCTGCACCATGCGGCTGGACTTCAGCGCAGCAACAGGTTTGTTGTCCTGATCATTTTCGCCCGGCGCGACAGTTGCACTCTACTGCAATGAACCTTCTGCCGCTATGATGCGACAAAGCGACAGCGCAGGTTGCCGGTCACGATCCGCTGGTCGCACCATACTGAACTGAAAAGTCAAACATTCCGGAGGGAACCGATGAAAAGACTGATAGCCGCCGCAGCCATCGCCGCTGGCGCATTTCTGGCCTCTGCCATGCCCGGCCATGCGCAATATTGCGAAGGCACGGTTCACAGCCTGAAGGGCGCCTATAATCTGGCCAAGGGCACAGGCTTCCTCGCCGTACGCGCCGCACCATCGGCTGGCGCAACGATGCTTGGCGAGTTGTTCAACGGCGACAAGGTCGAAATCTTCGAGCGTCGCGGCAACTGGTACCGCATCACCACGTCAAACGGCGTCGAGGGCTGGTCGCATCGCCGCTGGATGCGCAACACCTGCCCCTACTGAGCGCCCTCCGCCCCTCCCGGGATCGCACGTGAAAAGGCAGGCGCGATGAAGCGCCGGCCTCTATCCGCTCAATGTCAACCGTGCAGCTTTGCTGCAATCTCCGCGACGCGCTTGCCCTGGAATTTTGCCCCTTCAAGCTCCTGCGCCGAGGGCTGGCGCGAACCGTCGCCATCTGAGGTCGTCGTCATGCCGTATGGCGCGCCGCCACGCACGACATCATTGCCCATCTGCGCCTGATAGGCATAGGACAATGGCACAATGATCATGCCGTGATGCTGCAGCATAACCTGCGTCGCCACCAGTGCGATCTCCGCGCCACCATGCTGCGTCGCGGTCGAAACCATCACCGAGCCAACCTTGTTCAGCAAGGCACCCTTGGCCCAGAGCGGGCCGGTCTGGTCCCAGAAATTCTTCAGCTGCGACGCCATCGCGCCGTAGCGGGTGGAGGCGCCGACGATAATCGCGTCATACTGGTCAAGTTCAAGCGGGTCGGCGATCTCGGCCTTCTGGTCGAGCTTGTAATAGGCCGCCTTGGCGACTGCCTCCGGCACCAGTTCCGGCACACGCTTCACCGTCACCGTCGCGCCGGCTTCAGTCGCCCCCTCGGCAGCCGCATAGGCCATCTGCTCCATGTGGCCCCAGCTCGAATAATAAAGCACCAGCACTTTCGCCATGATCGTTCCCTTCTGAAATCGTGGCGCAGGCTACTCTTCGCATCGTTCAGCGAAAGAACTCCAATAGTCGACAGATTGTTCACCCATTCGGGACAATTGCCGCGATGCCACGAAGCGACTATTCAGCGACTACCCACCCCGCAGGAGTCGCACCATGAGCGCGCCAGTCACCAGCGAACCCACTCCCGGTGAAGTCGTCACCGCCGCAATGCTGATCATTGGCGATGAAATCCTGTCGGGGCGCACCAAGGACAAGAATATCGGCCACCTCGCCGACATGATGACGGCCTCCGGTATTGACCTGAAGGAAGTGCGCGTCGTCCCCGACGAGGAGGATGAGATCGTCGCGGCGGTGAACGCCTTACGGGCGAAATACACCTACCTCTTCACCACCGGCGGCATCGGCCCCACGCATGATGACATCACCGCCGATTCCATCTCGGTCGCATTCGGTGTGCCCTGCGAATATGACGCGAAGGCCTACGCCATGCTGGAAGCCGACTACGCCAGCCGCAATCTCGAATTCACGGATGCCCGCAAGCGCATGGCGCGCATGCCAC
>CAYZQP010000239.1:0-6023 GCA_964480545.1 uncultured Mesorhizobium sp. | reverse complement strand
TCATCGCCTTGATTTCAATCGTGCCAATGCCCGCAGCGTCCGCCAGCGCGGTGCCCGACATGCCGGAGAACACGACCGAGCCAATAATGTTAACTTGTGCCAGACCACCCTTCATCCAGCCCACCAGCGACAGCGCGAAGTGGTAGATGCGGCCGGTAACGCCGGCTGTGTTCATCAGATTTCCGGCCATGATGAAGAACGGCACAGCAAGCAGCGGGAAGCTCTCGACGCCGGCGATCATGCGTTGCGCCGCGATAATGTCAGGCGCGACGCCATAGAGGATGAGATAGAGCAGGGACGCGACGGCCATCGAGACAGCGACAGGCGCCCCGATGATCATCAAAAGCAGGAAGGAGCCGATCAGAAGCAGCATGGTCAGACCCCCGGTGCGTCAGCGTTGGCGTCGCGATCAAGAATGGATGTGTTGTTGCGGATATCGCCAATGAACAGCTGGATCGAGCGCACCAGCATCAGCAGGAAGGCACCGAGCACGGAGTAAAAAACGATGCCGCGCGGCAGGTTGACGGTGACCATTTTCTCGCCGCCGACGACGGAAACGTAGCGCCACATCAGCCAGCTCATGTAGGCGTAGAAGCCGATACACAGCAGGTCGACACCAAGCGCCAGCCACCGCCCGGGTTTGGGCGGGATCATCCGATAGATGAAATCGACGCGGATGTGGCGCGACAGGCGGGTACACATGGCGGCGCCCAGGAACACCACGATGATCAGCCCGTTGATCGCGATTTCTTCGGTCCAGGCGTAGCTGTTGTTCAGCGCGTAGCGGCTGAAAAATTGCAGGAACACGCAGACCGCCATGCTCCAGAAGATAGCCATGTTGAACCAGTCCTCCACCGCATAGGGCGACAGGTCGACAGGTCCGATTTCTTCCTCGAAAGCGTGGGCGAGTTCATCCACCGACACCGGCGCGCTCTGGACAGGTTCCATCGCGAGGTCTCCAGCAATCATCTAAAGAATGGAGGTCCGGCGCACGAAGCGCCGGACATGAGGTTGGATCTACTGGATCGCCTTGATGGCTTCCCAGTCGGCCTTGTCGTAGCCGAATTCCTCGAAGGTCACCTTCTCGAGAACCGTCTTCTCGAAATCAGCCTTGTCGACATCGGTGACCGACAGGCCCTGGCCCTTGAACACGTCGACCAGTTCCTTCTCGCGGGCGACGATCTTCTCGGTCGCGCGCTTTGCAGCCTCCTGCATCACCTCGGTGAAGATCGCCTTGTCTTCATCCGACAGGCTTGCCCAGCGGGTCTTGGAGACAACCGTGTTCAGGTGGTCGACGATGTGGCCGGTCAGGACAATGTTCTTCTGAACCTCGAAGAACTTCTTGGCCTCGATCGTCGTCAGCGGGTTCTCCTGGGCTTCAACCGTGCCGTTCTGCAGCGCCAGATAGACTTCGGCGAAGGCGATAGGCGCAGTGTTGGCACCGCAGGCGCGCGGCATTGCCAGGTAGGCCGGAACGTCCGGAACGCGGATCTTCAGGCCGGCCATATCAGCGCATTTTTCAATCGGCTTGTTCGAGGTCGTATGGCGCGTGCCATAATAGGTAGTGGCGGTGATGTGGTGGCCAGACTTCTCCTCGTAGCCGCCGGTCAGCTTCTTGTAGGTGTCGCTCTGCGTGTACTTCAGCAGATGGTCGGCATCGCGGAAGATGAACGGATAATAGGTGACACCAATCGGCGGATGCTCGCGTGCTGCGAAGCTTGAGCCCGAGATAATGATGTCCACGGTGCCGAGCGTCAGGCCCTGGTTGATGTCGGTTTCCTTGCCCAGCTGTGAGGATGGGAAAACGTCGATCTTGTATTTTCCGTTGGTGCGCTTCGCGATTTCCTCGCCTGCCCACACGGATTCCGTATGGAAGGGTTCGCTTGGTTCATAGACATGCGCCCATTTGAGCACCTCCTGTGCGTGGGCTGCTCCGGCCAGCATTGCGCCGGCAAAGGCGCCGAGGACCGTCTTTGCGAGTGTGCGTCGTGATATCATTGTTTCCTCCCAGAAATTTTTCACGCTGCGTTTGAAAGTAAGTCTATGCTTTCGAAGTACTCCGGTTTTTGCTGCGCGACCGCAGGAAGGTCGAGCAGGATCATTTGCAGGTGCTTGCGCATCGCTTGATCAGCAGCGCCTGCATCGCCCCGTGCTATGGCCTCCACCACCAGGGCATGGTCTTCGACCGCCCGTCCGATGACGGAGCGGTCCATCAGGGTCAGATGGCGCACGCGGTCCATCTGCGCCTTGACGGCGTTGACGAGGCTCCAGACGTGCGCCTTGTCGGCGGCCTCGGCGAGTGTGCGATGGAACGTCTCGTCCATCGGCATAAAATTTTCGGGAGCGTTGACCATCATGTCTCGCTGCGCGGCAACCTGCTGGCGCAAATTGGCGACAAGCGAGGCGTCGACCCGGCTGGCGACGACCTTGACGATATCTGCCTCGACAGCCTCACGCACGAAGCGGGCGTCCATCACCTGACCGATATTGATCTTACGCACCAGCGTGCCGCGCTGCGGGCGGACTTCCACCAGGCCATCTTCGGCCAGCTTGATGAAGGCCTCGCGCACCGGCTGTCTGCTGATCGCAAAGCTGCGCGCGATCTCGGCCTCGGACACGAGGCTACCGGGCTCCAGTTCGGCCCGGATGATACGGTCGCGCAGCGCACGGTAGACCTGTGGCCCGACCGGCGATGTCTGCTCGACAACCCACCTATCTGTAACCTGTGTACCCAACCGTTCCTCCCACGGCGACCCAGCGTTACACATACTACCATACCAGTCAATAATGAATACAGACTGCATTGGTAAATAGGTGGCGGCGTTGTGGATGGCCTTGAGATATGGAAGAAATGGGCAAACCTGTTGTTGCAGCTTTCATGAAACCCGGAACAAAGCGTCAGCCGCCAAAGGCCATTCTCGTCAGGGGCGCGCGGGTCAACAACCTGCGCAACGTTGATGTGGATATCCCGTTGGGGAAGATGACGGCGCTGACCGGCGTCTCGGGCTCCGGCAAGTCGTCGCTTGCCATGGGCGTACTCTACGCTGAAGGTTCCGCGCGTTATCTGGAAGGACTGTCCACCTACACTCGCCGGCGTCTGGAACAGACGCCCCGCCCGCAGGTTGATGAGGTTGCGTGGTGTCCGGCAGCACTTGCGCTCAGCCAGCGCCCGCCGGTTCCCGGTCCGCGCAGCACAGTTGGAACAATGACGCCGGGCCTGGCGATTGTCAGGCTAATGTTCTCGCGTCTTGGCACACACAAATGCCCGAACGGCCATGACGTGCCGGCGACCTATCGCAACGCGATCAGCCCGGACCATGTCTGCCCGACCTGCCAGGTGCATTTCGAGGCACCATCGGCTGAGCACTTTTCCTTCAACGGGGCGGGTGCTTGCCCGGCATGTACGGGGTTGGGGCTGCGCCAGGAAATTGACCCGGCGACCATCATTCCGGATCCGTCGTTGACCGTCGAAGGCGGCGCGGTCGCGCCCTGGCGCGGGCTGATGCGCAGCAATCTGCCGCTGGTTGCCGCCGAGCTTGGGGTGCGCATAGATGTTCCCTGGCAGGACTTGACTGACGCGGAACGGGAGATCGTTCTGCACGGTCCCGCGGTGACGAAGCGCATCACGGTCCCGACGAAGAGCACGCAGCGCGCTGTGACGATGAACGTCGCCTATGTGAATGCCTTCGATGCGGTCAGGCAAATTCAGGGCGAGGGTGAAGGCAAGGGTGCCGCGCGCTTTCTCAACGCGTTCGTCTGCGATGCTTGCCACGGGTCGCGCTACTCGCCAGCCGCCTTGTCGTCGCGTCTGGTCGGGTTGAGCATAGCCGAACTCACGGACCTGCCGCTGGATGAGATGCTCGTCGCGCTGGCCCGCGTCCTCGACATTGTGCCCGCTGATACGCGCTCCCTCGCGCAAACCCTGCTGGACGAAGCGCAGAAAGTCCTGCCGCCGCTTCAGGCGCTGGGCCTCGGCTACCTGACGCTCGCCCGTGACGGCCGCACCCTGTCCACCGGCGAGCGCCAGCGCATTGCGCTGACCCGCGTTGCCGTCAGCAACAGCACCGGCCTACTGCTTGTGGTGGACGAGCCGACGGTTGGCCTGCATCCAGACAATGTTCAGGCGCTGGTCGAACTCTTTAGCGGCCTGGTTGCCGACGGTAATACTCTGGTTGTCGTCGATCACGACGTGCAGGTGCTCAAGGCTGCCGACCATCTTATCGAAGTCGGCCCGGGCGCAGGCAAGGCAGGCGGCACGATTGTCGCGGCGGGATCGCCGGCAGAAATCGCGCATATCCAGAAGTCGCGCATCGGGCCGTTCCTCGCCGCGCCTGCGCCACAGCGCGTGCGACAGCAACTCGGGCGATCACCCAAGTCGTTGCGGCTTGACGTCGGTAACTATCTGAACCTGCGCGGCATCGCTGTCGATTTCCCGCTCAACCGTCTGACGGTGGTCTCCGGTGCGTCCGGGTCTGGCAAGTCGGCGCTGGTGATCGATACGCTGGCCCCCGCACTGGAGGCACAGTTCAAACGCCTGCCTTTGCCGCCACAGGTCAGGTCGCTGGATGTAGCCGGGTTGAAGAGGGTCTATGCCGTCGACTCGACGCCAATCGGCCGCAATGCGCGCTCCACGCTGGCCGCCTGGTCCGGTGTGTTCGATCCCATTCGTCGTCTATTTGCCGAAACCGCCGAGGCCGGCGAGCGCGGCTGGACCGCATCGCATTTCTCCTACAACACAAAGCAGGGCCAATGCCCGGCCTGCGAGGGCACTGGCCAGTTCTCGCTGGATCTGCAGTACCTTCCTGACCTGCCAATGCGGTGTCCCACCTGCGAAGGCAAGCGATACCGGGCGGACGTCGAGGCAGTGAAATGGCGCGGCAAGTCGATCACCGATGTCTTGGCGCTCAACTGCCGCGAGGCAGCGGATTTCTTCGAAGGGCAGGCTGCTATCGTCCCGACCCTCCAGGCAATTTCCGAAGTCGGCCTCGACTACGTGCTGCTCGGCGAGGCGACGCCCAGCCTGTCAGGCGGCGAAGCGCAGCGCCTTCGACTGGCCGAACCCATCCACAAATCGCAAAAGGGCGCGGTCTTCATCTTCGACGAGCCCTCCATCGGCCTTCATCCACGCGATGTTCATACGTTCCTCGGGGTGCTGGATCGGCTGCTGGGACAGGGCGCGACAATCATCGCGGTCGACCACGACCTCGACCTGATCGCGAATGCCGACTGGATCGTGGAGATGGGACCGGGCTCGGGCGAGCAGGGCGGGCGCATCATCGCCGCTGGCCCGCCGGAAGCCGTCATGCACGATCAAGCCAGCCGCATTGCCCGCTGGCTCCGTCCGCCGGATTGACGGTTCTGACGATTGCCTCTGCAATACAAAAAGCGCGCGCCATTGCTGGCACGCGCTCTTGTCGGTCGAGACTGGAGGTCGCGACGATTAGTGGTTCTGCGTCACGATCACCGGGATGAGCAGGTCGCCCCAGTTGCCGTTGCCGCCATGATGGCGCGCCGAGCGCACCAGTTCTACCGAGACGCCAGCCTCGACAGCCTTCATCACAGCCTGATTGAGGCGGTGAAGGTCGTTGGCCACGATGCGGATGGCAGCCTGCTGCTCGTCAGACATGGCTGACGCTTGTTCTTCGGCGCGTTCCTTGACCCTGGTTCTTGGCGTCATGTTCGTTCTCCGTCCTGCTCTTTGACCGGCTGTGCCGGCTACCTCGATGTTCGGCAGTATCGCCGGAGCGCATGCTTGCGCAAGACGCCCCGGCGCTCCTCCCAGAGCTTATTCAGCGGCTGGCTTGAACTGCTCGTGCTCGGTCGACTCGTGCATGGCAGTGGTCGACGACTGGCCGCCCGTGATCGCCATGGACACGGCGTCGAAGTAACCGGTGCCGACTTCGCGCTGATGCTTGGTCGCGGTGTAGCCGTTGACCTCTGCCGCGAATTCCGCCTCCTGCAGCTCCGAGTAGGCCGCCATCTGACGATCCTTGTAGCCGCGAGCCAGCTCGAACATGCCGAAG
>CAYZQP010000238.1:5053-6152 GCA_964480545.1 uncultured Mesorhizobium sp. | reverse complement strand
CAGGACGATGCCGCCCATCAACTGGACGTCGAAGGGACGCATGTGAAGTGCGCGCTTCGAGGCTTCGCGCACCACGGCGAAGGCTGGAATAAGCACGTCCTCAAGCGTCTCGCCGGCGGCGAGGCGTTGCTTGAACTCATCAGTTTTGGCGCGAAGCTGCGAGTCGCTCAACGCCTCCATCTCGGGTTCGAGCGCGTTGATCGCCTCAATCCGTGGGCGCATGCCCTTCACACGCCTGTCATTCGCAGAACCAAAAATCTTGCGAGCGAGACTGCCGAAGCTGACCATTCAAGGCCCTTTCGAAATAGCGACCATTTGATCTGGCCGTGAAGACCCGCTCACTGGCGACTTTCGGGCGGGGCGGATAAATGAAAAGCGTCCAAAAATCGCTTCTGGACGCAGCAGTGGTGGACAGATAAGAGGGGCAAATGCCGATGTCAACGCCGCAGCGGCTCACTGTCACAGGCTGAAATCGGCCACAATTCAAGCGGCTTCGGCTGATCTTTTCCGCTGATTCCCATTTCGGAGACAATCCAATGAACTTCTCTTTCCGCCCGGCGCATCTGGCGCTGACCGCCGCGCTACTGGCCGGCGTGGCGAGCGGCGCGTTTGCGCAGGATGCCCAGCCAGCGGCCCCGACGGCACCCGCGGCCGAGGCACCGGCGGCTCCGGTGGCGCCACCGCCGCCCGAAACCGTTGTTGCGACCGTTGATGGCGTCAACATTACCCAGGCTGATGTCGATCTCGCACTCTCGAATCTCGACCAGACAATCTCGCGTTTGCCGCCGGACCAGCGCCGGGCTGCCGCACTGTCGGCGATTATCGAGATGAAGGTTATGGCCAAGGAAGGCCGGGCCAAGGGATTCGAGAATGATCCGGAGCATGTCCGGCGCATGGGTTTCCTGCAGGATCGCAGCCTGCACATGATGGTGTTCGAGAAGGAAGTCGGCGCCTCGGTCACTGACGAGCAGGTTCGCGCCCGCTATGACAAGGAGATGGCCGAGCAGAAGCCGGTCGACGAGGTGAAGGCGCGTCATATCCTGGTAAAAACCAAGGAAGAGGCCGACGCGGTGCTCAAGGAACTCGCTGACGGCAAGAA
>CAYZQP010000238.1:3101-5043 GCA_964480545.1 uncultured Mesorhizobium sp. | reverse complement strand
TTGAGGATGTCGCCAACGAGAAGACGACCGACCCGTCAGGCAAGGGCACGGGTGGCGATCTGCCATTTTTCTCAGCCGGCCAGATGGTGCCCGAATTCGAGAAAGCGGCCTTCGAGCTCAACGCCGGCGACGTGACCAAGGAGCCGGTGCAGACCCAGTTCGGCTTCCACATCATCAAGGTTGAGGAAAAGCGTCAGCAGCCGGCACCCGAGTTTGACGCGGTGAAGGAACAGGTACGTGGCATGGTCCAGCGCGAGAACTACATCGCACTGGCCAAGAAGCTGCGTGATGCGTCCAAGATCGAGATTGCGGACCCGGCACTGAAGAGCGCTGTTGACGCAATGGAAAACCCCAAGCCCGAGCAATAGGCCCGGGCATCCTGCTGGCAATATGTCGGTCGACTCGCGCGGCCGACCTGGCCCAACAGATTGGCGTTTCACCCTGATACCGCTTTGATATCAGGGTGAATGCAGTTTGCCGATCTCAGCAGCTCCACGCTTTCACTTCTTATCATCACCGCTCTTGTGGCGGGGCTGGCGCGGGGCTTCTCCGGCTTTGGCGCAGCGCTGATCTTTGTGCCGGTGGCCAGCGCTCTGGTCGGGCCGCGCATCGCGGCGCCCGTGCTGCTCGTCGTTGATACGATTCTTGCGGCAAGCATGATCCCCGGCGCCTGGCGACTGGCGGACCGACGCGAAGTTGGCGTGATGGCGATCGGTGCGCTGGTTGGCGTGCCGGTTGGCACCGCAATACTGGCGCTTTGGGATCCGGTGCTGCTGCGCTGGGCGATTGTTGTGGTCGCGGCGAGCATGCTCGCGCTGCTCGTTTCCGGCTGGCGCTACCATAGCAAGCCCAGACTGCCATTCACTCTGGGCGTCGGCTTTGCCGCGGGGACCTTGTCGGGAGCAGCACAGGTCGGCGGGCCACCGGTTGTTGCCTACTGGCTCGGCGGGGCGCTGCCGGCAAAGATGGTTCGCGCCAACCTGCTTCTCTATTTCGCGGTGTCGACGGTTTTTACCGGCATTGCCTATCTGGCCGGCAATCTGATCACCATGGATGTGCTGAAGCTCAGTCTCGTGGTCGGCCCGTGCTTCGGGCTCGGTTTGTGGGGCGGAGCGCGGCTGTTCGGGTTTGCCAGTGAGGAAACATTCCGGCGTATTTGCTACATGCTGATCGCCGCCGCCATCGTCCTTGGCCTACCGCTTTGGGACAGCCTGCGCGGGTGATCGCGTGATTTTGTCCGACAATATACAAGAGTAGCGCTTTACAGCCTCGCCGGGCCGCGTCTACCATACCGGCTGCGCTGGAGGAGCGCGACATATCGGGAGGTAGGATGGCGTCGGTCGATATCCGAAACGTCTTCAAGCGCTTCGGCGCGACTGAAATCCTGCATGGCGTCAGCGTCGATATTGAGGATGGCGAGTTCGTCACACTCGTCGGGCCGTCCGGCTGCGGGAAATCCACACTGCTGCGCATGATTGCCGGGCTCGAGGGCATC
The DNA here is from genome assembly GCA_964480545.1 of uncultured Mesorhizobium sp. GTDB lineage: Bacteria > Pseudomonadota > Alphaproteobacteria > Rhizobiales > Rhizobiaceae > Mesorhizobium_G. The sequence continues at coordinate 3,548 of CAYZQP010000238.1, read as the reverse complement.
AGCGGTGGCGAGATCGCCATCGGGGGCAGGGTGGTGAACACTGTCGCGCCGAAAGAGCGCGACATCGCGATGGTGTTCCAGAACTACGCGCTCTACCCGCACATGACTGTGGCCGAGAACATGGCCTTCTCCCTCAAACTGAAAAATGCGCCGAAGGAGGAAATGGAAACGCGCGTGCAGCGCGCGGCCGAAATCCTGGGGCTAATACCACTGCTCGAACGCTATCCCCGGCAGTTGTCCGGCGGTCAGCGTCAGCGTGTTGCGATGGGCCGCGCCATCGTGCGGGACCCGCAGGTCTTTCTGTTTGACGAGCCACTGTCCAACCTCGATGCCAAGCTGCGCGTGCAGGTCCGCGAGACGATCATCGTGCTGCAGCGCGAGGCCCGGATCACGACCGTCTTCGTGACCCACGACCAGGAGGAAGCGATGGAAGTCGCCGACCGGGTC
>CAYZQP010000238.1:0-3091 GCA_964480545.1 uncultured Mesorhizobium sp. | reverse complement strand
GTTCGACGAGCCGCTCTCCAACCTCGATGCCAAGCTGCGTGTGGCGATGCGGGCCGAGATCAAGGAGTTGCACCAGCGACTGAAGACCACGACGGTCTATGTCACGCATGACCAGATCGAGGCGATGACGATGGCCGACAAGATCGTCGTGATGCATGACGGCATTGTCGAGCAGATCGGCAAGCCGCTCGACCTCTATGACCGTCCCGGCAATCTGTTTGTCGCGAGTTTTATCGGCTCACCGGCGATGAACCTGTTGAAAGGTACCGTCTCGATCAACGGCAAGGCGGAGTTCAGGGGCGCGGGCGACATCCGCGTGCCGCTCGGCAAGACGGCGGGCGCGAAGAATGGCGAGGCCGTGGTGCTGGGCGTCAGGCCTGAACACCTGCGGCTCGCCGATGACGGCTTCCCGGTCGAGGTCGTGGTGGTCGAGCCGACCGGGTCGGAGATACAGGTGATCGGCCGCACACCGGGCGGCGAGGATATTGTTGCGAATTTCCGCGAGCGGCATCCGTTCTCGCCCGGCCAGACAATCCGGCTGAGCGCCGATCTTATCCACCTTTTCCACGCTGATAGCGGGAAGCGCATAGAGGACTGAAGACAGAAACGGAATTTCAGGGAGGAAGTTCGATGAAGTTTACCAGACGCGATGTGATCAAGACGGGTGCCGGAGCTGCGGCAGCGGGTGCCTTTGGCGGCTCGCTGATCAGGCCGGCCTTTGCCCAGGAGCCAACCTATACGCCAGAAGCGGGGGCGACGCTGCGCCTGCTGCGCTGGTCGCCTTTCGTGCAGGGCGACGAGGACGCCTGGCTGGCGCTGACCAAGAAATTCAGCGATGCGACCGGTGTTCAGGTGCGCGTCGACAAGGAAAGCTGGGAGGACATCCGCCCGAAAGCTGCTGTGGCGGCCAATGTCGGCTCAGGCCCGGACCTGATGCTGGTCTGGTTCGACGACCCCTTCCAGTATCCGGACAAGCTGCTTGATGTGTCTGACCTCGGCAATTATCTCGGCGGCAAGTATGGCGGCTGGCATGATGGCCCGAAGAGCTACGCGACGACCAAGGAAGGCAAGTTCATAGGTCTGCCGCTGGCCACTATCGGCAACGCGATCGTCTATCGCGAGAGTTGGGTGAAGGAGGCCGGGTTCAGCGAGTTCCCGAAGGATACCGGCGCGTTCCTTGAAATGTGCAAGGCGCTGCACGCCAACAAGCGTCCGGCCGGCTTCACGCATGGCCATGGTGTCGGTGACGGCAACAATTATGCGCACTGGCTCCTGTGGAGCCATGGCGGCAAGATGGTAGACGACGACGGCAAGGTGGTGATCAACAGCGCCGAAACCCTGAAGTCCATCGAGTATGCGATGGAGCTCTACAAGACCTTCATCCCGGGCACCGAGAGCTGGCTCGACGTCAACAATAACCGCGCCTTCCTGGCCGGCGAGTTGTCGGTGATCGCCAATGGTATCTCCGCCTATCTGACAGCCAAGATCAACAAGGACAATGATCCGAAGCTGGCCGAGATGGCTCCCGACATCAAGACCGCACCGCTGCCCATTGGCCCGGTCGGGCAATCCGTCGAACTCTATCAGGTGACCTCGGCGGTGATCTTCAACCACACGCCATATCCGAATGCGGCGAAGGCCTATCTGAAGTTCATGTTTGAAGATCCGCAGATGCCGGAATGGATCACGGGGTCGCAGGGTTATTGCTGCCAGACACTCAAAGCCTATGATGACAACAAGATCTGGACTGACGACCCGAACTTCGCACCTTACTCGAAAGCCTCGGCAACGCTGCGCAACAATGGCTATTCCGGCCCGCTCGGCTATGCCTCGGCGGCGACCATGGCGGACTATGTGCTGGTCGACATGTATGCGCGTGCGGTGACCGGCCAGGCCACGCCGCAGCAGGCGATGGAAGAAGCCGAGCGCCGGGCCAACCGGTACTACCGGGTGTAGCCGCCCCTGACTGTCCTGCCGGACATCTCTCCCCGTAAGCGGGGAGAGAGACGCCTTCACCAGAAGCAGCGCCAAGGAAGCCATATGGCAGTAGAAACAGCACCTGTGACCAAAACCCCGATGTTTGCTGGCCTCAGCCAGAGCAAAGGCTGGTTGTCGTTCTGGTTTCTGCTGCCGGCGGCGGTACTGCTACTGGTTTTCCTGACCTACCCGCTGGGGCTCGGCGTCTGGCTTGGCTTCACCGACGCGCGCGTCGGGCGCCCGGGCACCTTCATCGGGCTGGAGAATTACGAGTACCTCTGGCACGATCAGGTGTTCTGGCTGTCGGTGTTCAACACGCTGATCTACACGACCATCGCCTCCATTCTGAAGTTTGTGCTCGGGCTCTGGCTGGCTCTGCTGCTGAACGAGAACCTTCCGGCGAAGTCATTCTTCCGCGCCATCGTGCTGCTGCCCTGGGTGGTGCCAACAGTGCTGTCGGCGATTGCCTTCTGGTGGATTTTCGACTCGCAATTCTCGATCATTTCCTGGGCGCTGATCGAGATGGGCATCATCGAGCAGCGCATCAATTTCCTCGGCGATCCGACCAATGCACGGGCGTCTGTCATCGCAGCCAATGTCTGGCGCGGCATTCCCTTCGTGGCGATCACGCTGCTGGCCGGTCTGCAGACCATTCCGCAATCGCTCTATGAAGCCGCGACGCTGGATGGTGCGAGCCGCTGGCAGCTGTTTCGCTGGGTGACGCTGCCGCTACTCACTCCGATCATTGCGATCACCATGACCTTCTCGGTGCTGTTCACCTTCACCGATTTCCAGCTGATCTATGTGCTGACGCGCGGCGGGCCGGTGAACGCCACGCATCTGATGGCAACGCTGTCGTTCCAGCGCGGCATTTCGGGCGGGCAGCTCGGCGAGGGCGCGGCGATTGCGGTGGCGATGATCCCGTTCCTGCTGGCCGCGATCCTGTTCTCCTATTTCGGGCTGCAACGACGCAAGTGGCAGCAGGGCGGGGGCGACTGATATGGCCATCACCGAGACCGCCAAGAACGCCCCCGATGCCAATGAGGGCATGGGCTACCTGCAAAGCCTGCCGCGCCGGGTGGTGACGATCTACCTGCCGCTCGGCATCTTCGTC
>CAYZQP010000237.1:0-6202 GCA_964480545.1 uncultured Mesorhizobium sp. | reverse complement strand
GCGGCAAAGCCGCCGAAAACCACAGAATGCACCGCGCCAAGACGGGCGCAGGCGAGCATCGAGATCACGGCTTCCGGCACCATCGGCATATAGATGATAACGACATCGCCCTTCCTGACGCCCTGGTTTTTCAGGACGGAAGCGAGTGCGACGACCTCGCGCTTCAGTTCGGAATAGGTGTATTTCTTCTGTGCCCCGGTGATCGGGCTGTCATAGATCAGCGCGAGCTGGTCGCCGCGGCCATTGGCGACGTGGCGGTCCACCGTGTTCCAGCAGGTGTTGCACTGCGCCCCGACAAACCAGCGGCCATAGACGCCCGCATCGGGATCAAACACCTTGTCGGCCGGTTTGAACCAGTCAATCTCGCTGGCTGCCCCGGCCCAGAACGCCTCCGGGTCGCGCTGCCACTCGGCGTAAATATCGGCGTAGCGGGATGCCATGGCCTCTCCTCCCAGGAATTGCGCAGGTGCGACGGATGCCGCGTTCTGGCACGGCGTGGGCGGCGCGTCCATTCCGCCAAAGTCCTGGGCCTTAAGTAGTGGCTCATGGTCCGTAGCCGTAGCCGAGTTGGTGTGCCAGCGGCACGGCTGTTGTTGCTGCCGCCATCAGTGTGGCCACGAGGATGACCGTGGCCAGTCGAACCAGTATGCGCGTTTCGTCCCTGTTCATCGAATGCTCCTGGAGAAGGTGTGGGCGGCACTCTGGGTGCCAAGGCCAGCAGCAATCGGGCGCGTCAGAGCATTTCCGGTTGCCCGTTGCGCAGAATCCGCGCAGATGGAGCCATGTCCAAAGCTTTCGCCCTGCTCATGATCGGCATCATGGCGATCCAGATCATCAAGCCGCTCGGGCTGCCGGGCCTGAAACGCCGCGCTGATTTCTGGAAGCTGGCGCTGGTGGCGATGGCGGCGACCGGCATTGCAGCGACTGCCGGACATTGGGGATAGTCAGATGGCTGGTGACACGGATGTCGACCACACAGGCGTGGCAAACGAAGCAAAGCCTGCGCTGCGCATCACCTATTGCACGCAGTGCCAATGGCTGCTGCGCGCTGGCTGGATGGCACAGGAACTGCTCTCAACGTTCGGCACGGAACTTCGCGAGGTGACGCTGGTTCCCGGCACTGGCGGGGTGTTCGAGATCACCTGCAATGGCGAGGTGATCTGGGAGCGCAAACGTGACGGCGGCTTTCCCGACGCGGCCGAGCTGAAGCGCCGGGTGCGTGATCTCGTTTGGCCCGACAAGCAACTCGGGCACACGGAGAAGAAGCCGGGCTGAGGCCTAAAAGCGTGTCGCGATCTTTCAGATTCGCTCCGTACGCTTCAAGTCTTTGTTTTGTCGCATGTCGTTGTCGCAGAACCGCTCCACACTTTTGCGCGACATGCTTAGAGGTCCTCGAAGGGATCAATATCGCGCGCCTGATTGCGGCGCATCATCGGTCCGGAGATGGTCTCGCCGGTTGCCTCGTTGATCACGGTCGAATGTCCGGGGCTGCCGGCCGGAAGCGGGACCCCTTCGGCCAGTATAAAGGTGACCAGGTGCGCGCCGTTCAGGCCAGCAGGAAACCGCTTGATCGGCTTCAAAATGCGGAAGGTGCCCATGCCTTGCGGTGAATGAACCCGTTCGATCGAGCCAGCGGCCAGCAGTTGAACCAGACCCGCTTCCTGCGGCAGGACCTCATATTTTTCGGCCTTTGCCTTTGGCGCCGTCACAACCGTAACGGGGTCGATTTCGGCATAGCCGCCGGGGCTGAAGCGGAGCATAGAGCCATATGTATCGTTGTCGACGGTCTGCGGATATGACTCGCGCGGCTTCGGCTTGTTGGCAATGAAGCGCAGTGACGGGCTGGTTGCTGCAGCCTGCGGCTCTTCAACGGGTTGTCTGCGCACAGGCAGATTGCCGATGTTCTGGGCGCGCCGCTTCGCGATACCCATTTGCTGAAGCGTGTAGGCGACCAGCACCTCGTCTGCCGGCTTGCCGGTTGAGCGCTTCATTGCGGCTTTCAGCATGTTGGTGTTGGCGGCGCCGGTTTCGTAGTTCGCCTGCAGGCAGCGCGGTCCAGGAAACTCGACCTTGTCTTTCGGCAGGCCGGCAACGCCAACCCCGCCTCCTGTTCTGCTGACTTTCGCGGAGGTGACGAAGCGCTCGACCCGGCCCGTTGCACCCTTGAGACGCCAGACCATCGGGGTGTAGGTCGCGGCAACAATGTAGAGTGGTTCGTTGCCGGGCAGGATCTCGATCTCCTGGGTCTCGGTCTCCTGATCCTGACCAGCGACCGTCACGTCCGACAGCGCGCCAGCCTCGTAGCCGCCGACGAAGATGACACGGGCCCTGGGCGAGGCCTTTGTGAAGGCGCAGCCGCCCTGCAGCATCGCCTGGCGCGGATTGTTCATCGCGGCCAGGATCGGTGCAGACTCGGCTTCGTTCAGCATCCCGTCGCCATCCTTGTCATAGGTAGCGAAGGCCGCGCGGGCGACCTCATCAAGCTCGTTGCCGGTAAGCTTTCCATCGCCATTCGGGTCCAGTGCAATCAGTTCTTCCATCAACCCGCTGCCGCGACGGTCATGGCGTTGGCGTTCAGATGGCGGCCGGTCTTTCGCAAAGGCGTTGACCTCGGCCATCGTGATCCTGCCGTCGCTGTCTGCGTCAACCTGCATGTAGCCTTTGACCAGTGCCTCGACATTGCCGCGCGGACGCGCCCGGTCCGCGCTGACCGCTGACAGCGCCTGCGTGAGTTCGGCCTGTGTCACAACGCCATCGCCGTCGATGTCGTTCGACATGACGCGCTGCATGATCTTCGAGCGTGTCTCGGCGGTCGCAACGGCCCTGGCGGCATCGATATCCGAGCTATCGAGAACCTGATCCTCACCGGCTGTCTGCCGAAACTCCATCATCACGGCCGTTACGTAGTTTTCGCGGAAGAAGGTGCGGTCTCCACCGCCACCGCCCATCATTCTGGACATCTGAAAGCGTTGAGAGAGGTAGCCCGGAAGTTCCGTTTCCTGGGCAAAGGCCGGGGCCAGCACAGAGAAAGTGGAGGCAAGTACGGTGATGCTGCGCAGGATGGAACGTGCCACGGGGAACCTCTGTCGGGTTGATACAACCTTCGGTTATCAGTCCGCGCTAAAGAACAGGTTCAGGGAATTGGTTAGTCTTGAGTGAACAGTCTGGCATGATTGGGAACAATCAGGTGAAGCGTGTCGCGATCTTTCAGATCGTCTTCGCTTCACACTTTTGCGCGACATGCTTTTAGTCCGGCATCGGGGTCCAGATTACATCCTCGATGCGCCGCGCGCCGGTTGCCAGCATTACCAGGCGCTCGAAGCCCAGCGCACAGCCCGAGGCCTCGGGCATACTGCCCAGAGCGGCGAGGAAATCCTCGTCGAGCGGGTAACGCTCGCCATAGATGCGCTGCTTCTCGTCCATCTCGATCTCGAAGCGGCGGCGCTGTTCGACCGGGTCAGTCAGTTCGCCAAAGGCGTTGGCGAGTTCGACGCCGCAACAATAGAGCTCGAAGCGTTCGGCCACGCGTGGGTCAAGCGCGGAGGGGCGGGCAAGGGCAGCTTCGCTCACGGGGTATTCGCACAGAATCGCGGCACGGCCGAAGCCGAGATTGGGCTCGACCTTTTCCACCATGACACGGCTGTAGAGGTCGGCCCATGTATCGTCTGGCGCGGTGCGGATGCCCCGGGCCTCGAGCTGCGCGCGCAGGCCGGGTTCATCGGTCTCGCCCGATGCAGAAACGGTGGCCAGCAGGTCAATACCGGCGAAACGCTCGAAAGCTTCGGCGACCGTGATCCGCTCCGGCTCGGCGAATGGATCGGCTTCGCGTCCGCGCCAGGTGAAAGTGCTTATGCCGGCGGTTTCGGCGGCAAGCTGGAGGAAGGCGGCGCAGTCGGCCATCAGCGCCTCATAGTTCTCGCCGGCGCGATACCACTCGAGCATGGTGAATTCCGGATGATGCAGCGGGCCGCGCTCGCGGTTGCGCCAGACCGGGCCGAGGCTGAAAATGCGCGGCTCGCCGGCGGCCAGAAGCTTCTTGCAGGCAAACTCCGGCGAGGTGTGCAGATAGAACGGGCGGCGCGAGCCATCCGGGTGCAGGAATTCTGTACCGAAGGCCGAGAGATGCGTCTCGTTGCCCGGCGAAACCTGCAGCGCGCCAGTGGTTACCTCAATGAAATCGCGCTGTGCCAGCCAGTTGCGCAAAGCGGATGCGATGCGGTTACGTGCCATCAGGCGTGGGCGGCGATCGGCGTGGACGTCAGGCGTCCACCAGGGTGAGGCAGGGGTCATCGGGCGTTTCTGATCGTCTGGACTGGCGGGACAAGCGAAGATGCGCTAAGGCCGCACCCACAAAAATCAATCGGAATCACTATGGTCAAGGTTATTGCAAGCCAGATTCGCAAGGGCAATGTCGTCGACAAGGACGGCAAGCTCTACATCGTTCTCTCGGCAGAAAACTTCCATCCGGGCAAGGGCACGCCCGTCACCCAGATCGACATGCGCCGCATTTCGGACGGCGTGAAGGTCTCGGATCGCTATCGTACTACCGAGCAGGTCGAGCGTGCGCATGTCGAGGATCGCATGCACACCTATCTCTACAATGATGGCGAAGGCTATCATTTCATGAACCCGGAAACCTATGATCAGGTCGCGATTGCCGAGGACGTTGTCGGTGATGCCGCACCCTATCTGATCGAGGGCATGAGCGTTGACGTCTCGATCTATGACGGCACCGGTATCGCAATCGTGCTGCCACAGCGCGCGACCTTTGAGGTGGTCGAGACCGAGCCAGTGACCAAGGGCCAGACGGCTTCGTCCTCTTACAAGCCGGCGCTGCTGTCAAATGGCGTGAAGACCACAGTGCCGCCGCACATCACCACCGGCACGCGCATTGTGGTGATGACCGCTGACGGGAGCTATGTGGAACGCGCCAAGGATTAACGTCCGGCTTAGGTGACGGTTCTCACATTCCGAACCAATCGCGCCAGATCCTGGCGTTGGCGCTTGTGGAATCTATGACTGTCGCCAGCACCGCCGGGGATTTCGGCTGGTCCAACTCGTCCGGCCGCCGGGAGAAAGCTTCCAGCGCGGCCTTGCTTTTTGCCTGGTCCTCGAACGCCTCAAGCGCATAGCGTTCGAAGCCAGGAAAGCCCAACCGACTCTGGTGCAGGACGAATTCCACGATATCCATGCCCAGCAGTCTGCCCGCTTGATCGGAACCGTCTACTGCAAGCAGCATGAGTTGCTCTTTCGGGTCGGTTGTATCGATCGCAAGCATTTCACCGCCCATCGTCTGACCAATCGGCAGGCATCGACGCCAGAGATCGACCTGGCGCGCAAAATGCCCTGCTGGTGCATCGATTGCCGCGCCGTAGTCGAGCATGCCTTCGGCCCATCTCTGCGCAATGCCGAGCAGATCTGGCAGCCTGCTCAACGAGAGCTGAAGCTTGCCAGCATTCGGGTTGGGGGAGGGCGGCGGGCCTGGGTCGGCGAAAGGCGCAGGTGGTAGCAACGTGTAGTGGACACGCAGAATACCTCCGTCATCAATGGGTTTGCCGGGAAAGCTCCAGATGATGGCGATATCGGATGACAGTACGCCGAACAGCCGTTGCAGGCTGGCAGGCAACGGCCGCTTCAACCGTGCTTCCATCTCGGCCAGTTGCGCTTCCGACGCCGGCTCGCGCAGCGCAATTTGCGGCTTGCCCTGACTGTGCCAGTCAAGGATCAATCCGAGGCGATCAGCGGCAGCACGGAACTTGCGCGTGTTTTCAATGATCTCGGGCCACGGCTCATCGCCTGCGCTGCGCGCTATCCCGATGGGTCCCAGTGTTGCGACCACGGCAGCCGTCCGCACCAGGGACCGTCGCGTGAGTTTTGGTCCGTCGCGTTCCATCCCAGCCAGCTTATCGGCGACGTCATGTTGCGCCAACAAAAAACCCGCCATGCGGCGGGTCTGATGCGTGTTCTGTTGTCTGCGGCTTAAATGCCGAGATTGGCGAACTTGTTCTTGAACTTCGACAGACGGCCACCGCGGTCGAGCAGGGTCTGTGTGCCGCCGGTCCAGGCCGGGTGCGTGGTCGGGTCGATGTCGAGGTTCATCGTGTCGCCTTCCTTGCCCCAGGTCGAGCGGGTCAGGTACTCGGTGCCGTCGGTCATCACGACCTTGATGGTGTGGTAGTCGGGGTGGATCTTGTCTTTCATG
>CAYZQP010000236.1:0-6229 GCA_964480545.1 uncultured Mesorhizobium sp. | reverse complement strand
GGAACGGCTTTGTGACAACACCAACGGTCCGGATGCCACGTTCACGCGCTGCGCGGGCAACAACAGGAGCAGCACCGGTACCGGTTCCGCCACCCATGCCGGCAGTGACGAAGCACATATGGGTGTTCGACAGGTAGTCGTTGATCTCGTCGAGGCACTCCTCGGCAGCTGCACGGCCAACCTCTGGCTGCGAACCCGCGCCCAGACCCTCGGTGACGTTTGCGCCGAGCTGGATGAGGCGTTCGGCCTTCGACATCGTCAACGCCTGGGCGTCCGTGTTGGCGACCACAAACTCCACACCGCGCAGACCGGCGGAAATCATGTTGTTGACAGCGTTGCCGCCGCCACCACCGACGCCAAAGACCGTAATTCTGGGTTTCAACTCGGTGATATCTGGCTTCTGCAGGTTAATGGTCATTGCTCCGTCCTTTGCCTTTCTGTGCCGCCTCGCCTTGCGGCCTCTGATGGGGAGGTCCCCGTCAAACTAAAAACTGTCCTTGAGCCATTGGCTCACCCGGGCAAACCGGCCACCTGTGCCGGTCAGCCGCCCGCGTGAGCCGCTGGTGATGTTGGTCGTCTCGAAATTCGCAACCTGCGGGTAAATCAGAAGTCCCGCCGCTGTTGAAAATGCCGGTCCTTTGGCGGCCTCTGGCAGCCCGGAGACACCGAGTGGCCGGCCGATTCTCACGTTCCGCCCGAGAATGCGACGCGCTGATTCCGAAAGCCCGACCAGCTGGCTTGCACCGCCGGTCAGCACGATGCGCTTGCCGAACGATGCGCCGTGACCCGCCTTGAACAGTCGGTCGCGCAGGATCTCCAGCGTTTCCTCAACCCGGGCGCGCACGATGCGCGAGATCGCCGAGCGCGGAATTTGCTGCGCGCCGTCATGCGGATCGCCGCTGATCGACCCGACGGAAACCACCTCGTGCTCGTCACCGCCATTCGGCAGGGCGGAGCCGTGCATGACTTTCAGCCGCTCGGCATCTTCCAGCCGGATCGACAGCCCACGTGCCAGATCCATGGTGACATGATTGCCGCCAATGGCGATGGCATCAGCAAACTCGAACCGGCCGTCATTGAAAACTGAAATTGAAGTCGTGCCGCCGCCAAGATCGATGCAGGCTGCTCCGAGTTCCAGTTCATCGCCAACCAGCGCTGCAAGCCCGCTCGCATAAGGCGTTGCCACCATCTGCTCGACACTGAGATGCGAGCGATTGACCGCCGCTTCAAGATTGCGCTGAGGCGCGAGATCGCCGGTCAGGACGTGCATGTCGACAGCAAGCGTGTCGCCAACCATGCCACGCGGATCCTGGATGCCGCGCTCCTCGTCAAGCGAGAATGACACGGGCAACGCATGAAGCACCTGGCGCTCGGCCTTCAGTGCCTGCTTGGCCCCTGCCCCCACAACCTTGTCGATATCACGATCAAGAACCTCGTGACCGCCGAGATTGATCGACGCACTGAATTTCTGGCTGCGCAGGCGTCCCGCCGAAAGGTTGACGATAAGGGAGTCGACCGTCAGACCCGCCATCCGCTCCGCAGCATCAACGCACTGCCGGATCGCCAGTTCGGCCCGATCCAGATCAACGACGACGCCGGACTTCACGCCTTGCGATCTCTGGTGACCGATACCGATCACCTGCACCTTGTGCGTCCGCGACTTGAGCAGCTGGGCGTCAGTGACCGGCTTGAGCTTCGCGATGACGCAGCAGACTTTGCTCGACCCGACATCAAGCACCGTCACGATGCCCGAACGCGGTCCGAATTCCCTGTTTCCAGGCAGCCAGCTCATGTGCGCACCCCTGGTTTCGGTTTGCGCGCCAGCGCCTCTTCCCGCAATTTCTTGCCGGCCTCGCTCAGCACCAGAATAATCCGGTCATCAAGCCGCATGTCGACCGTGGTCACGGCACGCGACAGGATTCTGTCGGCCTGATCGAGTTGCTGCAGACGCGACAACGTCTCCACAACATTGGCTTCCGGCAGTTGCACGGTCACGCCATTGTCGAGTTTCAGGTCCCAGCGGCGGTCGGACACGCGCACATAGCTGGTAATCCGGCGCGCCAGATCAGGGAACCCGGCGACCTTTTCCAGAAACTGCGCACCCGCCTCCGGGGCACCAAGCCCGACGATCACTGGCAACGTGCTGCGGGCCGTGCCCGGATAGGAAGCGATAATGCGGCCAGTTGGCTCGATGACCGACAGCTTGCCATCATGCTGCCAGACCGCGAATGGCTGGCGCTCGTTGAGATCAATCTCGATCTTGTTGGGATAGACCTTGCGAACCGACGCATTGTCCACCCACGCCAGCTTGTTGATGCGCTGACGGGCCGCGTCAGCGTCGAAGCCGATCAGCGAGGTCCAGCCGGTCAGCTCAAGCTGGTCGAGGACATCGATCTCGGAAATTTCCTTGTTGCCGGAGACTGCAATCTCGTCGACCGCAAAACCGGTCCGGGCAGTCACCGCCTGGGCTATCGCTGGCATGTGACCACCGACCAGAGCACCATATGCACTGAAACCGGCGAGATAGAGCGCAGTCAATGTCGTCGCTGCGAAGCGTGGAGGCTTCACGTCACCCTGGATAAACCGCGTGATGAAGCGCACCGGCTTGCGCAGCAGCCGTGGCAATACCAGTCCCTGGTCGGCATCACGCACAGAGCGGCGCGACCCCGAAAGGCCATCCATCCATCGCTCCAGTCGCCTTACCGAGAACAAGACGCGTCCTCCACCATCCAACTCAATAGCTCGCCAAACGAGTGCCCTGCTTCGGCAGCGATATCCGGAACCAGCGAGGTTGGCGTCATCCCTGGCTGGGTATTCACCTCCAGCCAGATCACTTCGCCATTCTCCGAAAATCTGTCGTCGTAACGGAAGTCAGATCGGGAGACCCCGCGGCACCCGATTGCCTGATGCGCCGCCAAAGCCAATGATTGAATTTTCTGGTAAATATTTAGTGAAATTTTCGCAGGAACCGTATGGCTCGATCCGCCCGGCGCATATTTTGAATCGTAATCGTAGAATTCCTGGCCGGCGGTCGTGATTTCACACACGCCAAGCGCCACATCGCCCATAACTGCACAGGTTAGCTCGCGTCCGTAAACGTAACGCTCGACCATCACCCGGCTGCCATACTTCCAGTCCTGGGAGCCGATTATCTGCGGCGGATGCGACTGGTCTTCCTTGACGATGACCACGCCGAAGCTCGAACCTTCGTTAACCGGTTTGACCACGTAGGGCGGCTTCATCGGATGCTTGTTGCCGATGGAAAAGCGATCGATGATCTTCGATTCCGCGACCGGAATGCCCGCAGCCTTTGCGATCACCTTGGAGCGATCCTTGTTCATCGCGAGCGCCGAAGCCATCACTCCGGAATGTGTGTAGGGAACCTGCAGAAACTCGAGAATGCCCTGGATCGTACCATCTTCGCCGAAGGGACCATGCAGCGCGTTGAAGGCGACGTCTGGTTTCAGATCAGCCAGCACCTGACCGATATTGCGATCAACGTCGACGCGAGTGACCTTGTAGCCCACCCCTTCCAGCGCGTCCGCGCAGGCCTTGCCGGAAGACAGGGAAACCGGCCGCTCCGACGAAAAGCCACCCATAAGGACAGCAACATGCTTTGAGCTGTTCGCTCGAACTGCCATACCCGGTCTTCCCCTCTGATCGGGCCAATCTTCCATAGATCCGGACGAACCAGCCGATCGCCCCACCCCTGAAACGACCCGCACGACTCAACGCATCCGGAACACCCGGGCCAATCAACCAGACCCATGATTCACGCGCAAGGTCGATTGATTCGTAATGACTCATATTCTTCTAAGTTACAGAATTTTAATGATTATTTCTCCGGGCTAACTATCTCCCGCGGCCATGGGATTCACCCCGGCAGCAGCACATGCCGACCCCTCATCCAGGGAAAGATTCGCGGCAAAACACAAGATATAGATCACACCAAAGTAAAGCACTGAACGAGAAGAGGCGGTCCAAGCCAATGTTAACACTGGAAAATCAGGGCTTGTACATAGTTCTCAGGCAGGGGCATTTTCACTAGAGCTGGTGACACCGCGCGCTTCAGATTGATTCGTCCTGCGCAGGCCGGTGCCAGCATCACCACGACCAGATTGCATCCCCAAGCTCTCCCCAGGGGAAGCCTGCCCGGCAATTGCCTCACAGCATCTGCCCGAGAAACTCCTGTACCTCGCGCCCCGGATAGAAGGCACCAACCCGCCGCATTTCCCATTGCAGCCGAACCCCGGAATTCTCCATCACGCGCTGGCGCACGGTCTCCCCGAGATATTCGAGATCGTAGCCGGTAGCCGTGCCTGTATTGATCATGAAATTGCAGTGCAGTGGCGACATCTGCGCCCCGCCGATCATCAGCCCGCGACAGCCGGCAGCGTCGATTTCTTCCCATGCCGAGCCGCCATCGGGGTTCTTGAAGGTCGAGCCGCCGGTCTTTTCCCGGATTGGCTGCACGGTTTCCCGGTGATGCTGTACGGCATCTGTCTGCGCCTTGATCTCCGCGCTATCCTGCGCAAAGCCCTCAAGCAGCGCCGAGGTGAAGATCAGGTCCACTGGCGCGGCTGAACTGCGATAGCCGTAGCCCATCTCCGCGTTGGAAAGCACATGCAGATTGCCCTGCCGGTCGAGCGCGCGTGCCTCGACCAGGCGATCAGCAGTTTCCAGCCCGTTCGCGCCGGCATTCATACGCAGCGCGCCGCCGATTGTGCCGGGAATGCCGTGGTAGAAATGGAAGCCGCCTATGCCGGCTTCCAGCGCCAGCGCCGCCACAGTCCTGTCGGGACAGGCAGCCCCTGCCCTGATTTGCGTGTCGCCGACCCGCTCTGCTGCGCCGAAGCGTGCGCCAGGCTTCACCACGAAGCCCCGGATGCCGCCCTCGCGCACCAGAAGGTTGGAGCCTGCGCCGAGCACCATGACCGGCACACCAATCGGCAGCGTCTTCAGGAAACCCGCCAGATCATCCTCGTCTTCTGGCTCGAACAGCGCATCCGCAAGCCCGCCGACGGCCAGCCAGGTCAGCTTCGCCATCTCGGCGTTGGGCGTGATCTTGCCGCGCACGCCTTTCAGCTGCGCATCCAGCGAGGCGAGAAGCTGCGCGCCCCCGCTCATGCCGGTGTGCCGCCCAGCTCCTTTGGCAGAGCATAGGCCCAGTTGGTGATGTTGCCGGCCCCCAGGAACACGACGAAATCGCCGTCCCTGGCCAGATCCCTGACCACCGGCGCGATCTCTTCAGGGCCGTTGATATGGCGCGCATCGCGGTGTCCGCCGGAGCGGATCAACTGCACCAGCGTCTCAGACGAGATGCCGTCGATGGGGTCTTCACCGGCCGCATAAACCGGCGCGACCATCACCGTGTCAGCATCGTTGAAGCAGGCAGAGAAATCATCGAACAGATCGCGCAGGCGGGTGAAGCGATGCGGCTGCGCAATCGCGATGATACGCCCTTGCGTGGCATCGCGTGCCGCCCGCAGCACGGCCTTGATCTCGACCGGATGATGCCCGTAATCGTCGAAAATATGCACGCCGTTCCAGGTCCCGGTCGGCGTGAAGCGGCGCTTGACCCCGCCAAATGACGCCAGCCCGCGCTTGATTGCCTCCGGCTCCATGCCGAGCTCATGCGCAACCGCAATCGCAGCCGTCGCGTTCGACATGTTGTGGCGGCCGGGCATTGGCAGTGCCAGCCCCTCGATCAGCGTCTCGGTGCCCTTCTTGCGGTCACGGATCGATACATCGAAGCGCGAGGTCGCGCCCTCCATGCGATGGTTCTGGAAGCGCACGTCGGCCTGCGCATTCTCGCCATAGGTGATCACCCGGCGGTCCTCGATATGCGACACCAGCGCCTGCACTTCCGGGTGGTCGGTGCACATCACGCCAAAGCCGTAGAACGGAACGTTCTCGACAAACTGCCGGAACGCCGCGCGCACCTTATCGAACGAGCCGTAATGGTCGAGATGCTCGGGGTCGATATTGGTGACCACCGCGATATCTGCCGGCAGCTTCAGGAAGGTGCCGTCGCTCTCGTCGGCCTCCACCACCATCCACTCGCCGCCGCCCATGCGCGCATTGGTGCCGTAGGCGTTGATGATGCCGCCATTGATGACGGTCGGGTCGAAATTGCCCGCATCGAGGAGCGTCGCGACGAGCGAGGTCGTCGTCGTCTTGCCGTGCGTGCCGCCGATGGCGACGCAGGTCTTCAGGCGCATCAGCTCTG
>CAYZQP010000235.1:0-6305 GCA_964480545.1 uncultured Mesorhizobium sp. | reverse complement strand
GCATCGCCATCCAGGCTGGCGGATTTACGCCCGGCGAGGCCGACCAGCTACGCCGCGCCATGGCCACGTTCCGGCGCAATGGTACGATCGGGAACCACCGCGAGCGTATGGTTCAAGGCATGCTCGAGCGTGGCTACCCGGAAGATTTTGCGCGGCGATGCTTCAAGCAGATCGAGGGGTTCGGCGAGTATGGGTTTCCGGAGAGCCATGCGGCCTCCTTTGCGCTGCTCGTCTATGCCTCATGCTGGTTCAAGACCTACTATCCGGATGTCTTCTGCGCTGCGATCCTGAACTCGCAACCCATGGGGTTTTATGCGCCGGCGCAGCTGGTGCGCGACGCGCGCGAGCATGGAATTGATGTCCGTGACGTCGACATCAATCATTCGGACTGGGGCTGCACGCTGGAGCAAGCAGGTTTCGACGCGCATGCGATTCATCCCCGCCACCGCGAGATGGCAGGAGTCATCCGCGCCACCCATGCGGTTCGTCTGGGGCTTCGCAGCATCAAGGGATTACCGCAGAGCCAGATGGAGGGCTTCGTTGCGCGGCGCGGCGCGGGTTATTCAAGTGTGTATGACGTCTGGCTGCGCTCCGGGTTGAATATGGGCGAGATCGAAAAGCTGGCGCAGGGTGACGCCTTCCGCTCGATTGGCCTTGATCGCCGCGCTGCGCTCTGGGAGGTAAAGGCGCTGGCGCGCAGGTCGGCGGGCGCCCTGCCGCTGCTTGACCGTCCACAGCAGGATCTTTTCGCGCATGAGCCTTCTGCCAATCTGCCGCTGATGCCGGCAGGCGAGCATGTCATCCACGACTATCGGGCGCTCGGGCTTTCGCTGAAAGCACATCCGGCAAGCTTTCTGCGTGACCGGCTGGATGCCGCGCGGATTACGCCCAATGCGCGATTGCCCGATATACGCGACGGGGCACGGGTGACGGTGGCGGGGCTCGTTCTGGTGCGGCAGCGGCCGGGCAAGGGAAACGCCATCTTTCTCACTCTCGAGGATGAAGGCGGCATCGCCAATGTCATCCTCTGGGCGCGGCGCTTCGAGCGGTTCCGGGCAATTGTTATGGGGGCGAGGTTTGTCCGCGTCTCAGGCCGGCTTCAGACCGAGTCCGGGGTGATCCATATTGTCGCCGACGCAATGGAAGACCTGACTGACTGGTTGTCAGACCTGTCAGAGAAGGCCCGGCAGATCAAACCCTACGGGCCAACCGATGAGGTCAGCCGGGGCATCCATCATGACCAACGCACTCTGGTACGACGGAACGCCCTGGCTAACGGCGCATCTCCAGCGGCCGGGACGGCGAGCAGCCGGGAGGTTGCAACAGTCATGCCGCGCGGGAGAAATTTCCATTGAGCGCACTCAACGGGGTAACCGGGGAGATCACAGTTTGGACGCCCGGAGCGATCGGGTCTCGAAATTGCGGAATCAAGCCGCTATATGGCAGCAAACGAGACTGCCAATGGCCCGAATTTACCAGACCCGCGCGTGGAGTGAGCAGCTTTCGCCCTCCATCGACGAACTTGAGATGCTTGCGCTGGAGAGCTACGCCCATTTGCCGGACGAGTTCCGGCAACTCACCGGCGAGATTGTTATCCAGATTGCAGATTTCCCGACGGACGAGATCATGGATGACCTCTCGCTGGAAACTCCGTTTGATCTGCTTGGTTTGTTTGAAGGGCGCGGCATCGCCGAGCGCTGGAACCCGGCGACGGGGGAGGGCCCAAACCGCGTGACGCTCTACCGGCGGGCGATCCTCGACTACTGGTCGGAGAACGAGGAGACCTTGGGGGATATCATCACCCATGTGCTCATCCACGAGATCGGCCACCATTTCGGCATGTCGGACGATGACATGGAGCGCATCGAAGAAGCAGCCGGCTAGCGAGGATCGGGCGGCTGTGCAGCAATCGCCCGACCTGGATATTCTCACCGCATATCAGTGCCGGAAATGCCTGGTCCCGGTGAAGATCATGGCGACGCCATGCTCGTCTGCTGCCCTGATAACCTCGTCATCGCGCATCGATCCACCGGGTTGAATGACGGCGGTCGCCCCGGCCTCGATGGCCGACAACAGGCCATCGGCAAATGGGAAGAACGCATCCGACGCAACAACCGAGCCCTTTGTGAGTGGCTCGGCTGATCCCGCTGCCTCGGCCGCATCGAGTGCCTTTCTGGCGGCGATGCGCGAGGAATCAACGCGGCTCATCTGGCCGGCGCCAACCCCGACAGTCGCGCCGTCGCGGACATAGACGATGGCGTTCGACTTCACATGTTTGGCGACACGGAATGCGAAACGCAGGTCCGCAAGCTCCTCCGGTGTAGGCGAACGCCTGGTCACGACCTTCAGCTCCATGTCCTCGACGATGGCATTGTCACGTCCCTGGACCAGCAGCCCTCCGGCAACCGACTTGACCAGAGTGCCAGGACTGCGCCGGTCCGGCAGCCCACCGGTCACCAGAAGGCGCAGGTTCTTCTTTCCGGCGACAATAGCCCGGGCCTCATCCGTGGCGTCCGGCGCAATAATCACCTCGGTGAAAACCTTGACGATCTCGGTGGCGGCGTCGGCGTCCAGCGTCCTGTTCATGGCGACGATACCACCAAAGGCGGAGACGGGATCGCAGGCAAGCGCCTTGTGATAGGCTTCAACCAGCGTGCTGGCCGATGCCACACCGCAGGGATTGGCGTGCTTGATGATCGCGATGGCGGCGGTCTGCGCGGGGTCAAACTCGGCTGCGAGCTCAAACGCAGCATCGGTATCGTTTATGTTGTTGTACGATAGCTGCTTGCCCTGCAGTTGCTGCGCGGTGGCAACGCCGACGCGGCGCTCGGCAGTCAGGTAAAGACCGGCGACCTGGTGCGGGTTCTCGCCATAGCGCATGACCGATTCCAGCTTGCCGCCAAAGGCCCGCCAGGCCGGATGCTCGATCTCCAGCTCATTGGCAAACCAGCCCGAGATCGCTGCGTCGTAGGCGGCAGTACGCGAGAAAGCCTTCGCGGCGAGTTTCTTGCGAAACTCATAGGTCAAACTTCCGGCGTTGAGCTCCAGCGCGTTGAGCACCGCCGGGTAGTCTTCAGGGTCGGTGACGGTCGCCACATAGGCGTGGTTCTTTGCGGAGGCGCGCAGCATGGCCGGCCCGCCAATATCAATGTTCTCCACCGTCGTCGGGTAATCGCCGTCGGCATTGCGGACTTCCTCGAACGGGTAAAGATTGACCACCACCAGATCGATGGGCACGATCGCATGTGCCTCCATGGCGGCGATGTGGTCCGGGTCGTCGCGTACACCGAGCAGCGCGCCATGGACCGAAGGGTGCAAGGTCTTGACGCGACCATCCATAATTTCGGGAAACCGGGTCAGCTCCGATACATCGCGCACTGTCAATCCGGCTGCGGCCAGGGTCTTTGCGGTACCTCCGGTTGAAACAAGCTCGACACCTCTGTGGTAGAGCGCCGTGGCGAATTCGACCATTCCCGTCTTGTCCGACACCGAAAGCAGTGCGCGGCGAATGCCAACAAGGTCAGGGGCTGGGATTTTCCTGGAAACAACGGCCATATCTGGCTCCGAAACTTGATACCGACAAGGGCTGCGGCCTAACCACAGCCCGGACGGAAATCAAGGCGCTACTGGCGGATAAACCGCCAGGCTATCTCCCGATCCCGTGCATTTTCGATCCAGATGACCAGCTGGCGGGTTGGCATCGGCCCGTCCGGCGCAGCAAAGAAGATCGAATCCTCGATCTCGACTTCTGCGTCCTTGCAGAAGAAGAGCCAGCCAGCGTCATTGTGCGGAGCAAGGCCGATGCCGCCGTCGTCTGGCAGATAGATCCCGACCTCGGGATTAAGGTGGAAACGTATCGCCGCAGCGGCGGACGATTTGCCAATGAACCGGTCGGTTCCAAGAAGGTCGGCGCCATTCCCGCCAAGACGCAACTCCCTCTCGTGAACGATGCCGAAGCGGGCGAGGTAGGCATCATGGGAGGCGCACACGGATTGCTCGCTGGCGCTATCCTGACGCCTGCGGTCGACCTTTCTTGCGCCACCGAGAAGTGGGGACCCGATAAACCTGCGCAGTTGCGGCGTGTGCTCGAAACTCGCCTGAGACGTCTCCTCGAGCGTTGCCGTCGAATGTGCAGCCGTACTGCGCGCCAACTCCCTGTGTTGCCTCTCGCCATAGCTGTCGACGCCACAGTTCACGATCAGAGCAGAGCGTCCGCTTGACATCTCGAAGGACAGACAACCGGCATGTGCGGAGGTTGATGCGTCGACGGGCGGGGGAGAGCCCGTGTCCATAATTATGACAGTCTGGCCGATTGCCAGCCGGTCATAGCCGCTGGATGGCGCCTGCAACAACGTTGCCGTGGCCGGGCCGTCATGACGGAGGATCGCGTTCACCCGATCATGGATCGTCATGCCCATTCCGTTGAACCGCGCGAGCGAGCCATCCGCATGACGGAAGAAGCGGAGAATCTGCATCATGCGGTCAATGGATTCCGGCAGCCGCCGGGGCGCCAGCACGGCCTGATTGATGTAGGTCTGGCGCAAGGGCAGCAGGTCTGCGAGCAGTTCCATGACCGTCAGTGGATTGCGCGATATGTGACCTCCGTCACCAAGTATCTGTCGCTCCAGTTCGGTATCCAGATGTCGGGCTGCGCTGCGCAACCCGCTGGTCGGCAGTGACAGGCTGGCAAAAGCGAGTGCGATGCGTGCGCGCAGACGATCCTTGCCGATCTCCATTTCGGGGGCGACAGCGCGAAGGTAGCGCACCTGCATCGCCAATGATGCCAGGAACACCCTGTAGAAGGGCAGTTCCGCGCCGCTCAGGATCAGCGATGAATGCTGGAGCCAGGCAATGACACGCTTGGCAGTGGTGCCGGGTTCCCAGGCGCGGCTGGCAACTTCAAGCCCGCTGGTCGCGATCCAGTCAGCAACCAGCGCGCGGGCATTGTGGGCAGCAAGGTCGGTGCGCGCGGCAGACAAATGCCGCAGCCAGCGGAAACTGTTCAGCGCTTTCTCCCAACCCGGCGGGCCAGTATCCGGCCTGAAGGGCGAGGCGCCACCGGTATCGATGACATGGCCGGCGAGCGGGAATCGTGATGAGTATATCTCGTGGGCAATCCGGGCGTCGGCAAGACGCAAGTCCGGCGGTGCGACGCGAACACGATCCGGGATGCGGCCGGAGAAGCGCCATCCGTAACGCGGCCCGACCCGCAACCGGCGCCGGGCGCGACGCCACAGGGCGCGGGCCACCAACGCAGTCTTGCTCTGCTCCCCGCTACGGCTATCTGGCAAGGCAACCCCCGTACCACCGACGGCAAGCGTATCAGACGGTTTGATTCGCCGCCAAATCGAAATGCGCCAGCGAAACGGCACAACGATTTGACTCTTTCCCCGTTTGGCCTCATAGGCCTGCGCGTTACGGAGCTTTCCATGCGCGGCCTGCTTATGGCTTTTCTTGCACTCACGGCTTCCGGCGTCCAGCCGGCTGCGATGAGCGCGTGCGACCGTTTCACCAAAACCTCGGCCAAAAAAACCACCGTCACCACGGTCTGATCTCCCTTGGCCCGCCGCTCTCTCCCCGGCCAGCCGGAGGGGGACGGAACCCGCGATGGCCGGCGGGTTTCTCCAAGCAACAAGCGGAGAGCGCCAGAGGGCGACGAAGGAGACAAGTTCTATGGGTTTCAAGGTAGCGATTGCCGGCGCGACGGGAAATGTCGGCCGCGAAATGCTCAACATTCTGGAAGAGCGCGGCTTTCCCGCCGATGAGGTGGTGGCGCTGGCCTCGCGCCGCAGCCAGGGCACCGAAGTGTCCTATGGCGACCGCACTCTCAAGGCGAAGGATCTCGCCCAGTACGACTTCTCCGACACCGACATCTGCCTGATGTCGGCGGGCGGCAACGTCTCCAAGGAATGGTCGCCGAAGATCGGCAAGCAGGGCTGCATCGTCATCGATAACTCCTCGGCCTGGCGCTATGATCAGGATGTGCCGCTGATCGTGCCGGAAGTGAACCCGGACGCTATCGCAGGCTTTGCCAAGAAGAACATCATCGCCAACCCGAACTGCTCGACAGCACAGATGCTGGTTGCGCTGAAGCCGCTGCATGACGCGGCGACGATCAAGCGCGTTGTTGTCTCGACCTATCAGTCGGTTTCGGGTGCGGGCAAGGAAGGCATGGACGAGCTGTTCGCGCAGACACGCGCGGTGTTCGTCGCCGATCCGGTCGAGGCCAAGAAGTTCACCAAGCGCATCGCCTTCAACGTCATTCCGCAAGTCGATGTGTTCATGGAAGACGGCTACACCAAGGA
>CAYZQP010000234.1:5392-6308 GCA_964480545.1 uncultured Mesorhizobium sp. | reverse complement strand
GCCGTAACAAGCGCCTCGTCACCATGCAGGAGTTCGAGGACGCCAAGGACAAGGTGATGATGGGCGCCGAGCGCCGCTCGCTGGCCATGACGCCGGAGGAGAAGAAGAACACCGCCTATCACGAGGCCGGTCACGCGGTCATCGCGCTGATGCTCTCTGACACGATCGACCCGATCCACAAGGCGACGATCATCCCGCGCGGTCGTGCGCTCGGCATGGTCATGACGCTGCCGGAGTCCGACCGTTACAACTGGACCTACGAGAAGGCGATTGCCCGCCTGGTTATGTTGTTCGGTGGCCGCGAGGCAGAAATCCTGACCTTCGGCAAGGACAAGGTTACCACCGGCGCGTCCGGCGACATCCAGATGGCGACCAACCTGGCCCGCTCCATGGTCATGGAATGGGGCATGTCCGAGAAACTCGGCCGTGTGCGCTATCGTTCGAACGAGCAGGAAGTATTCCTTGGCCATTCGGTCGCGCAGAGCACCAACATGTCCGAGGAGACCGCCAAGCTGATCGACGAGGAGGTTCGCCGCCTGATCGAGTTTGGCGAGACTGAAGCGCGCAAGATTCTGACGAAGAACAAGAAGAAGTTCATCGAAATCGCCGAGGCGCTGCTCGAGTACGAGACGCTGACCGGCGAGGAACTGCGCGGCATCATGAAGGGCGAAAAGCCTGCCCGTGACCTCGGCGACGACACGCCTCCGTCGCGCGGTTCGGCGGTACCTAGCGCCGGCCGCAAGAAAAAGGGCCCCGAGCCGGAAGGCGGGATGGAACCGCAACCGCAATAGGCTTTCGAGAGAATTACGAAACGCCGCGCCCAAAACGCGGCGTTTTTTGTTTGGGGAGCAGTTATGGACATCGCAATAGCACCAGCAACCGAATCCGCGCAGCACTGATGGCTGGCCATGACGGC
>CAYZQP010000234.1:3725-5382 GCA_964480545.1 uncultured Mesorhizobium sp. | reverse complement strand
GACGGCCATCGCGGTTGGCTATACTATGTCGGCTGCGATCCCGCCGCCAGACTCGACGGCCTCGGCCGCAAGATGGTGACCGCCGCCGAAGCCTGGCTGGCGGACAAAGGCATCACCAAGGTCCAGTTACTCGTGCGGCCGGGCAATGCAGCCGTCGCCTCGTTTTACGCGCGGCTCGGCTACGCGGAAACACCGATCATCCTGATGGCCAAATGGCTAAAGCAACCAAAGCAGGCCGATTAAAGCAAAATGCCCTCAGCTCACGGACATCGTGCTTTTGTCGACGCCTGTCCAGACGTCGCAATCGCTTCGGAGCCGGCCCTGCTTAAGCACCCGCCTGTTTCAGCCGGGCGTTGCACAGGCTGTAATAGCCGCCGCCTTTCTGCACCCATCTGACGCCATAGAGCGCGTCGGCCTTCTTCGCCTCGTGATAGCTCTTCAGGCAGGTGCGCATCCTCTGCCTCGACGGCGTCTCGCTGGCGAAGGCACTGTCGACCGATGCCGGGAAGGTGAGTCTGGCAACGGCCTGCGCGGTCTGCGCCTCGCTCATCGGCGGCCGCTGTGCCGGCGGAGCGATGCCGCACACGTCCCTGCGATAGTCCATCCACTTGCGGCCGTTCAGTTCGTCAGCAGCTTTCGCAGCCTGGTATTGGGCGCCGCATTCCTTGAAAGAGAGCTGTTTGGCCGGCGCGGGCTCATTGGCCAGGGCGCCGGGAACCGCCAACGCTGAAAGCAGGGCGGCTGAGACAATCAATCTGTACATTGCACTTCCCCTAAAACAAGAACAAACGCTGATTGTTTATCATTTGTTCTTTAAATGTTCCAGAAGAATCTTTAGTCATCCACACTGTATGTTTCCGGCGTGACCGAGTGCCCATAGCGGTTGATGAAAATCTGCCTGAACTGCCGCAGCCATCTGGTCTCGTGGAGAGGCTCCGTAAATCCCTCTGCGACCAGAACTGCCATTGCGAAATCATCTGGCGTCAGCGGCTTGTAGCGCGCGATGAGTTCTTCGCCCGTAAGACGCGTGCAGAAGCCCATCAGAGATAGATTGACGAGTATGCGGTCGAGATCCTGCCCGAGCGTCGGTGCGCGTTTGCCGGTGAACATGTTCTCCTGAGACCTCCAGCAAAAAGCCCGGCGATTGCGCGCCGGGCTCCGAACTCAAGGCTTGAGCCTTACGACTCGCCCTTCAGGCGGTTGTTGCACAGGCTGTAGTAGCCGCCGCCCTTCTGGATCCAGCGCAAGCCGCTCAGCGTGTTGTTGTCCTTGTTGTCGTAGTAGGACTCGAGGCAGGTACGCATGCGCTGCTTTGCCGGCGTTTCATTGCGGAACTTGGCCGAAACCGCCCGGGGGAAAACGACACCGCGTGGCGCGCGGGTCACCGGACGTTCCGGTTCGGCATCGTAGCTGGCTTCATCAATGCTCGGCGCATCATCGTCATCGGCGCCCGAACCACAGCGCTGTTTGCGGAAATCATTCCACTTCAGGCTGCCGAGAGAACCGTCAGCCTTGGCCTGCTGGTAGCGCGCGCTGCACTCTTTCATGGAAAGTCCGCCGGTAGCCGGAGCGGCCGCCAGCGAAGGCGCAGCTTTCCGGGGTGCTACAAACGTCGCGCTGGCACCCGGGCCGCAATCGTCCTTGCGGAAGGCATTCC
>CAYZQP010000234.1:2302-3625 GCA_964480545.1 uncultured Mesorhizobium sp. | reverse complement strand
AGTTCTTGCCACCCAGTGCGTCAGCATCCTTGGCAGCCTGATACTTGGCCGAGCATTCCTGCATCGACAGGCCAGCCGCCTCGGTCTCTGCCGCTGCGGGCTTCGCAGCCGTAGCCTTCGGCGCAGCTTTCCGGGGCGCTACGAAGGTCGCGCTCGCGCCCGGGCCGCAATCGTCCTTGCGGAAGGCGTTCCAGTTCTTGCCACCCAGTGCGTCAGCATCCTTGGCAGCCTGATACTTGGCCGAGCACTCCTGCATCGACAGGCCAGCGGCCTCGGTCTCTGCTGCAGCCGGCTTCGCAGCGGTAGCCTTCGGCGCAGCTTTCCGGGGCGCCACAAATGTCGCGCTGGCACCTGGACCGCATTCATCCTTGCGGAAGGCGTTCCAGTTCTTGCCGCCCAGCGCGTCCGCGTCCTTGGCAGCATTATACTTCGTCGAGCATTCCTGCATGGTCAGCCCGGCAGCTTCGGTCTCCCTGGCAGCCTTTGCCGGTGCCTTGTCAGCCTTGGCTGGTGCCTTGTCGGCTTTGGGTGCCTTCTCGGCCTTTGCCGGTGCTTTTGCTGGTGCGTCGTCCGCAGCGCACTCTGCCTTGCGGAACTCGTTCCAGTTCTTCCCGCCCAGCTTGTTGGCATCCTTGGCCGCGTTGTACTTGGCGCTGCACTCCTGCATGGTCAGCGCACTGGCGGGCGTCGCCAGAAACACCGCCACGACGGCCGCGCCGCCAAGCAGGCTGAGATTGCGAATAAACATGTAGCCCTCCGGTTCCAGAGTCTGAAAATCTGTCCCTGATTTTCGCCATTATCGCAGTTTGGCGGCCGCTACCAGCACAGTTTCATGCGCAAACAACTTGAGCCGCCGGCAATCTGTACTGATCAGGCGCAAGAACGGAACCGGGCCACAAATACATGCCTGGCCTGTGACCTGGTATCAGACGGCTGCAACCGGCCCGAGGTCCATCAGCACGATCTCGGGCGGCACGCCGATGCGAATCGGCGCAATTGACATTCCGAGTCCTCCGGACACCACCAGGTGCCGGTTATTCTCGACAATATGGCCATAGGCGTGCCCGCCGCCGGATTGTCCAAGACCCGGCGTCCAGCCGAGAATGTTGACCTGCCCGCCATGCGTATGGCCGGAGATGGTCAGCGACACGCGTTGCGGGATACGCCGGAAAATGTGCGGCTCGTGCGCCATCATTATCACCGCCTCGTCGCCCCTGATCTTCGCCATTGTCGCGGGAACATCGGCCAGGCTTTGCATCCACTTGCGGCCATAACGCTTGCCCGGCAGCAGTGCCATCTGGTCTTCCAGCCCCGCGAGCCAGA
>CAYZQP010000234.1:0-2292 GCA_964480545.1 uncultured Mesorhizobium sp. | reverse complement strand
GCCAGAAACCCTTGCCGTCCTTCTCCAGTCTGAGCGCATCATTGCTGAGAACCGGAATGCCAGCCTTTTCCAGTGCTTTGCCTGCAATCACCGGCCCGCCTCCAGCGCGCTGCGCCGTGCGATCCTCCCACCAGTCATGATTGCCCAGCACCGCAAAAACGCCGAGCGGCGCAGCGAGCTTGCCAAGCTCGGGTGCCCATTCAGACGAATGCACCCAGTCGCGAACGATGTTGGTCCCGGCAACATAGTCGCCAAGCAGCAGAGTAAGGTCAGGCTTCAACGCATTGGTGCGGGCGACAATCCCGGCGATGCGTTCCGGAGTCATCCATGGCCGGCAGGCATGAATGTCTGCCAGTACCGCTACCCGCAGATTTGGTGCCTTGCTCCAGTTGGGCGGCGTGAACGCGTATCGCGTCACACGCGTCATCAGCATCGGCTCGACATAACCGGCATAGGCAACGCTGGTGAAGCCGGTCAGCGCCAGCGCACCAAATCCCTTCAGAAGTCCCCGCCGTGTAATCATGCCCGCTCCATCAATGCCTTCTATATGTCCGGTGCGTCAGGCGGGCATGAGGTGTACATGTGAATTTTCCGTGCAGACACGCAACGAGTGTTGGCCATTGCACACGCCAACGCGCGAACTATAGTTGACGCATTATCATCTCGGGTACGGGCAAGAACATGTCACCGGGCATAGTGCTGAGGTTTATGGTTATCGGGGTAATCATCGCCTGGAGTGCAGGCTTTGCACATGCGCAAAATGCCAACTATTCGCCACTCTATGGCCAGTGGTGCGGCGCGGGCGCCGATGATTACTGGACGATCGAGCGCGGAAAGGCCTCCCAGATGGAGGAATCATGCACGGTTTCCAGTCCGCGCAAGAAGGGTAACAGCTATACGCTGAAGCGGACCTGCGAAGGTTTTGCCGACGAAAAGTGGCAGGGAACGACGACCTTCAAGCTCGTCAGGAAGAACGAGATTGTCGTCGAGGGTCGGCGCTATCGCCGTTGCTAGTATCGCTTCTGGAACTCCTTCTCGCGCAGGTAGGAGCGGAAGGCGAACACAAGGCCAACTGCACACAGCGCGATTGCCGCCAGTGCACCAAAGAACATCTGGTTGGCGGTCTTCAACTGTTAGAACTCGCCCAGCGTAAACCAGCGCGATGGGTTCATCGGCAGGAAAGACAACCGGCACGACAGGAATTTCGCTGCGGCTGCAGACGTCTGGACGCCCGGTTGGTGCGGTATAGGAGAATGACTGCGCACCGCCGTCCCACGCCACCCGTGCAGTGAAGGGAGAGTTCCATTCGCCTGGCGACTCGCAACGGAAGCTGGCCTCCCCCGACATCGGATTGGCCGCGACGGCGCGATAGTCGGCGGCATTGTGCCGGTAGAGCGAGCAAACAATGCCAAATGCCAGAGCGAGGATCAGGCAGATCGACATCTTCAGAATGATCTGGTCTTCCTGCGCCTCGCGCGGATGAAAGCTCATGGCATCCCCCGGACCGGATCGCGCCAGATCAAATGCCTGGTGCCGCCTGGCGCAGCCGCCAGACCATCAATCAGAAAGCCCGGCATTACATTCGCTGCCCTCAGACATTCCACTGTGTTCTCGAACCACTGAAAATTTTGCAGCAGAACGAAGCCATCCTCGATAGCCGCGCCAGCGATGCGGAAGCTGAACTGCCGCGCGCCGTCGCGGAACTGAATCATGCGGCGCGGCGGAGCTTCAGCCACCTCACTCCTCCTGGAACAGATTGATCTGCTGTTGCGCCAGATCCTTCGGTGCTTCCAACCCGAGATGCCGCCAGGCGTTGGCGGTCAGCACCCGCCCGCGCGGTGTGCGCTGGATAAATCCCTGTTGGATCAGGTAAGGCTCGATAATATCCTCGATCGCATCGCGCGGCTCGGACAGACCCGCCGAGATTGTCTCGATACCAACCGGACCGCCGCCGAAATTGCGCGCGATCATGTTGAGGTAGCGCCGGTCGAGTTGGTCAAGTCCGAGCGCATCGACCTCCAGCCGCGACAGAGCAGCATCTGCCGTCTTGCGATCTACCGTCTCGGCACCCGCCACATGCGCAAAATCGCGCACCCGGCGCAGCAGTCGTCCGGCAATGCGCGGCGTGCCGCGCGCCCGCTTGGCGATTTCCACCGCACCATCATCGGCAATTGGCATGCCTAGAATGCGCGCCCCGCGCCGCACGATGCTCTCCAGTTCCTCGACCGTGTAGAAATTCAGCCGGATCGGAATGCCGAAACGGTCGCGCAGCGGTGTCGTCAGGAGCCCGAG
>CAYZQP010000233.1:0-6322 GCA_964480545.1 uncultured Mesorhizobium sp. | reverse complement strand
AGGGACGGCAAGCTCACCATGTGGGTGCCGAACCAGCTGCCGGTGATGATCCGCTGGTTCTGCGCTGACCTTGCCGGGGTCACCTCCGAAAACGCCACGATCAATACGCTGGCGATGGGTGGTGCCTTCGGCCGTCGCGGCGAGATGGATTACGCGCTCTACGCAACCTTGCTCGCGCGGGAGACCGATGGCCGTCCGGTCAAGGTGACATGGACCCGCGAGGAGGACATGACGCACGACTGCTACCGCCCCGGCGCGGTGGCGAAAATGCGCGCGCGCATCGGTGACGATGGCCTGCCGGTCGCCGTCGACATGCGCATGAGTGCGCAGCACATGGTCGCCAGCATCATCGGCCGGCTGTTCCCCGGCTGGTCACCGCCTGGCCCGGACAACGCCATCACCCAGGGTGTGCATGACCAGCCCTACAAGATCGCCAACCGCCGCGTCACTGGCATCCAGGCGCCACTCACCATCCCCGTCAGCTTCTGGCGTTCGGTCGGCTGCTCGCAAAACGGCTACTTCCACGAGTGCTTCATGGACGAGGTCGCTGCTGCCGGGAAAATCGATCCCGTTGAACTCCGGCGCAAGCTGCTGGCCGACTATCCGGCGGCACTCGGCGTGGTGAACAAGGTCGCGGAAATGTCGAACTGGGGCGAGGCTCTGCCCGCCGGCAAGGCCAAGGGCTTTGCCTTCACGCTGGCCTTCGGCTCCTGGTGCGCGCAGGTCTGCCAGGTCGCCGACACGCCCGCCGGCATCAAGATCGAGAAGATGTGGATCGCCTGCGATGTCGGCGAGGCCATCGATCCCGGTATCATCGAGGCACAGCTGTTCTCCGGTGCGATCTTCGGCCTCTCGGCGGCGATGAATCAGGAGATAACCTTCAAGGATGGCAAGGTCGAGCAGACCAATTTCCACGATTTCGATTCCATGCGCATCTTCCAGACGCCCGAGTTCGAGATCGCCATCCTGGAGAACCATCATCGCATGGGTGGCGTCGGCGAGACCGGCACGCCCGCTGCAGCCCCTGCGCTCGCCAACGCGATCTTTGCCCTGACCGGCAAACGCATCCGCTCCCTGCCTCTGTCGAAGGAGGTAAAGTTCGCATGAGGCAAACTCTCCTGACTCTTGCTGCCATCGCGCTTTTTGCCGGGCCCGCGCTCGCCCAGGACGCCACACAAACACCTCCAGCCGTCGACACCGCCGCCGGCCTCGCGCAGTGGAGCGAGAAGCTCTTCCCGGTCTTCGCGCATCCGCGCTGTGCCAACTGCCATGTCGATGATGACCGCCCGCGCTGGTCCGGCGCGCATTATGGCCCGGAGCCGCGCACCCACGCTTTCAACGCCCAGCGCGGCCACGATGGTTCGGGCTTCGGCAATCCCGGCCTGCGCTGCACATCCTGCCATTTCGAGAGCAATTCCAAGGTCCTGCACGGCCCGCCCGGCGCGCATAACTGGCATCTGGCACCCGTCGAGATGGCGTGGTTCGGCAAATCCTCGAAGCAGATTTGCGAGCAGATCAAGGATCCCGCCCGCAACGGTGGCCGCGACTTCGAGGCGCTGGCAAACCACATCCGCGACGACAAGCTGGTTGCCTGGGGCTGGGACCCCGGCCCGGGCCGCGAGCCCGCGCCCTTCTCGGCCGATGAAACTTTTCGCGCTTTGCAGGCCTGGACAGCTGCGGGCGCCCCATGTCCGCCTGATTCGTGAGCGACAAGCGTTTTCGGGCTGTCTAGAGGTCACATTTTCGTATATGACCCGGGGAAAATTGGACGTGTACGGAAATATTCGGGTTGAAGCCCTGTCGGCGACGCCCCACTTCAGACGTCATTGAGAGGGTTGGGCGGCTTTCCGCCCGCGAGCGGAACAGAGCGGCATGGCCAGATTCAAGTTGCACAAGTTCGCGGCTGTTGCCGTGCTGATCGGTTTTGCCGCGTGGATGGGCACCGGCAAGTTTTCCTCCGTCGGCAGCGCTGCTGCCGAGGACCAGGCCCAGCCCGCCGCTGCCGAAGGCACCACCCCTGAAACGGCAAAGCCCGCAGATCCGACGGCGCCAACGCTGCGCACAGTTGCAGTGGTCAAGCCGCCGCGCATCGAACACGCCCGGGCCATCCAGCTTGCCGGACAGACCGAAGCCGACAAGCGCGCGGTGCTGGCAACACGCGCCGGCGGCATTATCCTCGAACTGCCCTTCAAGCAGGGTGACGCCGTCAAGGCTGGCGACCTCGTGCTGTCGCTTGACCCGGAAGACAAGCCCGCAGCAATCGCCACGGCAAAGCAGGTAGTGAAGCAGCGCGAGGCTGAACTTGAAGCCGCGCGCAGGCTCACCCGCTCCGGCACCTCGGCGAAACTGTCGCTCGATAGCGCCGTGACAGCACTGGCTTCGGCCAAATCGCAACTGCAGGCCGCCGAGGCCGACCTCGACCGCATTCAGGTCAAGGCACCTTTTGATGGCGTGATTGATGAGGTCAATGTCGAGCTTGGCAGCTCCGTTGGCCAGGGTGGCCCGGTGCTCACCCTGCTCAGCCTCGATCCCGTTATGGTCAAGGGCGAGGTCAGCGAACGCGACCTCGGCTACGTCTCTGTCGGCGACAAGGCAGAAGCCATGCTGGTCAATGGCGAGAAGGTCGAAGGTGTCGTCAGCTACATCAGCCGCGCCGCCAGCCCGGCCACCCGCACCTTCCGTGTCGAGGTTGATATTCCAAACCCGGATCTGAAAATCCCCGCCGGCATGACCGCCGAAATCACCCTGCGCTCGGCCAGTGTCGATTCGGTCGCCCTGCCACGCTCTGTGGTGACGCTGAGCGGCTCAGGCGATCTCGGCATCCGTGCCGTCGATCCGGCCAACAAGGTTGTGTTCTTTCCGATCGACCTGGTCGACGACACGCCACAGGGTTTGATCCTCGGCGGCATTCCTGCCGACGCGCAGGTGATCGTTGCCGGCCAGGACCTCGTGCGTGACGGCGAAGAGGTGAAGCCTGTGCAGGCTGACATCGAGACGTTGAAGAAACTCGCTGGCTCGTCCGGCACGAACTGACGGCGACATAAAACATGGATATCGTCAAAATCGCCATTCAGAACGCGCGACTGACGCTGTCTGTTCTGGTCATGCTCATTGTCGCCGGCGCGCTCGCCTACCGGGCTGTGCCGAAAGAGGCCGAGCCTGATGTGGCCGTGCCCATCATGTATGTCTCGCTGATCTATCAGGGCATCTCGCCCGAGGATTCCGAGCGCTTGCTGCTGCGCCCCGTCGAGCAACAGCTGAAAAGCCTCAAGGGCCTCAAGGAGATGAAGTCCAACGCCTATCAGGGCGGCGGCAACGTCATCGTTGAATTCGAGCCCTCGGTAAACCTGAACGACGCTCTGATCGAAACCCGCAACAAGGTGCAGGACGCCAAGCGCGACCTGCCGGCGGGCGTCGAGGAGCCGACGGTCAATGAAATCAACCTGTCGGAATTCCCGGTCGTCTTCATTACGCTCTCCGGCGATATCCCCGAACGCACGCTGACTGCGGCCGGCAAGGAGTTGCAGCGCCGCGTCGAGGAAGTGCCCGGCGTTCTTGAGGCACCGCTGCAGGGTTCGCGCGACGAGCTGGTCGAGGCCATTATCGACCCGGTCAAGCTGGCCTCCTACAACATGCGTCTGGAGCAGATGATCCAGGGCATCGGCGCATCCAACAATCTCGTGGCCGCCGGCGCAATTGAAGGTGCCGAGGGCAAGTACGCGATCAAGGTTCCGGCCCTGATCGAGACACCGGAAGATGTCGCCAACCTGCCGATCATCGCGGGGCCCAACGCTGTGGTGCGCGTGCGTGATCTCGCCACGGTGCGCTCGACCTTTGTCGATCCGACGACCATCGCCCGCCTCGACGGCAAGCCGGCCATCGTGCTTGAGGTGAAGAAGCGCATCGGCTCCAACGTCGTCGAGACCATCGAGGGCGCGAAGAAGGTTGCGGAGGCCTTCGTCGAGGAGAGCAAGGCAACGCTGCCGGACCTGAAGGTCGCCTACACCCAGGACAAGTCGGTTTTCGTCAACCAGCTGTTGATGGACCTTCAGAACCACGTTCTGATCGCGGTGATCCTGGTCTTCATCGTCATCCTGTATTCGCTCGCATGGCGCGCCTCGATCCTGATCGGCATCGCCATCCCCGCCTCGTTCCTGATGGGCATCCTGCTGCTGGCGCTGATGGGCTACACGATCAACATGATCGTGCTGTTCTCGCTGATCCTCGCAGTCGGCATGCTGGTCGATGACGCGATCATCGTCACGGAATATGCCGAGCGCCGCATGCATGAAGGCATGGACAAGGTGGCGGCCTTTGAGGAGGCCGCCAAGCGCATGGCCGGTCCGGTTATCGCCGCCACGCTGACCCGTATCGCCGCCTTCTCGCCGCTGCTGTTCTGGCCCGGCATTGTCGGCGATTTCATGAAATATCTGCCAATCACCCTGATCGTCACGCTGGCCGCCTCCATGGCCTACGCGCTGATCTTTGCGCCCGCCATCGGCGCGATCATCGGCAAGGCGCCGCATGAGGAGGAGAAGCACAAGGACGGCCTCTACATGGCCGTGGTCAACAAGGCGGTTCATTACCCGATCACTGCCGTTGTGCTGACCATCGCGATCCTTGGTGGTGGCATGTACGCCTACGCCAAATACAACCACGGCACCGAGTTCTTCCCGAGTGTCGAGCCGGATTACGGCCTGCTCTACGTGCATGCGCGCGGCAATCTTTCACTCGCCGAAATGGACGCGGTGACGCGCGAGGCAGAGAACAGGTTGATCGGCTGGCCGGGCATCAAGAATGTCTATTCGCGCGCCGGCAAGACGCGTGGCGGCGGCGAGGTGCCCGAGGATGTCGTCGGTGTCATCAACTACGAGTTCATCGACTGGCGCGAGCGCAAGCCCGCCCATGACATTCTGAACGACCTGCGCGTTGCCATGGCCGGCATACCCGGCGTGGATGTCGAGGTGCGCGTGCCCGACGCTGGCCCGCCAACCGGCAAGGCCGTCCAGGTTATCCTGTCCGCCACCGACCCGACCGGCCTGAACGATTACGCCAAACGGGTTGCCGCCGAAGTTGCCAAAGTGCCCGGCGTCATCGACCTGAATGACGGCCTGCCGCCACCCGGCATCGACTGGGCGCTCGAAATCGATCGCTCCAAGGCGGCTCAGTATGGCATTTCGCCGATGTCGGTTGGCGTTGTCGTGCAGTTGGTCACCGGGGGTCTGAAACTCACCGACTACCGTCCTGCCGGTGCCGACGATGCCGTCGATATCCGCCTGCGTCTGCCGGAAGATCGCCGCACATTGTCCGAACTCGACCAGTTGCGCATCGAGACGGCACAGGGCTCGGTGCCAATCTCCAACTTCGTCACCCGCAAGCCGGAAATGACACTGGGCATTCTGAACCGTATCGACGGCAAGCGCACAATCACTGTGCAGGCCAACGTCGCCACCGGTTTCCAGGTGGCAGAGGTGCAGGCAGCTGTGCGCAACGCCGTCACCGAGTTTTCCAAAGCCGAAGCCCCGGCGGGCATCGAGTGGAAACTTGGCGGCTCGGATGAGGACAGCGCAGAAGCCGCGAACTTCCTGGTCAGCGCCTTCAGCGCTGCCATGTTCCTCATCTTCATCGTGCTGCTGGCGCAGTTCAACAAGTTCACCTCGGTCTTCCTCGTGCTGACCTGCGTCATTATGGCAATCGTTGGTGCGCTGCTGGGCATGTTGCTGACCGGCCAGACTTTCGTCATCGTCATGTCCGGCATCGGCTTCATCGCGCTGGCAGGCGTCGTCGTGAACAACAACATCGTGCTCATCGACACCTATGACCGCCTGCGCCATGAAGGCTGGGACAAGATGGAGGCCGTGCTGCAGACCTGCCGAGAGCGCGCCCGCCCGGTCGTGCTGACCGCCATGTCCGCCATCCTCGGGGTTCTGCCGATCGCCTTTGGCCTTGGCCTTGAGATCGGCCATCAGGAGACGACGATCAACGCCCCGTCCACGCAGTGGTGGGTTGCGCTGTCATCGGCCATCGTCTTCGGCCTCTCCTTCGCCACCGTGCTGACGCTGATCGTCACGCCATCCATGCTAATGATCTTCACCCGCAGCAATGACAGCAAGGTTCACGCCTTCTTCCGCAAACTGTTCAGACGGGAGAAACGCACGGAGGAGCAGGCTGTCGTCACCACAGCAAGTGGCGTGCTGGCTGATCCCGCCAACGACAAGTCCGAGCCGCTACCGACTGCTGCGGAGTAGTGCTTTTCCAGCCTGGCTCCACTCCTCTCCCTCCGGAACGGGGGGAGAGGTGGCACGCGAAGCGTGACGGTGAG
>CAYZQP010000232.1:0-6328 GCA_964480545.1 uncultured Mesorhizobium sp. | reverse complement strand
ACGCTCGGCTTCCTTGACTGCGAGGTCGAGGCTCAGCCGGAACACGCCGGGCATGGCCGGGATCGGCTCGCGCACATTCTTGCCCGATGTGAGGAAGATCGGCCAGATCAGGTCGTTCACCGTCAGGTGGTTCTCCTGCACCAGCCGGCGCGACCAGTCGGCCTTGCGCAGGCGGCGCTGCCGCCGCGATCCGGTGATTTCGTCAACGCTGCGGGCAGGCGTGGCGCGGGTGAACTTGTTCATTGGCAACTCCGATGCGCCGCCATAGCACGGGCCAGCGTCCGCTCCAATGCGCCGGACTGTCTCGCAGGTGCCTCCGGTTGACCCCACGGTTGACCCCCGGTTGACGTCGTCTTTCGTGGCCCTTAGCACTTGCGGCCTGTGTGGAGGCGACATGTCCGAGAGTACGATCGTTGACTTTGGAGGAGGCGATGAAATTCGCTTCGAACGCACCGGCGTTGCCGGCATCATAACCCTGACGCGCCCAAAGGCGCTCAATGCGCTGAACCTTCCGATGGTGCGGGCTATGACCGCAGCGCTCGGCGCCTGGCAGGACGATGCGGGCGTCGAACTGGTCATCATCAAGGGCGAGGGCCGTGCCTTCTGCGCCGGCGGCGACCTGATGGCGGTGTACAATGGCAAGGCAAACCCGGACGCCTCGTTCTTTGCCGAGGAGTATCGCCTGAACCTGCAGATCGAGCGCTATCCGAAACCCTATGTCGCAGTCATAGATGGCATCGTCATGGGCGGCGGCGTTGGCATTTCCTGTCATGGCTCGCATCGCGTGATGACCGAGAACGCGCTCTTCGCCATGCCGGAAGTCGGTATCGGCTTCTTCCCCGATGTCGGCGGCAGCCACCTGCTACCGGACCTGGCGGACAATTTCGGCATGTACCTGGCCTTGACCGGCGCGCGCATCAAATGGGGCGACGCCATGTGGTCGGGCCTCGCGACCCACCCGGCCAAAGCCGCCGACCTGCCTGCGCTGGTCGACATGCTGGCGCGGGACGGCAATGTCGAGCAGACCTTGCGGAATTTTTTCACGATGCCGAAGCCCGAAACCGACCTTGCTGACTGGGCGAGAATAGACGGCTGGTTCACTGCGGACACGGTCGAGGGCATCATCGCAGCGCTCGAGGCGGAGCAGTCCGGGGAACTTGCTGCCGGTATCCTGAAAACCATCCGCTCCCGCTCGCCCACCAGCGTGAAAGTCACGCACCGGCAAATCTCGGCCGGTCAGACCATGTCCATGGCAGATTGCATGCGGATGGAGTTCCGCATCCTCAACCGCATGCTGGCTGGCGAGGACTTTTATGAGGGCATCCGCTGCGCCATCATAGACAAGGGTGAGTCGCCCAGGTGGAATCCGGCAGATCTGTCATCGGTAACGCCCGCCATGGTCGACTGCTATTTCGCAGAACCGCCGGGTGGAGACCTCGCATTGTGACTGTGCTGACCAACAAGGCGACCCTTGCTCCGACCACCTCAGAGCTTGCCTTTGTCTGGCTCCAGCGTGCCGTCGCGATCTACTGCCTGATGTTTGGCGTCCTGTACTGGGTCCGGCTGCTCGGCTTCTATCCCGGTGACTGGTGGCGCTTTGACCTGATGCCTGTGCATTGGCAGGTCGCGAGTGTGTGCCTGGCAGTGTTTTTCCCGTTTGCCGCAATCGGGTTGTGGATGACAGCGTCCTGGGGCGCCGTTGTCTGGTTCATTTGTGCGGTTGGCGAGTCTGCCATGTATGTCGGTTATCCGGAGTATTTTGGCAGCCGCACGCCCATCGTTGTGGCGCACGTGGCGGCATTGGCTGCCTACGTGGCAATGCGCATATGGCTGCGGCAGCAGCGCCGCATGACGGCGCCTGAATTTCGTTAAAATTGTATTGAAGACGACAATATCTTAACCATAAGACGCAACACATCCCGTTAATCTGCTGTTAACTGAGGCGTTTAAGTCGAATTTTAGAGGTGCCTGTTACCTTCTGCTACAAGGCGGCAAGAAAAAATAGCTGCCAGGCGACAGACAAAAAGGTAACAGTTATGATCTCTTCGCGTTCGGCGGCGATGCCCGCATCTGCACCTAATGAAAGCCGTGAGGCTATTCGTAATCTCTACTTGGAATCTCTTCAGCTGGTCGAGCGGTTGCACCGCCGTCTGCTGGACGTCATCAAGGATGAGTTTGACCGTCAGGGACGTTCGGACATCAACTCGATCCAGGCGCTGCTGCTCTTCAACATCGGCAATGCCGAGCTGACAGCAGGCGAGCTGCGCACCCGCGGCTACTATCTTGGCTCGAACGTATCATACAACCTGAAGAAGCTCGTCGACCTCGGCTTCATCAACCACCAGCGCTCGCGCATTGACCGTCGTTCGGTCCGCATCAGCCTGACGCCCAAGGGCAACGCCATCGCAGAAGTTGTGGCCAAGCTCTATGAGCGTCATGTCGGCTCGATCGAGCAGGTTGGCGGCATCAACCAGGAAGAGTTCAAGTCGATGAACAAGGCTCTTCAGCGCCTTGATCGCTTCTGGAACGACACCATCGCCTACCGCATGTAGGCTTCAGGAGAGGAACCTGTCGCCTCGAGGGCGGCCGCGCAAGCGGTCGCCCTTTTGGCGTTTTGCCTGGCCGGTTCGCTCACAAATTCGTGTAACTCCGCCCGGCCGCCCGGATGGGCCAAATAACGGCCATATTCGCATGGCTTCCCCATATACACACTGGGGTTTCACGACCTTCGGAGCGACGGGTTCAATGCGATGGCCGCCGGTCGCTGACAGAACAGTGAGTTTCTGTTAAGGTTGATGATTTAGACAATGTCGCACGATTGTGCGGGTTTAGGTGGACGATCTTGAAGATGAAAAGCAGACGCGCGTTTCTTGCAAACACGGGCGCTTTCGCTCTGACGACAGTAGCTGGCGCGGCCTGGGCGCAGAACCAGGATCCGATCGCAGAGATTCTCAATTCGCCGAAGCGCGGCAACTGGGATGACTCTTTCGATGCCCAGATGAGCGCCTCCGGCCAGCCGGCCCGGGTGTCGACCACGACACCTATTTTCACGCCCGAGACTGTCTCGAACACCGAGGCAGCAATCAGCCAGTATCAGGGCATCGTCGCCCAGGGTGGCTGGGGCCAGGTTCCGACCAACAAGAAGCTGAAACTGGGCGTTACCGATCCCAACGTCGAATTGCTGCGTCGCCGCCTGATTGCCTCGGGCGACATGTCTGCAGAGGCTGGCGTATCCCAGTCGTTCGACACCTATGTCGATGCCGCACTGAAGCGCTTCCAGAAGCGTCACGGCCTGCCGGCGGATGGCGTCACCGGCCAGTACACCAACGCTGCGATGAACATTTCGGCACCGGTACGCCTCGGCCAGCTCGAGACCAACCTTGTGCGTCTGCGCACCATGGGCGGCGATCTCGGCCAGCGCTATGTGTTCGTGAACATCCCGGCTGCCCAGATCGAGGCAGTGGAGAGCGGCCGCGTTGTGCTGCGTCACACCGCAATCGTCGGCAAGATTGACCGCCAGACGCCGATTGTGAACTCGAAGATCAATGAGATCGTCATCAACCCGTACTGGCATGCGCCGACCTCGATCGTCCGCAAGGACATCATCCCGATGATGCGCAAGGATCCGCAATACCTGACCAAGAGCGGCATCCGCATTCTGCGCCCCGACGGCAGCGAGATTCCGCCGGAGCAGATCGACTGGAACACCGAGGAGGCGGCGAAGTATCTGCTGCGTCAGGACCCGGGCAAGATCAACGCGATGGCCTCGGTCAAGATCAACTTCCCGTCGCCGGATGGTGTCTACATGCACGACACCCCGTCGCAGGGCCTGTTCAACAAGCTGATGCGGTTTGACTCCTCGGGCTGCGTGCGCGTCCAGAACGTGCGCGATCTCGTGGTCTGGATCCTCAAGAACACGCCACAATGGGACCGCGCCAATATCGAGGACCAGATCAAGACGGGCGAGAACAAGTTCGTCAAGGTTGCTGATCCCGTTCCGGTCTATTTCAGCTACGTGTCCGCATGGTCCACCGGTCCGGGCGTCGTCCAGTTCCGCGACGACATCTATGGCCGCGACGGCGTTGATGAATTGCAGATTTCCTCAATGAATTGAGGCGTCTGCCTGCGCTTCGAAAAGCCGCCCCCGGGCGGCTTTTTTGCGTTTGAATGGTGTTGCGTTCCACCTGTCGCGGGATAATCCTGCGCGTCCATGCAGAACTTTTCGCTCATCCTTGTGCTGGTTGTTGCGGTCATCGCCTCGCTGCCGCTGGCGAGGCTGCTGCGCATCGTTCCTTTGCCCATTGTCCAGATTGGTATCGGCGCGCTTCTGGCCTGGCCGGTGGCGCGCGGGGTACATGTCGAGCTTGAGCCCGAGCTGTTTCTGCTGGTGTTCATCCCGCCACTGCTTTTTGCCGACGCATGGCAGGCACCCAAGCGCGAGTTCTGGAAACTGCGCGTGCCGATTGCGCTGATGGCTTTCGGGCTGGTGTTCTTCACCATCGCGACATTTGGCTACGCGTTGCACTGGCTCGTGCCGGAAATGCCACTGGTCGTAGCGTTTGCCGTGGCTGCGGTGCTGTCGCCGACCGATGCGGTGGCCGTGTCGTCTATCGTCGACAAGGACAAGCTGCCGCCGAGCCTGCTGCATCTGCTGGAAGGCGAGTCGCTGCTCAACGATGCGTCCGGCCTCGTCATGTTCCGCTTTGCGGTGGCTGCGGCGCTGACAGGTAGCTTCTCGCTCACTGCAGCATCCTGGGCCTTCGTGCTGGCGGTGCTGGGCGGCGCTGCAGCCGGATTCATTGGTTTGTTTATAGCCAGCAAGGCTCTGAAAATATTGTCGAAAATGCAATCCGGCGTGGCCGAGGCGCAGGTTCTCGTCATCGTCATCCTGCCCTTTCTCGCCTATCTGCTGGCAGAGCATTTCCACGCCTCCGGCGTGCTGGCTGCCGTGTTTGCCGGGCTTTTCATGTCGCGCTGGGGGCTGTTCCGGCACTTGAGCGTCTCGGCGCGTATGCTGGCCAGCTCGACATGGCAGATGATCAGCTTCGCGCTGAATGGCGCGATCTTTGTGTTTCTCGGCCTGCAACTGCCGGCCATCGCGCGCTCGATCCCGGCCGAGCTGGAGAGCGGGCCGTGGTTCCAGGGTTTTGTGCTGGTAATTTCGCTGGTGCTCTGCCTGATGGCGCTGCGGTTTGCATTCATACTGGTGACCAGCTCGGTCGGAGGCCTGATGGGCCTGCCGACGGCCATTGCCGGCTTGAGGGCGAAGCTGACCGCGACCATTGCCGGTGTGCGCGGCGCCGTCACCCTGGCTGGCGTGCTGTCACTGCCGCTGCTGATGCGCGATGGCTCAGCCTTTCCGGCGCGCGAACTGGCGATCTTTCTCGCCAGCGGCGTCATCTTCTGGTGGATGATCATCGCCTGGCTGGCGCTGCCCGTGCTGACCCGCAATCTGCCGCATGATGGGCATAACGCTGCCGCCCACGAAATGCGCACGGCCCGCATCGCAGCGGCGCAAGCTGCCATTACCAGCCTCGAATCGATTGCCGGTGGCTCGAACAGCGAAACCGGCGCGCCTACACCGCGCCAGGCCGTCGCTGCCGGTTTGATCGCGGGCTATCAACGCCGTATCGCCGCGCTGGAGCAGGGCGAGTCGCTGCCCGAGGAGGCTCGCGCCGAGCAACGGGCGCAGGTGGAACTGCGCAGTGCGGCGGCGGAGGCCGAGAGCGAGCAACTGCGCAAAATGCTGATGAACGGCGAGATCAACGACCACACGATCCAGGCGCTATTCCGCGAAATCACGCTGGGCCAGGCGACAATTGACAGCAAACACAAGGCGTGACGCAAAAGGTGCAGGAAAATTCGCGCTTCGGCGTGGTCACCCCGATAACCCTATGTTAATTGCCCGCTGCCTTTCCAATCTTGCAGGGAATTCAGATGGCTTCCGACCGGCTCACCAGCTTTTTCAACGCTCCTCTTTCCGAAGTGGATCCCGACATTTTCGGCACCATCGGCAAGGAACTCGGACGTCAGCGTCATGAGATTGAGCTGATCGCCTCGGAGAACATTGTCTCGCGCGCCGTGCTGGAAGCTCAAGGCTCGA
This sequence comes from uncultured Mesorhizobium sp., assembly GCA_964480545.1. Classification (GTDB taxonomy): domain Bacteria; phylum Pseudomonadota; class Alphaproteobacteria; order Rhizobiales; family Rhizobiaceae; genus Mesorhizobium_G. Next base: position 225 of record CAYZQP010000232.1, on the reverse strand, counting down.
TCCTCACCAACAAATATGCCGAAGGTTATCCGGGCAAGCGCTATTATGGCGGCTGCCAGTTCGTTGATATCGCTGAGGAACTCGCCATCGAGCGCGCCAAGCAGCTGTTCGGCTGCAATTTCGCCAACGTACAGCCCAACTCCGGTTCGCAGATGAATCAGGCCGTTTTCCTGGCGCTCTTGCAGCCCGGTGACACATTCATGGGCCTCGACCTGAACTCGGGCG
>CAYZQP010000231.1:0-6332 GCA_964480545.1 uncultured Mesorhizobium sp. | reverse complement strand
TGTTCGGCGCGGCGCAGCACCAGCGTGTGCGGGTCGTATTCATAGCCGGCGGCGAACAGGCCTTTCATGCCGGAATGGGCGGCGTCGTCTGCTCGGCGCAAGAGGCTGCGGCCGTGCGCAAGATCGTCGGCCCCGACAAGGCCGTGGTGACGCCCGGCATTCGCCCGGTTGGCTCTGACCCCGGCGACCAGAAACGTGTGGTCACGCCGGCGCAGGCGATCCGCAACGGCTCCTCGCACCTGGTCTGCGTCAGGCCGATCATTGGCGCAATTGACAGGCGGGCAGCGGCACAGGCTATCCTTGACGAAATGGCGTCGGCTTAACGCCGACGGTCAATTTCGCAGGAGGAGAGAATGCCGAAAGGATACTGGATCGCGCGCGTCGATGTTCGCGATCCCGAGAACTACAAGGATTACGTTGCCGCCGCCAAACCCGCCTTCGAGCGCTTCGGTGCGAAGTTTCTGGCGCGCGGGGGAAACCACGTTGCAGCTGAAGGCGTGGCCCGGGGCCGCAACGTGATCATAGAGTTTCCATCGCTCAAACATGCCGAGGATTGCTACAATTCTGCGGAGTATCAGCACGCAGCTGGAATCCGGCAGAAGGTCGCTGACGGAGAAATCGTTCTGGTCGAGGGCTTTGATTGATCCCGCAGCGCACAACCTTTGCGCGAATCCGGCGTAGAAACTTCCGTTAGGTAATCAATTTTTTCAATATCTTGCACGAAAGTGGGACGTTGACGTGCAGGGAAGTCTCTATTGCAATGCAGCATTTCTTTGCTAACCTGCAGCGGGGGAAGATCGTTCCGCAGGAGCTTTGCGCCTGGGGTTTGGCAAACCGGATACAGGGGTTGCAATGTTCTACCAGTTTTATGAGATGGGCTATGCGGCCCTCCAGCCCTATCGCGCGTTGAGCGAGGCGACGCGCGTTCTCTACAGCAACCCGCTCAATCCCTGGACCCACACGCCGGCTGGCCGCATGATAGCCGCCTGGGCCGAGCTGTTCGAGCGCACCACGCGCCGCTATGCCAAGCCGGCCTTCAACCTGCCGACGACCAAGGTCGATCACCAGGAGGTGAAGGTCACCGAGAAAGTGGTCTGGTCGCGCCCCTTCTGCGACCTCATCCATTTCCAGCGTGACCTGCCCAAGGGACGCCGCCCGGACCACAAGCTGCTGATCGTGGCACCAATGTCCGGCCATTACGCGACATTGCTGCGCGGCACGGTCGAGACGATGCTGCCGAATTTCGAGGTCTATATCACCGACTGGATCGATGCCCGCATGGTGCCGACCTCGGAGGGCACCTTCGATCTGGAAGACTATATCGACTACATCATCGAGATGCTGCACGAGCTTGGTGAGGGCACCAATGTCATCGGCGTCTGCCAGCCATCGGTTCCGGTGCTCGCCGCAACGGCGGTGATGGAAGCGCGCGGCGACAAGTTTGCGCCTGCCACGATGACGCTGATGGGCGGCCCGATCGATACGCGCCGCAATCCGACTGCCGTGAACCTTCTGGCGCAGGAAAAGGGCATCGACTGGTTCCTCGGCAATGTCATCATGCAGGTTCCGTGGCCGCTGCCGGGCTTTGGCCGCAGCGTTTACCCGGGCTTCCTGCAGTTGTCCGGCTTCATGAGCATGAATCTTGACCGGCACATCATCGCCCACAAGGACTTCTTCATGCACCTCGTGAAGCATGATGGTGACAGCGCCGAGAAGCACCGCGATTTCTACGACGAGTATCTGGCGGTTATGGATCTCACCGCCGAGTTCTACCTGCAGACGGTCGACACCGTGTTCGTCAAGCATTCGCTGCCGAAGGGCGAGTTGATGCACCGCGGCGAACTGGTCGACTGCTCGAAAATCCGCAATGTTGCCGTGCTGGCCGTTGAGGGCGAGAATGACGACATTTCCGGGCTCGGCCAGACCCAGGCCACGCTCGACCTCTGTGTCAACGTTCCCGACAACATGAAAACCTATTACATGCAGCCGGATGTCGGCCATTACGGCGTGTTCAACGGTTCGCGCTTCCGCGCGGAGATTGCGCCGCGCATCTGCGACTTCATCAACACACACGTAGCCCGTCCGAAGGCCGCCAAACAGGCAAAGCTGACGGTTGTCGAGAGTGACGATCTGCGCCGCATTGTCGGCATTGGCCCGGCCAACGACAAGGCTCTGCGCGGGCTGGGTGTCACCAGCTTCGAGCAGATCGCCAGGTGGACTGCGGCGGAGATCAAGCGGGTTGAGGAATTGCTGGCTTTTGACGGCCGAATCGCTCGCGAGCGCTGGGTTGAGCAGGCCGGGTTGCTGGCAAAGGGCGATGAAGAGGGACTTGCCCGCCTCTTCCCGACCGCGTCCAGAGCAGGAAACAGCTGATCACGGCGTCTTGATCCACCGCGATCAGGCCGAATTATCCTTTAAAATCAAGGCGGCGCGTCGAGCGCCGCCTTTTTTATGCCCCAATGCCGCCGGTTGGTAACCATATTCATCATTTGGTAACCATCTTGCGTTGACTGCAAGCACGCCCAACCTTAACGTTTCATTAACAAGAACGAGGGGCGTATGGGTCTGAGCGGGAAAAGGGGGACAGCTTTGCGTGCGGCGCTTGCGGGCGCTGTTTTCACGTTTGCCGGGTCCTCGACCGCATCGGCCGGCAGCCCGATGGCTGTAGGCGGCATTACCTCCCAGCCGATTGGCCACTACGAATTCTGCCAGATCAATCAGGACGAGTGCTCGATCCGCAGCCGCGATGCTGGTCCTGTGCGCATGACCGGCCCGGTCTGGCGCAAGATCGTTGCCATCAATTCGGCAGTCAACAGTTCGGTCAAGCCGATGAGCGACCTGGATATATACGGCAAGGACGAAGTCTGGGCCTACCCGGTCAATGGCGTTGGCGATTGCGAGGATTACGTGCTGGAGAAGCAGCGCGCCCTCAGGCAGGCCGGCATTCCGATCGCCAACCTGCTGATCACTGTTGTGCGCAAGCCTGATGGTGAGGGTCACGCCGTACTGACGGTACGTACCGACAAGGGTGATTTCATTCTCGACAATCTGAGCGAGCAGGTCACCGAATGGCAGGAAACTGCCTATACCTACCTGAAGCGCCAGTCGAGCCAGCACACAGGCCGCTGGGTCACCATCCGCAAGGGCCAGACGCCGATGGTTGCGGCTGTCAGGTAATAAACATCCTGGGCCAGGCCGGGCAATTCCTTTGCCGGCTTGATGACGTCGCATCTTTTTGAGGATATCAGGCCATCGGGCATATTCGCTCCCGAGGCCGTGCATCCCGAATGTCTCCATTTGCGCTGACGATTGTGCTGGCCGCCGCTGTCATGCATGCAAGCTGGAATGCCGTCGTGAAGGGCGCAGGCGATCGTGCACTGACGCTGGCGGCGGTCGCGTTCATGCATGCCCTGGGCGGCATTGCCCTCATCCTCGTGGCCGGTCTGCCGGCCCCGGCCAGCTGGCCGCTCATCATCATCTCGACGCTGATCCACTATCTCTATTACGCGCTGATGTTCCAGGCATACAGGCTTGGCGACCTGAGCCAGGTTTACCCGATCTCGCGAGGTATGGCCCCGGCGCTTGTGGCGCTGGGCAGCTATCTCGTGCTGGGCGAGACCATGTCGCCGTCCGGACTGGCCGGACTGGCGCTGATATCGCTTGGCATCTGCCTCATCGCCTTCCAGCGCGGCGCGGCAAGTGCTGACCGGCGCGCTGTCCAGTTCGCCGTACTGCTCGGCCTGTCGATTTCAGCCTACTCGGTGGCTGACGGCGTAGGCGTGCGCTGGTCGCAGAATCCGCTGGCCTACATGGGCTGGCTGTTTCTGCTGGAAGCACCTGTGGCGCTGGTAGTTCTGCTGCCGAGAATCCGGCGACGCCAGCGTTTCGATGCCCGCGCCTTTGGCATCGGGATGATCGGCGGCCTGCTGGCATTCACCGCCTATGGCATTGTGCTCTATGCCAAGACCATAGCCCCTATCGGCGCCGTGTCGGCGGTGCGTGAATCCAGTGTCATCATCGCCGCATTGATTGGTGTCGTGTTCTTTGGCGAACGGCCATGGGGTGCCCGCCTGCTGGCGGCACTGGTCGTCGCGGTCGGGGTTGTTTTGCTGGCCGATGGATAGCTGGCCCGGCGCAACTCGACGTAATCCGGCCTGTGGTGTCTGCGCAACGTGACGCCGCTGCCGAAACAACTGCCGGAACACTATTCCTGAAACAGTCGCCTTGTTGGGATGAAATTGCGCGCCTTTGTCCCGATATTGACGCGGAACCTCTCGCTTTTTCGCGGCTTGGGCCTATTGTGTCGCGCCATAATCCCAGGGAGTAAATCATGGCGAAGCGTGGCCGCGGCAAAATCTACAACTCGATCACCGAGACAATCGGTGACACACCGCTGGTGCGGCTGGACAAGTTTGCCAGGGAGAAAGGCATTGTTGCCAACCTGCTCGCCAAGCTCGAGTTTTTCAACCCGATCGCCTCTGTGAAGGACCGCATCGGCGTCGCGATGATCGAGGCGCTGGAAGCTTCAGGCAAGATTTCCGCCGGAAAGTCGACCCTGATCGAGCCGACCTCCGGCAATACGGGCATTGCCCTGGCCTTTGCTGCTGCCGCCAAGGGCTACAAGCTGATCCTGACCATGCCCGAAACCATGTCACTGGAGCGGCGCAAGATGCTGGCATTGCTGGGCGCCGAACTCGTGCTCACCGAAGGTGCCAAGGGCATGAAAGGCGCTATCGCCAAGGCCGAGGAGCTGGCGGCAACCATTCCCGATGCGGTGATTCCGCAGCAGTTCGAGAATCCGGCCAACCCGGAGGTCCATCGCCAGACCACGGCGGAGGAAATCTGGAACGACACCAATGGCGAGGCCGATATCCTGATCTCCGGCATCGGCACGGGCGGTACCATCACTGGCGTAGGTCAGGTCATCAAGAAGAAGAAGCCGTCTTTCCATGTCGTTGCCGTCGAGCCCGAGGCGTCGCCTGTGCTGTCTGGCGGACAGCCTGGCCCGCACAAAATCCAGGGCATCGGTGCGGGCTTCGCGCCGGCCATTCTCGACACCTCCATCTATGACGAGATCATCAAGGTCTCCAACGACGACGCGGTGGCCAATGCCCGCCTCGTCGCGAGGCTGGAGGGCGTTCCGGTCGGCATCTCGTCGGGTGCTGCGCTGGCGGCAGCGACCATCGTCGGCTCGCGCCCGGAGAACAAGGGCAAGAACATCGTGGTGATTATTCCGTCCTTTGCCGAGCGCTACCTGTCGACCATCCTGTTTGAAGGCATCGGCGCCTGATCTCAGGACTTCTGCGGAGCCGGGCACACGGAGAGCGTGACCGGTTCTGCAGCGTCTGCGCCAAGCTCATGGCATTGACCGGCGGCGCATAATTCCCATCCGGACGCTGTTGCGCCGGATGCTGCGAGGACGACCGATTGCTGCGGCTTCACAGCCGGGCGATAGACCCACCATCCGTCGACCAGCCGGGCATCAGCCGGCGGCTCCATGCCAGCGCCCGAGCCCTTGATCCTGGCTTCCACCAGGTGGAGGCCGGCGGGGGTGACCCGCCAGTCCTCGATCCATTCCGTCTTCTGCGCCGAGTGCGTCCAGGAGAGCGTGAAGGCGCTGGCCAATATGGTCAGGGTCTTCGCACCCGCCAGGACACACAGGGCGCTCATGCGGGTGCCAGCTTGACGCTGCGGTTGCGCCACCAGCACCAGAGGATGAAGGCGATGCCGAAGGCCCAGCCGAGTTCATCCGTCAGCGGCAGTGCCAGGATCAGCAGCGTGCCGGCGAGGAATGCCCAGATGCGCTCCCACAGGCTGATCTTCTGATACAGGAAGCCGACGAAGGCTGCGGCCCAGAGCAGGATACCGAAGCAGGCTTTGGCCAGGATGTAGGCCACCTCAACCCAATAGCCGTAGGCGGCAGCGATGGCGCCGCCATCCTGTAGCATCAGCGACGGGGTGTAGACCGCCATGAAGGGCACCAGGAAGCCGGCGGTTGCCAGCTTGGTGGCCTGAATGGAAATCTTGAGGCCCGAGGTCTTGGCCATGGGTGCGGCGGCAAAGCAGGCCAGCGCCACCGGCGGTGTCAGGTCGGCCATGATGCCGAAGTAGAAGACGAACATGTGGCTGACGAGCAGCGGAACTCCCAGTTCCAGCAGGGCCGGCCCCGCCAGCGACGAGGTGATGATGTAGTTCGGGATGGTCGGAATGCCCATGCCGAGAATGAGGCATGTGATCATCGTCAGGATCAGCGACAGGAACAGGTTGTTCTCGCCGAAAGAGATGATGAAGCCGATGAAGGTTGAGGCAATCCCGGTCAGCGTCAACGTGCC
>CAYZQP010000230.1:0-6408 GCA_964480545.1 uncultured Mesorhizobium sp. | reverse complement strand
TTGTCACTCCTTTCATCGGCTCCGCGGCGGAGTTGCATGTGGGCGCGGCGACCATCGACATCACTCCGGCTCGTCCCGTGGCGCTGGACGGGCAGATGCATGTGCGCATCTCCGAGAAAGCTGAGACGCCCATCTTTGCGACGGCACTGGCTCTGGAATCGCGGGAGGGCGATACTGCGCTGGATCAGGCCATCATGGTCTCCTGCGACCTCGTGGCCATCCGCCAAGGGCTCATTGAATTGGTCCGGGAGAAAGCGAAGGACAAGCTGCCGGGTTTCGACCTCAACAAGCTGATCCTCAATGCGACTCATACCCACACCGCGCCGGTAACGATGAAGGGTGAGCGCTACGGTCTGCTTCGCAAGGATGTGATGCTGCCCATGGAATACACCGACTTCCTCGTGGGTCGCATCGTGGAGGCGGCGGTGCAGAGCTGGAACAACCGAGCGCCCGGCAAAGCAGGCTGGGGCCAGGGACAGGCGGTGATCGCGCAGAATCGCCGCGCGACCTACGCGGACGGAACCGCCAGGATGTATGGCCCCACGGACGTGCCGGAGTTTCGCGGCATCGAGGGCTATGAGGATCACAACCTGGACGCGCTGTTCTTTTGGGATCAGAACGACACGCTCATCGCCACCGCTGTGAACGTCCCTTGCCCCTCCCAGGAAGTCGAAGGTCTCAAGGTGATCCACGCCGACTTCTGGGATCCGGTGCGCCGTCAGTTGCGCGAGCGTCACGGCGAAGATCTACACGGACCTGTCCTTCTTCACCTGTGATCCCGACATTGCCCGTGACGTCGCGCTGGTGTTCAACTTCATCACCGGCTACGCCGAACCGCCGACCGGCAACATGAAGCTGGCGCTCTCGCCCTACACGCTGCGCAGCCGCATCATCGAGCATATCGAGCAGGAGATCGCGCACGCGGTGGCCGGCAGGCCGGCGCGGATCTGGCTTAAGATGAACTCGCTGGTTGATCCGCAAATCATCGATGCCCTTTATGCCGCCAGCCGTGCAGGCGTCGAGATTGACATGGTTGTCCGCGGCATCTGCTGTTTGCGGCCGCAGGTACCGGGCCTGTCGGAAAACATCCGGGTCAAATCCATTGTCGGCCGCTTCCTGGAGCACAGCCGCATCTACTGTTTCGGCAATGGCCACGGTCTGCCATCGGAAGAGGCGATCGTCTATATCTCGTCTGCCGACCTGATGCCGCGCAATCTCGACCGTCGCGTCGAGTGCATGGTGCCGATCACCAACAAGACTGTGAAAGAGCAGATGCTCGGACAGATTATGCTCGGCAACATCATGGACAACCAGCAGAGCTTTGAGTTACTGCCCGACGGGACCTCCCGGCGCATGGTGCCGGAAGAGGGCGAAGAACCCTTCAACGCGCAGGAATATTTCATGACCAACCCAAGCCTGTCAGGCCGCGGCGATGCTCTGAAATCCCATGCGCCGAAGCGCATCACCCAGTTCAAGCGTAAGAAAAAGTAAGCAGGGATCAGCGCGTGATAGAACGCTCGCAGGGCCGGTTGCAGGACCGCCGCCCGGTATCGGTGATCGATATCGGCTCAAACTCGATCCGCCTCGTGGTCTACGAGGGCCTGTCGCGCGCGCCAACCCTTCTGTTCAACGAAAAGATGCTGGCTGGTCTTGGCAAAGGCATTGTCTCCACTGGCAAGCTTGATCCTGAAGCCGTCGCCCGGTCGATCGAGGAGTTCCGGCGTTTTCGAGCGCTGTCGGAGCAGGTTGGCGCGGACGAACTCCATGTCGTTGCTACTGCAGCCGCACGTGAGGCGAAGAACGGCCCGGATTTCATTGAGCGCTCGGAGATGATTCTGGGCGAAATCCAGGTTCTGTCAGGCCGGCAGGAGGCTCATTACGCAGCGCTGGGCGTCATTTCCGGCTTTCACAAACCCGATGGCATCGTCGGTGACCTCGGCGGCGGCAGCCTCGAACTCGTTGACATTGATGGCCGGTTGATCGGCGAGGGCATCACGCTGCCGCTGGGCGGTCTGCGCTTGCAGGACATGGCGAAGAACTCTCTGCCACATGCGGTGAAGATTGCGCGTGAGGAACTCGCCCGGGCAAAGCTGCTCAAGGAGGGCGAGGGCAGGGTATTCTATGCTGTGGGCGGCACCTGGCGAAATCTCGCCCGGCTGCATATGAACGCAAACGGCTATCCGCTTGGCGTCATGCACAACTACGAGATGGGCATTGAGGAATCGGCCGACTTCCTCGCCAAGGTGGCCGACGGCGATATCGATGCCATTCCTGGTATCAACGCCGTGTCCAAGAGCCGCCGGGCGCTGCTCGCCTATGGCGCCATCGTGTTGCGCGAGGTGATCGCGCGCATGAAGCCGTCAAAGATCGTGGTCTCGGCGCAGGGCGTGCGTGAAGGCTATCTCTACTCGCGCCTGTCAGCCGAGGAGCAGCAGCAGGATCCTTTGATCTCCGCCTGCGAGGAACTGGCGCTGTTGCGCTCACGTTCGGTTGACCACGCGCATGAGCTGGTGGCCTGGACCGGTGAGACCTTCAAGGCGCTTGGCGTTGACGAGACAGAGGACGAAGCGCGCTACCGCGCCGCCTCATGCCTGTTGGCTGACATCAGCTGGCGTGCACATCCCGAATATCGCGGTGCGCAGTCGCTCAACCTGATCGCCCATGCCTCCTTCATAGGCATAGATCACCCGGGACGTGCCTATGTGGCGCTGACCGGGCTCTATCGCCACGAGGGTGTGTTCAACGATGACGCTGCCGGCGACGCGATGCGCCAGCTGGCACCGCTGCGCTATCATGATCGCGCGCGTCTGCTGGCGGCGCTGATGCGGGTGGTGTTTATGTTCTCCGCCGCAATGCCCGGAGTAATTCCGCGCCTGAAATGGGAGACCCGGGGCGTGGATACCTTGGCGCTGGTGGTGCCGGCAGATCTCGCAGCACTCTACGGCGAGCGTCCGATTGGACGCCTCGCGCAGGTTGCGCGGCTGGTTGGCCGCAAGCTGGAGCTCACGGTTGAGGGTGGAGAGACTGCCACTCAGGTTGGCATCCGGGCGCGCAAGTAGAGGCCTACTTACCCTCGATCATCTCCACGCGCGTTGCGTGCCTGCCGCCTTCAAACTCGGCTGACAGGAATGCATCGACGATTTCCAGTGCCAGGCCTTCGCCAACCACGCGGGCGCCAATGGACAGCATGTTGGCATCGTTGTGCTGGCGGATCATCCGGGCGGAGAACGTGTCGGAACAAACCCCGCAGCGGATTCCAGGAACCTTGTTGGCGGCCATCATGATGCCCTGACCAGTGCCGCACAGGATGATGCCCAGGCGGCAATCGCCTGACGCAACCAGTTGGGCTGCAGCCTGGCCATGTCTGGGATAGTGCGTGCTCTCCGTCGTCGTCGGTCCGATGTCGATTGCCTCGAAGCCTTCGGCGGCAATGTGTGCGGCGATCGCCTGCCGGAGCGGGATAGCGGCATGGTTGCTGGAAAGGGCGATGCGTTTACTGGCTGTCATGGCTTGGTTCGGGCGTTGCAAATTGCCGCCTTGGTACAGGCGTGCCCGATAGCGTCAATGCCCGCATTCGACAATCAACACCTCGTCTTCCTGTCAGCGCGCTGTCAGCATGCCGTGTTGGACCAATTGCGATCGCATGCAAACCGATAGCTCCGAAATCGTCAGCCTGATACCGGGCGGCATGGCTTATGTTGAACATCTCTGGCTCTATTTCCTGCTGTTGGTCGGCATCATCATTGTGCCGGGCATGGACATGATGTTTGTGCTGGCCAATGCGCTGACCGGCGGCCGGCGCGCCGGCATTGCCGCCACAGCGGGGATTATGCTCGGCGGCGTTGCACATACCGTGATCGGTTTCGCTGCAGTCGCGCTTCTTTCGCAACTGGTGCCGAAACTGTTCAGTGCGATGCTGATTGTCGGTTCGCTCTACATGATGTGGATCGGCTGGACGCTGGTGCGCAGCCACATCACCGTCGATAGTGTCGGAAAGGCAGACCAGCGTCCAGACAGCAAAATTTTCTGGCAGGGATTCATCACCTGCGTCGTCAATCCCAAGGCCTGGATGTTCGTGATGTCTGTGGTGCCGCAATTCCTGAAGCCTTCCTTCGGGCCACTTCTGCCGCAAGCTTTGGTGATGGGCGTAATGACCGTGACGGTGCAGGGGACCATATACGGCAGTTTGGCTGCCGCAGCCGTGACGAGCCGGGACGCGCTGGTGAAAAGCCCGCAGACCACCATTCGCATCGGCAAGATTGCCGGATGGCTGCTGATCGCCGTTGCTGTGGTCACTTTGTGGGAGACGTTTTGATCCCGCGTCGACCATTGACCGACAGCAGACCCGCGCCGCTTGCAGCGAGCGCCAGCAGGCCGCCCGCAATGGCGATGTCTTTCCAGAACATCTGGCTGTGCATCAGGCGCAGCGTTGCATCTGCACCCTGGCCGTAGTGGCCAATGAAGGCTGCTGCGCCGGTAAATGCAGCAAGCCCCAGCGCCGCCGCCCGGGTCTGGTATCCGGCCAGCAGCAGTACTCCACCCACCGTCTCGACCAGTCCAACGCCCCATGCTGCCAGTGTGGGGTAGGGCAAGCCGAGCCCGGCAAAATAGCTGGCTGCCCCCGGGATATTGAACAACGTCTGGATGCCAGCCGGCAGGAACAGCGCGGCGATCAGCAGGCGAGCGAGCAAAAGCAGATTATTGTTCATCGGTACGACCCTGAAACGTGCCTGGCCCAGAGCAACATGGCCCGGCAGGTGCGGAAATGACATCACAATATGGAACGCCCGGCCATCTCATGGGTTTGTCCTTGTAGAAAAGGAGTGCCGTCATGGATCATTCAAAACATGTACGTCTCACCGAGGCGGAGATCACGCCTGACCTTGTAGAAGGCGCATTGATCTATGGACGCGATGACGAGGAGATCAGCAAGATCGATCATCTGCATGGGGCCGGCGGACCGGCGGAAGTTGTGTTTGATGTTGGCGGATTTTTCGGCATCGGTGCCAGGCGCGTGGCGCTGCTTGCCAGCCAGCTCGACTTCATGCGCGATGAGAATGGCACCGTGCACGCCGTGACCCAGATGACCGAGGATCAGTTGAAGGCAATGCCCGAGTACGTTGATCCGCCATCCATCAACTGACGGAGGCTGTCATGGCCAAAGATCCGACCAGGCCGCTTGAGCCGAAAGACCGGCCACCTCGCGACACGCGCGAAAGCCCGGCGGACGATCCCGATGACCTTGTGAAGGAACGCAAGATCGACGAGCGCGAGCTTGCGCGAGAGCACGAGCATCGGAAGAAATGACAGGCAAAGGCGCGACGAGCGCTCTCGTCTCGTCAGGGTGGTGACGTCAGATCATCCAGTTTGATCTGGCGGCCGCCGTAGAAGACCCCAAGAATGTGAACCGTGTTGTCCGCCGGCAGGAACACGATACTGACCCGCCGCGAAATCCGACCACGCGCACGCCTTCTCCCAGATCGTTGCGCAGCGCGCCACGCTCAGGAAAGGTTGAGAGGCCGAAGCAGTAATCTCTGATCTCTTGTATGTAATTGGCTGCGCGCTGTGGCCCGGCTACATCTGCGATGTAGTCAGCGAGGTCCCCCAACTCGACAATCGCCTTTGGGTGGAACGCGACACGGTATGGCATATCCTAGCGACCGGCGCGGGCCGCAAGCCGGGCTTCAATCTCCGCAAATACCTGGTCGGCTGGAACACTTGCAGCGGGATTCGCAAGAACATCCGCTGCCCGACCAGGGATTTCGGCCGCAAGCCATCGGTCGCGCGAGATTTCATAGTCCTCAAGCAGGCGTAGGCCCGCCCGCACAACTTCGCTGGCGTTGTTGTAACGCCCGCTGGCAAGCTGGTCCTTGATGAACTGCTCGTAGTGATCGCCCAACGCAATGCTCGCCATGATCGCTCCAATGCTATTGGATAATAATAGATAACAATTGCTAAGATTACTACAGCGCGCTTTGGCTGGCCCTTACCCCGGTTGGGTCATATCCTCTGGCCGCACGATGCGGTCGTAATCGGCAGCCGTGACCAGCCCGGTCGCCAACGCTTCCTCGCGCAGCGTCGTGCCGTTCTTGTGCGCGGTCTTGGCGATTTTGGCGGCGTTGTCGTACCCGATCGTCGGCGCAAGAGCCGTCACCAGCATCAGCGAGCGGTTCAGCGCTTCCTTGATGTTGTCCTTCCGCGCCTCGATGCCGACGACCATGTTGTCGGTGAACGAGACTGCAGAATCCGACAGCAACTGAACCGACTGCAGGAAGTTGTAGGCCATCACCGGATTGTAGACGTTGAGCTCGAAATGCCCTTGGCTGCCGGCAAAGGACAGCGTCGCGTTATTGCCGAACACCTGCGCGCAGACCTGTGTCAGCGCTTCGGCCTGGGTCGGGTTGACCT
>CAYZQP010000229.1:0-6408 GCA_964480545.1 uncultured Mesorhizobium sp. | reverse complement strand
CCGGCGAGCCCGCGCCGACGCTGCGCTTCATGGGCGGGCGAGAGTATGACCTGATCAGCGGCGGCTGGAACCAGCCGATCAGCCCGGCGGCCGTCGAGCGGGTGATAGCGCGCGGCGTCTACGCCATGCCGTCCTGGGCCGCCGGCGGGCCGTTCCCCGAAACGTCAGGCGAGATCATCGGCGGCGAGGTTGAGGGCGAGGAGCGCGCCGCCATGGCCGCGCTCTACATCGCCATGATGACCGACCTCTCGCTCGACCTGATCCGCGCCACCCGCAAGGTCATCGTCGATGGCGGCCTGGCGAAGATCGATCTGTTCACGGCGATGCTCGCACAGCTGCGCGCCGGCCAGACGGTGCTGAAGAGCTCGATGAGCGAGGGCTCGGCCACCGGCGCTGCCGCTATCGCCTTCGACGCGCTCCGTCTGCGCCCCTTTCGCGACGAAACGTCGGTTGTGACAGCGGGGGCAATTGTCGGGCTCGAAACCTATCGCGATCAATGGCGCGATATGGCCGAGGCCCGCCGCAAGCAGGCTCGAACTGCAAAGGCCTCCGCGCATGGTTGAACCCTACGTCCAGCTCTCCGGCATCTCGAAATCCTTCGGTGGCATCAAGGCGCTCAAGGATGTGAGCTTCGACGTCCGCGCCGGTGAGGTGCATGCGCTGCTCGGTGAGAATGGCGCGGGCAAGTCGACGCTTATCAAGATCCTGTCGGGTCTCTACTCGCCCGACACCGGCACCATCACCGTAAACGGCCAGCAGGTCGCCTTCACCTCGACGCGCGATTCCAACGCCGCCGGCATCGCGACCGTCTATCAGGAGCTGCTGCTTTTCCCCGAGCTCTCGGTTGCCGAAAATGTCTTTATCGGCAACTACCCGCGCCATGCGTCGGGCGCCATCAACTGGACCGAGGTCCGCGCCCGCACCCGTGCGTTGCTGGATTCGCTGGATACCCCTGACCTCGATGTCGACGCCAAGGTGCTGACCCTGTCGGTGGCGCAACGCCAGCGCGTCGAGATCGCCAAGGCGCTGTCAAAGGATGCGCGCATCCTGATCATGGACGAGCCGACGGCCTCGCTGGTCGAGGCCGATGTGCAGCGGCTCATGGACGTGGTGCGCCAGCTGCGCGCGCGCGGCGTCGGCATCATTTATGTCAGCCACCGCATGTCGGAGATATTTGCACTGTCGGACCGTGTCACGGTGCTGCGCGACGGTGCCTATGTGGCAACCAGGAACATCGATGAGGTCGATGAGGCGCAGCTCGTCTCGCTGATGGTCGGCCGGTCGATCGAGAGCCTTTTCCCGAAGGTCTCCGTGCCCATCGGCGAAACGGTGTTGCAGGTGCGCGATCTCAACCATGGCCGCCATGTGCGCAACATCTCGTTTGACCTGCGCCGGGGCGAGATCTTGGGCGTCGCGGGCCTTGTCGGCAGTGGCCGTACCGAACTCGCACTGACGCTGTTCGGCATGACCCCTGCGACATCGGGCGAGATCAGGCTCGGCGGCGAGGCAGTACACATCACATCGCCAATTCAGGCCCGCGATCTCGGCATCGCCTACGTGCCGGAAGACCGTGGCCTGCAGGGCCTGGTCAAGCCCATGGCGATCCGCAAGAACATCACCATGGCCTCACTCGCCAGCGTCTGCCGGGGTATCTTCGTTCAGGCAAAGGAGGAGGCTGGAAAGACCTCCCGGGCTATACGCCGCTTCGGCGTCCGCTGCCGCGATGGCGAGCAGCCGGTCGGCGAACTCTCGGGCGGCAATCAGCAGAAAGTGGTCATCGCCAAATGGCTGGAGACCAACCCGCGGGTGCTCATCCTGGACGAGCCGACGCGCGGCGTCGATGTCGGCGCGAAGTCCGAGATCCACGCGATCATGGGCGAGCTGGTCGCGCAGGGTGTCGCGATCCTGATGATCTCCAGCGAATTGCCTGAAGTCATCGGCATGAGCGACCGTATCCTGGTCATCAGCAATGGCGAGGTCACCGGCGAGATTGCCCGCGCCAATGCGACGCCGGAGCTGGTGGGTGCGGCCATGACGGCCCAAAGGCGCGGACCCCAAGAGCGCGAGAGGGTCGCCTGATGTCCATTGCAACAACCCACGCCCCGCGCAACAACTGGCTGCGCCGTCTGGTGGCCGACTACGGCCAGGAACTCGTCGTGCTCGCCACGATCATCGTGATCTTTGTTGTCGTCGCTGTGGTCAATCCGCGCTTTGTCAGCGCCAACAATCTGACCTCGATCTTCTCCGGCAACGCCTATATCGCGGTCGCCGCCATCGGCATGGCCATGGTCATCATCACCGGCAATATCGACGTCTCTGTCGGGGCTCTCATCGGCGTGCTCGCGACCATCTCCGGCACGCTCGTCGTTGCCGGTTATCCGATCTGGGTTGCCTGGTTCTTGCCTGTGCTGGTGGGCATGGGCATCAACGCCATCATCGGCATTCTGGTCGCCTACGGGCGAATACCCTCCATCGTGGTGACTTTGGGCGCGCTGTCGATCATGCGCGGCGGGCTCATCACTGTCACCGGCGGCAACTGGATTTCTGGTCTCCCGCCAGAATATCTCATTGCCCAGCAAAAGCTCTTTGGCCTGCCTTTCCCGCTTGTGGCCATGGTGGTGCTCACCATCCTTGCGGCGCTGTGGATGCGCTACACGCCGTTTGGCCGCTCGCTCTATGCACTGGGCGGCAACCACGAGGCAGCGATTGCTACCGGCATTCCGGCCGAGCGCCGTGTCGTTGCGGTGTTCATCATTCACGGCTTCTTCGCCGGCCTGGCGACCATCCTTTTCGCCACGCAACTGCAGGTCATCCAGTCAACTGTCCCGCCGAATCTCGAGCTCACCATCATCATGGCTGCGGTGATCGGGGGTGTCTCGATCCTCGGCGGCACAGGCACCGTGATTGGCTCGACGTTGGCGGCGATCCTGTTTGCAACCATCGGCTCGGCGCTGATCTTCGTCAACGTCTCGGCCTACTGGCTGCGCGCGGTGATCGGTGTGCTGATCCTGGCCACCGTGCTGGCCGATATGCTGCGCCGTCGCAGGAAGATTTGACCATGCAATTCAGATCCCTGCTCCGCCACGAAACACTGCTGGCCATCCTTTTGGTGCTGACGCTGATTGTGCTGTCGTTCCAGTCCGACAAATTCTTCACTGTCGCCAACCTGCTGAACCAGGGCCGGCTGATGACCGAGATCGGTCTCATCGCCATTGCGATGACCTTCATCATTGCCACCGGCGGCATCGACCTGTCAGTCGGCTCGATCCTCGGCCTCACCGCCATTCTGCTTGGTGTGTTCTGGCAGACCGTAGGCATGCCGCTGCCGCTGGCAATGTGCGCTGCTATCCTCGTCGGTGCTTTTGCCGGCTTCTGCAACGGCGTCATCATCACCCGCTTCAAGGTGCCGCCTCTGATTGCCACGCTTGCAACCCTCGCGCTCTACCGCGGCCTTGCTGAAGGCATCTCGCAGGCGCGTTCCGTGCGTGGCTATCCCGACTGGTTCTACGTGCTCGGACAAGGCAATGTGCTTGGCGTTCCTACGCAGCTGTGGATATTCTTCGCAGTTGCAGGCGCGGCTGCCATCATCCTTGCGTGGACCAGTTGGGGCCGGACGACCTATGCCATCGGGTCGAATGAAACTGCAGCCCGCTTCTCGGGAATGCCCGTCGATCGGACCAAGCTGGCGCTCTACACCGCTGCGGGATTTTCCGCCGCCTTGGCCGCCGTCATATTCGTATCGCGCGTCTCGACCACGCGCTCCGATATGGGGACAGGCATCGAGCTCGACGCTATCACTGCGGTGGTTCTTGGCGGCACCTCCATCTTCGGCGGGCGCGGCACTATCCTCGGCACAATTCTTGGACTTTGCCTCATCCAGGCGCTGAAAAACGGCCTGTCGCTGGCAGGCGTCAAAGGCGACGGCACGATCGTTCTGATTGGGGTCGTTCTCATTCTGGCGGTTCTCGCCAGCACCCTCTTCGAGAGGAGCGGCACTCGATAACTACGGGAGAAATTCGTCGTTCACTGCCGCTCTCAGGTGACCGTCGATACAGGAGGAAATAATGGGTAAGATTCTACTTTCTACACTACTGGCACTGTCGTTTTCGACAAGCCTCAGCCACGCACAGTCCGTCTGGACCGGTGGCGACGATCAGGCCACCAACCCGCTCGCCTGCGACGCAACCCCGCCTCAGGTCGCGGCAAAGGCTTATGATGGCGGAGAGCCGACCAACGCGCCTGACCGCAAGGGCAAGACGCTGACGGTTGTCGACGTGCCAAAGCTGGTTGGCATCGGCTATTTCAACGCTACCACGAAGGGCATTGCCGATGCGGCCGCCGAAATGGGCACGATGAACGCCAAGACCGACGGTCCGAGCAAGGCGAATATCGATGACCAGATCACACTGATCGACAACTACATCACCTCCGGCGTTGACGGCATTCTGTTTGCCGCAAATGACCCTGTGGCGATCGCCCCGGTGCTGAAGAAGGCGCTCGCAGCCGGCATCAATGTCGTCGGCTATGACGCCAACTCTTCACCCGACGCGCGCCAGTGGTTCGTGAACCAGGCCGAATTCAACGGCATCGCCAAGTCGGTGATCGATTCCGTCGCGGCCGAGATTGGCGAAGAGGGCGCCTTCGCCATCGTAACCTCAACGTTCACCACCCCTAACCAGGCCCGCTGGATTTCCGAAATGGCCGCGTATCAAGCCAAATGCCACCCAAAGATGAAGTTCCTCGAAACTGTCGAGGCGCAGGAAGACAACATCCTGTCCTTCAATCAGGCCAACACGCTCATCAACAAGTACGGCGACGATCTCAAGGCAATCATCGGCATGACGTCTGTTGCAACCCCAGCCGCCGCGGATGCGGTGACCCAGGCTGGTAAGTGCGGCAAGGTCGCGGTTGTTGGTCTGGCCACGCCAAATGCTATGAAGCCCTACGTCGCGGCCGATTGCGTCAAGTCGGTGGTTCTGTGGAACCCGGTCGATCTCGGCTATGCTGCAGCTTATGTGTTGCGCGCTGCAGCCGACGGCGACCTGAAGCCTGGCGCGACCAGCGTGAAGGCCGGCAAGCTCGGCGACCTGGCCGTCATCAACGGCTCGGAAGTCCTGCTGGGCGCACCGTTCGTCTTCAACAAGGCCAACATCAACGATTTCGATTTCTGATAGATTTCTGGCGGGGGCGCGGGCAACCGCGCCTCCATTCCACAGGGGACGAGAATCATGGGCCACACATTCGCGTCGGAGTTTGAATCACTGCGGCAATTGTCTGCGCGCATCGGAGCCGACCGACTGCTGACACAGGCCGCCGGCGGCAACACATCCATCAAGGATAGCGACACGATGTGGATCAAGGCTTCCGGCACATGGCTGGCTGATGCCTTGGCCAAGGACATTTTCGTTCCGGTAAACACCCCGCCGCTGCTCGCTGCAATCGCAGCCAGCGACCCTGTGGCCGAGAGGGCGCAGGAGTTCACCATAGCAGCGCGTAACCCCTCAGGCCTGCGCCCTTCCATCGAGACAAGTGTACACGCGCTCATGTCGCAGCGCGTTGTCCTGCACGTTCATTGCGTCGACACGATTGCGCTCGCCGTGCGCACCGACGCGCAGGCGGCGATTGCGCCATTGCTTGACGGGCTGAACTGGGCCTGGGTGCGCTATTGCCGTCCCGGCCTGCCGTTGGCGCTCGGCATTGCCGAGCACTCTGCGCAGAGGCCCGATGTGCTGGTCCTCGGCAATCACGGTCTCGCTGTCGCCGCCGACAGCGTGAGTGAGGCCGAAGCGCTTCTGCGTGACGTCAAGCAGCGGCTGCGCCAACCAGAACGCGCGGCGCCGTCAGCCGATCTCGGCTGGCTTGGTGAGCAAGCGGCGACGAGCGGCTACCGCCTGCCTGCCAGCCAGGACGCGCACCGTGCTGCCACCGACCCCGCCAATCTGCCATTCGCAGCAGGCGGCAGCCTGTATCCCGATCACGTGATTTTCCTGGGCGTCGGCTCTGCCGTCGCCCGCCCGGGCGAGAGCGCGACAGAAGCACTCGGACGCCTGGGAACGCGGCCGGTTGAGCTGCTGTTTCCGGGTAAAGGCGTGCTGCTGCGCGACGATGCCAATGCGGGAGCTGAAGCCATGGCGGGCTGCCTGGCGGATGTGCTGATCCGCGTGCCGGACAAAGTCACGCTGCGATACCTGACCGCGCAGGAGAATGACGAACTGACCAACTGGGACGCCGAAAAGTACCGCCAGAAACTCAACGCGCAGAACGCAGAGAACGCCGCATGAGCAATGGGCTCGCCCTCGGCATCGACCTCGGCACATCGGGCGCGCGCTCGCTGGTGATCGATGCTGATGGCCAGGTCGTTGCTCAGGCGGCGGTGCCGCTCTCCGATTTTGGCGCTGACGGGCGTGC
>CAYZQP010000228.1:0-6494 GCA_964480545.1 uncultured Mesorhizobium sp. | reverse complement strand
ATGCCGCCATTGATCACGGTCGGGTCCAGCCCGCCAGCCTCGAGCAAGGTCGCCACCATCGAGGTCGTCGTGGTCTTGCCATGCGTGCCACCTATGGCGACAGCATTGCGAAACCGCATCAGCTCGGCCAGCATTTCGGCGCGCCGCACAATCGGCAACAGCTTTTCGCGCGCAGCCGCAAGTTCAGGATTGGTCTTCTTGATCGCGGTGGAAACGACGACAACCTCGGCGTCGCCAAGGTTCTCCGCCTTGTGGCCAACGAAGCACGCAATGCCCTTGGCGCGCAGACGCTGCACATTGGCGCTCTCCGACTGGTCGGAGCCCTGCACCTTGTAGCCGAGGTTGTGCAGCACTTCGGCAATGCCGCTCATGCCGATGCCGCCGATGCCGATAAAATGCACCAGCCCGATGGATTGCGGCATCTTCATGCGCCTGCTTCCTTCCTGAACTGTTCTACTGATTTGCCCGAGGCAATAGCCTCTGTCAGGTCGGCGAGCAACTGCGTGGCGTTCGGCATGCCGGCGGATCTTGCCGCAGCAGCCATTGTCGAAAGCCTCTGCGGCCCGGTAATCGCGGCCTTCAGAAGTTCGGCGATCTTCTCCGGCGACAGCGTCGATTGCGGGTGAACCTCGGCTCCACCGGCAGCAGCAAGTGCTGCGGCATTGGCAGCCTGGTCATGATCCAGCGCATGCGGATAAGGCACCAGAATAGACGGTCGCCCGATGACACCAAGCTCCGACACGGTCGAAGCCCCTGCCCGGCTGATCACCAGCTGCGCACCTGCGATCTTCTCGGCCATATTGGAAAAGAACGGTGCGACCTGAAACTTTACGCCCAGCGCCTCCAGCGCATCGGCAACCCTGGCCTCATCCTCCTTGCGCGCCTGCTGCACGAGGGTGAGACGCTTGCGCTCGCTGGCCGGCAGTTTGGCAATTGCCGCCGGGATCGCATCCGAGAAGAACTGCGCGCCCTGACTGCCGCCAAACACCACCAGATTGAACGGCTTGCCGTCGCCCGATGGCTGGTACGGCACCTGCGCCGCCTCCAGCACAGCCGGTCGCACCGGGTTGCCCGTCAGCACCGACTTGTCAGCAAACCCGCTGCCTTTCGGATCGAGGAAGCCGCCGGCAATTGCCGTCACGCGCGGCGCCAGAACCTTGTTGGCCCGGCCCATCACCGCGTTCTGCTCGTGGACAATCGAAGGCACCTTCCAGCGCGTCGCGGCAAACAGCGGCGGCAGGGTCGGATATCCGCCAAAGCCAACAACAACGGAAGGGTTGATGCGCTTGATCACAGCACCCGCCAGCCGCACGCCCTGCCAGATCGTCCAGCCGGTTTTCAGCACCGCGATCGGGTTGCGCGAACCCATCGTGGCCGAGGGGATGGTGTGGATCTCGTCGGCCGGGAACGTTCCGGCAAAACGGTTCGCGCGGTCATCGGTTGCCAGATGCACCGACCAGCCGCGCGACTTCAGTTCGTGCGCCAGCGCCTCGGCGGGAAACAGGTGCCCGCCGGTGCCGCCAGCGCTGAGAAGGATCGTCTTCGACATCTACTCCGCCGGAACCATTGCAGCCGGCGGCATCGAGAGCCGCCTGCTCTTCAGGCGTTCGGGGCTCTTGCGCGACAGGGCGAGAACCATACCCATCGACATCGCGATCGCGATCAGCGACGAGCCGCCATACGAAACGAATGGCAACGTCATGCCCTTGGCAGGCAACAGCTGCAGATTGACGCCCATATTGATGATCGACTGCAGGCCGAAAATCGTCACCAGTCCGGCAATCGCATAACGCGTGAAATCATCCCGCTCGCGCAGCGCAAACAGCAGCCCGCGCAGCACGATAAAGGCAAACAGTGACATGATGATCATGCACATGACGATGCCGAATTCCTCGCCCGCCACCGCAAACACAAAGTCGGCATGGCTGTCCGGCAGGCTGCGCTTCATCACGCCCTCGCCGGGACCAACACCGAACCAGCCGCCATTGATGACCGCATCGCGGCTGAGATTGACCTGGTACAGGTCACCTTCGCCATGCAGGAATCCGTTCACGCGCTCCCGCACGTGGTCGAAAGCAGCGTAGGCGCTGACTGCCCCGACAACACCAAGCACACCCAGCACGGCGATCCATATCCACGACATGCCGGCGAGGAAGAACATCACGCCCCAGGCGCCGAGCGTCAGGATCGTCTGACCCATATCCGGCTGCAGGATGAGCAGGCCAACAATACCGCCCAGCAAGGCCATCGCGGCAATGTCTCCGGGGAAGGTTTTCTTGGCCTTTTCGGCAAACAGCCAGGCGCAGATGATGATGAATGCAGGCTTCATGAACTCCGACGGCTGCACCGAAACGCTGCCGAAAGACAGCCAGCGCTTGGCACCCTTGACCTCGGCACCGAAGATCAGCACCGCGATCATCAGAACAATCGAACCAGCCAGCACAATCAGCGCCATTCGCCTGACATGGCGCGGTGACAGCAGCGAAACGCCCAGCATCACGCCGAGCGCGATCACCATGTAGCCTGCCTGACGATACACGAAATGGAACGTGTCAACGCCGATGCGATCAGCCACAGCCGGGCTGGCGGCGAAGGCCAGAACCACGCCCAGTCCCATCAGCGACAGGAACGCAGCGAGGAACCATCGGTCGATCGTCCACCACCAGGTGCTCCACAAACCTTTGTCTACACGGCTCAGCATCACTGATCTCCTCCGATTGGAGTTACGCCATCAATCCCGCGCACAAGCTGGCGGAACGCCTCGCCGCGCACTTCGAAGTTCTTGAACTGGTCAAAGCTGGCGCAGGCCGGCGACAGCAGAACCACCGATTCATCCGCTCCATCCGCCGCTGCCTCACGCGCAGCATGTTCGACGGCCGCCTTCAGCGAGCCGGAAATCTCGTAGGCCGCCGCGTCGCCCAGCGTCGCCGAGAAACCCGCCGCTGCCTCGCCGATCAGATAGGCCTTGGCGACGCGCGGAAAGAGCCCGCGCAAGGGCTCGATGCCGCCTTCCTTGGGCAACCCGCCGGCGATCCAGTAGATATGCTGGAAGCTCGATAGTGCGGGCGCAGCCGCATCCGCATTGGTCGCCTTGGAATCGTTGATGAACAGCACACGCCCCTTGCGCCCGACCTGCTCCATGCGATGGGCAAGCCCCGGAAAGCTGTTCAGCCCCGCCTGTATCTCGTCTGCCGTGAGGCCGACCTTGAGGCAGGCAACCACAGCAGCCAGTGCATTCTGTGCATTGTGCTGTCCGCGCAGCGAGCCGATGCCCTCCAGCGAAACAACCTGCCGCGCCTTCCCGCCGCTCCCCTCCATGATGGCCGCGCCATCAGCATAATAGCCATCAGGCAGCGCCAGCCGCTTGGAGATACGGACAACGTCGCGGCCGGCCTTCTCGACCCGGTCGGCAATCTGGGCGCACCAGACATCATCCACAGCGACAATCGCGGTACTTGAACCGGCGACGAGCCGTTCCTTGATCTCTGCGTAGTGCTGCATCGTGCCATGACGGTCGAGGTGATCCGGCGTCAGGTTGAGCAGCACCCCGGCGGTCGGGTTGAGCGAGGGCGCGAGGTCGATCTGGTAGGACGAGCACTCCACCACATAGAACCGGTCCGCCGCCGGCGGCTCCAGCGTCATGACCGCCTTGCCGATATTGCCGCCCATTTGCGTGTCCCGGCCAGCCGCGCGCAGGATATGCGCCGTCAGTGCCGTGGTGGTCGACTTGCCGTTGGTACCTGTGATCGCAATCAACGGCGCATCTGGCGCAGTCAGGTTGCGCTCGCGCACGAAGAGTTCGATGTCGCCAATGATCTCCACACCGGCAGCGCGCGCCAGGTGCACACTCCAGTGGGGTGCGGGATGGGTCAGGGGCACGCCCGGCGTCAGCACGAAGGAGGCAAGGCGGCTCCAGTCCTCCTGGCGCAGGTCGCCAACCCTGACACCGGAGGCAGCCGCACGTTCCACACTGTCGGGATTGTCGTCAAACGCCACCACCTCGGCCCCGCCGGCGACCAGCGCCTGCGCGGTCGCAATCCCCGAGCCGCCAAGGCCGAAGAGCGCCACACGCTTGCCGTTGAAGCTGGTTGCCGGGATCATGATTATCTCAGCTTCAGGGTTGAGAGGCCGATCAGGGCGAGCACGACGGCGATGATCCAGAAGCGGATCACGACCTGGCTTTCCGTCCAGCCGAGCTTTTCGAAATGATGATGGATCGGCGCCATCAGGAAGACCCGCTTGCCGGTCGCCTTGAACACGCTGACCTGGATGATCACCGACAGCGCTTCCATGACGAACAGGCCGCCGATGATCGCCATAACGATCTCGTGCTTGGTGGCAACCGCGACTGTACCGATCAGCCCGCCCAGAGCCAGCGAGCCGGTGTCGCCCATGAAAATCGCCGCCGGCGGAGCGTTGAACCACAGGAAGCCGAGCCCTGCCCCGATAACCGCGCCCAGAACCACCGCCAGTTCACCGGTTCCCGGCACGAAATGGATTTGCAGGTAGTCAGCGAAAACCGCGTTGCCGGAGAGATAGGCGATCACCCCGAAAGAGGATGCGGCAATCATGATCGGCACGATGGCCAGACCATCAAGACCATCCGTCAGGTTCACGGCATTGCCCGCACCCACGATCACCACGCAGGCGAACGGAATGAAGAACCATGACAGGTTGATCACGAAATCCTTGAAGAACGGGAACGTCAGCGACGTCGCGAAATCCGGATCATTGCTGTTGGCAGTGATGATATAGACGGCGACAGCAGCAATCAGGAACTCGATGCCAAGGCGCTTCTTGCCCGACAGCCCGAGATGCGACTGCTTGGTCACCTTCAGATAGTCGTCATAGAAGCCGATCGCCCCGAAACCGATGGCAACCATCAGCACAACCCACACATACGGGCTCTTCAGGTTCGCCCACAGCAACGACGAGATCAGGATGCCGGTAAGGATCATCAGGCCGCCCATGGTTGGCGTGCCGGCCTTCTTGAAATGCGTCTGCGGGCCGTCAGCCCGGATCGGCTGGCCCTTGCCCTGCCGAATGCGCAAGGCATTGATGATCGCCGGGCCGAACATGAAGACGATCACCGCGGAGGTGATCAGCGCCCCGCCGGTGCGGAACGTGATGTAGCGGAAGACGTTGAAGAACGACACCTGATCCGCGAAGTTGACTAGGAATGTGAGCATCCGGTCTCCCGCCGATCAGATTGATTTTGCGTCCCCGGCACTGGCCGGAAACCGCTTGAGCATGGCTTCGACGATTTTCGCGAAGCCGATGCCCTTGGATGATTTTATGACGACGACATCGCCGGAGCGCACCGCATCGAGCACCAGTGGCTGGAGCTCTGCCTGCGTGGCACGGTAGTCAAACTTGATGCCGGCAGGCATCGCGTCCGCCAGCGCCTGCATTTCCGGACCGCCGAGGTAAACATGGTCGGCGCCGGCCTCGACGAGCAGGTCCGCAATGCCGGCGTGAAGTGCTTTGGAGTGGGCACCAAGCTCGAGCATATCGCCAAGCACCGCGATGCGCCGGCCCTTGCCCGTCAATTCCGTCGCCTTGAGCAGCGCCATCGCCGCCTTCATCGAGGCGGGATTGGCATTGTAGCTCTCGTCGATCAGCGTGAAGGCACCCTTTGGCAGCTTCAGTTTGTGGCGTTTGCCGCGACCCGCCTCGGCCTGCAGGTCCGCCAGCGCCAGTGCAGCAGCCGGAACAGATGCGCCGACAAGATGCGCCACGCCCAGCACCGCCAGCGCGTTCTGCACGATGTGCCGGCCCGGCGCCCCGACACGCGCCAGTATCTCCTGGCCGCCGATGGTCGCCACGATGGTCGAATGGTCGTCATGCAGCTTGCATTCGATCAGGCGGTAGGTCGATCCGGCCTGTTCACCGAAGCTGGCGAGTTTCTTCACCCCGGCATCACGTGCCAGCTTCTCCAGCATCTTCCAGTGCGCGTCGTCATGGTTGAGCAGCGCCGCACCTTCCGGCTCGACACCCTCGAAAATCTCGGCCTTTGCCGTGGCGATTTCGCCCAGATCCTTGAAGTGACCAAGATGCGCGCCTGCGATCAGGGTAATCATCGCCACATGCGGGCGCACCATCTTCACCAGCGGGCGGATTTCGCCGGCATGGTTCATGCCGATCTCGAACACGGCGTAGTCGGTGTCTTCCGGCAGCCGCGCCAGTGTCAGCGGCACGCCCCAGTGATTGTTGAACGACTTGTCCGACGCGTGCACCTTGCCAACCGCGCCAAGACAATGCCGCAGCGCCTCCTTGGTCGAGGTCTTGCCGGCCGAACCGGTCACCGCGATGATCTTCGCCCTGCTGCGGGCGCGCGCCGCGATGCCGAGCTTCTCCATCGCCACCAGCACGTCCGGCACAACCACCATCGGCACCTGCAGGCGGCCGAGTGCGGCAAGCTTTTCCTCGGCCACGACGGCCAGAGCCGCGCCATTGGCCATGGCCGGGCTGATGAAATTATGGC
The DNA here is from genome assembly GCA_964480545.1 of uncultured Mesorhizobium sp. Taxonomy (GTDB): domain Bacteria; phylum Pseudomonadota; class Alphaproteobacteria; order Rhizobiales; family Rhizobiaceae; genus Mesorhizobium_G. The sequence continues at coordinate 10 of CAYZQP010000228.1, read as the reverse complement.
CATCCATCGC
>CAYZQP010000227.1:4497-6527 GCA_964480545.1 uncultured Mesorhizobium sp. | reverse complement strand
GATGCGTCCGCCCTGCGGCGTCTGCCGCCGCATCATGCCAAAGGCCGAGCGCGCGCAGAGAAAAGCGCCGGTCAGGTTCACCGCCACGACGTCGTCCCAGATTTCGACGGGGATCTCGTCAATCAGCGTTGAGGGGTAGCCGCGCCCGGCATTGTTGAACAGCAGGTCAACCCGGCCAAACTGCTTCACGATGGCAGCAAACAACGCCTCGACCTCGCCCGCCTTGCCGATATCGCAGGCCATCGCGACGGCCTTGCCACCCTGCCCTGCCTCGGCGGTCGCCTGCTCCAGCACGTCCAGCCGCCGGCCAACGAACACCGTATCCCACCCGGCTTTGACCAGCGCATGCGCTGTTGCCTTGCCGACGCCCGTGCCGGCACCCGTGACCACCGCAACCTTGTTTACCATTCTCTTCTCCCTGAGCCGGCAGGGTGGCAAATCGCTGAGGATGAGGCAATGAAAAAGGGCGGTCGCTGCAGCAACCGCCCCAATCTGGATCTTTGCTTGGGAGGAGGAAAGCTTTGATCCGATGCCTACAGATTATGCAGACATGATTAATGAAAAGTTAACAGGCACAACCGCCGGTAGACTATTGTCCGTTAGTACAAACAACCGGTAAAGATTGCCGTACGCGTATTAAAGTTTACCAGGCCGACTTGCCGGCCACTTCGACAGGCACCGTTGCTTCCTCAACCGTCGAGTCAATCTGGTCGACAAGCTCGTCCGGCAGGCCAAGGCGGCCAGCCAGCAGGTTCAGGTAACCACGCTCGGCGCGCGTGTCGGCGTTGATCGCCAGACGCGACGCAGCATAGAGCTCGACCTTCTGCGGCTCGGTCTGCACCGAGGCGACAAGTTCATCGATGTTCAGAGGGCTCTGCAGCTCCTGCTCAAGGAAGGCATCAGCTTCATTGCCGAGCCCTGCCAGACCCAGGCGCCCCACGATTTTGGAGCGCTCCTCATCGTCAATATGACCATCAGCCTTGGCCGCAGAGATCATCGCGCGCACCAGCGTCAGCGCAAATTCCTGCTCGCCCTGCGGGGCCTGCGACGGGTGGAACGGGGTGTCGGAAGGCGGCGGCAGCAATTCCTGTTCGCCACCTGCGGTCTGGGTCGCAGGCTGCTGGCCCTGCTGATAGTTTTGATAGGCCTTGTAGGCGACGCCGGCGATGGCAGCGAGGCCACCGAGCTTCACCGCAGAGCCGGTGATCTTGCGCCCGGCACCGGTGCCAAGCAGCACAGCAGCAAGTGCGCCGGCAGCCAGCGGATTATCCTTGGCCATCTGGGCAGCCTTGCCCGCCTGATCGCGCACCGTACCGGTCGTGCCCGGAATGTTGGAGCCGAGCAGTTCATCGAGCATCTTCTTCGCGTCAAACATTCAGTGCCCCCAAGGTGGTTTGGCGTTTCGGAGCACAAGAATTAGGAACCGCCTGATGGCATTACAATGACGGCGGCAGAGTTTTCAGCTGCCAATGTGGCGCTTGCCGCGTTTTTCGGCGAGTTCCACCTGCTTGTGGCGTTCGGCATAACGCGCACGGTCGTCTTCGGACCGCGTCTCGACGCAATACGGGCAGGACACACCCTGCACATAGGCGGGCGAGGTGCGATCTGACGGCGTCAGCGGCTTGCGGCAGGCGCGGCAGAGCTCCGCCTCGCCCTCGGCCAGACCGTGCACCACAGACACGCGCTCGTCGAACACAAAACACTCGCCCTGCCAGCGGCTGCCCTCTTCCGGCATATCCTCCAGATATTTGAGGATACCGCCGCGCAGGTGATGCACATCATCCAGCCCGACCGATTTCAGGTAGGAGGTGGATTTCTCGCAGCGGATACCACCGGTGCAGAACATCGCAATGCGCTTGCCCTCGAGCTCGGCGCGATGCGCCTCCACCCAGGCTGGAAACTCGGAGAAACTCCTGGTCTGCGGGTCGAGCGCGCCAGCGAACGTCCCCAGCGCAACCTCGTAATCATTGCGCGTGTCGATCACCACTGTATCGGGATCATCGATCAGCGCGTTCCAGTCCCTGGCCTCG
>CAYZQP010000227.1:0-4487 GCA_964480545.1 uncultured Mesorhizobium sp. | reverse complement strand
CAGTCGGATCTAGATCGGGCACGCCCATGGTCACGATCTCCTTCTTCAGCCGCACCTTCATGCGGTGGAAGGGCATCTCGTCCGATGCGCTATATTTGGCCTCGATGCCCTTGAACTCCGGAGTAGACTCAAGATGCGCCATCAGCGCATCGATGGCCTCAACAGAGCCCGCAACCGTGCCGTTAATGCCCTCAGGGGCCAGCAGCAGCGTGCCCTTGATGCCGCGCCCGCAGCAAAAGACAGCCAGCGGTGCCTGCAGCGCGGCCGGGTCGGCCAGGCGGCTGAACTTGTACAGCGCGGCGATCTTGAAGCTGCTCATAATGCCTCGCGCTAACTCTTTGCGCCTTTGCGCGCAAGTGCGCTGCTGTCGCGTGGACTCTGTGAGAGCCATTTGTTAAATCGGTTGAATAGACTCCTCCCAGGAGCCGTAGTCAGACTGAGGGACTTCCATGACGAGCGCCAAAACCCGCAAACTTCTATCCTTGCTGAACGGCCAGCCCGTCATCCCTGTGTTGAAGATCAATGACGCAGCACACGCCGTTCCGCTCGCCCGCGCGCTGGCCAAGGGTGGCCTGCCGGTCATCGAGATTACCCTGCGCACCGGCGACGCGCTGGAAGCCATTCGCCGCGTTGCAGGCGAGGTGCCGGAAGCCGTGGTTGGTGCCGGCACGATCCTCAACCCGCGCCAGTTTGAGGAGGCCGAGAAGGCCGGATCAAAATTCATCGTCAGCCCCGGCGTCACACAAAGCCTGATCGCAGCCGCCGCAGACAGCGAAGTGCCGCTGCTGCCGGGCGCAATCACGCCGGGCGAGATCATGACCGCGCTGGAAGCTGGCATTGATTTCCAGAAATTCTTCCCCGCCGAACAGGCTGGCGGCATCGAGTTCATCAAGGCGCTGGCCTCGCCGATTGCCGACGTAAAGTTCTGCCCGACTGGCGGCATCACTGCCAAAACCGCGCCTGATTATCTGGCACTGTCCAACATCATCTGCGTCGGCGGCTCGTGGGTCGCACCGGACAAGATGGTTCAGGGAGGCCGCTGGGGCGACATCGAGGCGCTCGCCCGCGAGGCGTCGAAACTCGGCGCGGCATAGTGCACATCCCCGACCTCATACCCGTCGGGGACGCGCTGCGCGCAGTCGGCTGGCTTGCAGGAAACGAGCCTTTTCCCACTGGCGAGATGGAAGCCAGGCTCTACCGCAAACTTGCAGAGTTCTGCGCCAGGCCCTGGCACCCGCCCGCTGCGCCCACAACGGCGGGTGTCCATCTCTGCGAGCTCTGCCAGTTTGACGGCCCGACGACGAATAGCGAAATCTACGTTCCGGGGTCTGGCGTCATATATTATGCGCCAGTTGCGATAGCCCACTACGCCGCCGCGCACCGCTATCTGCCGCCACTGGAATTTCTGGACGCACTGGCCGCTAGCTCCATGCCAAATAGCATGGAGTACAAGAAGGCGTTGCTGGCCAATGGCGGACGAGACTTGCTGAGAGCATCACCCACTTGAGTGAGCCTGCATGCATTCCACACGCAAGCTCGCTCGTCAGCCGGCGATCAGTCTGGTCGCCAGAAAATCCGAATAAGCCGGGTCATCGTTGGAATAGCCCGGCCCCACTACATTCAAATAGAAAATCGCCGCAGCCACCAGGGCCACGGCGATCAATGTCAGCTTCTCTGAAGCGCAATGAACTCAGGTGTTGCCGTCGCCACCCGCAGTCGGGAAGCGGCGCAGGAACTCCTTGTCATTGCCAGCGGCCAGAAGCTTGGCCTGCTCGATCCAGCGCTCCCGCTCGATGCGGCCATCGAACTGCAGCACCTCCTCGACGCGCTTGACGTCCGCCGCTGTCCAGGCCGCGATCTGCGCGAAGGTGGTGATGCCTTCCTTGTGCAGCAGCCGTTCGTTGACCGGGCCGATGCCGATCAGACGGCGCAGGTCGTCCGGCTTTGCCGGCTTCACCGGTTCCACCTTCTTCGGCGCGGGCTTTGCGGCCGGTTTCGGCGCAGGCTTTGGCTTTGCCACCGGAGCAGGCTTCGGCGCAACCGGCGCGGGCCTAGGTGTCGAAATCAGCTGCGCAGGCGCAGAAACCGGAGCAGCAGGACGAGCCGCTGCGGCCGCAGCCCTGGCTCGTGCAGCAGCAAGCTCTGCTTCCAGATCGCGGATGCGGCGCTCGTAGTCACCACGCCCTGATCCTGCCGCGTCCAGCTCTGCCTGAAGTTCGCGCAGGCGGCGCTCAAGGTCGACGCGGGCGCGGCCACAGCCGTCCAGTTCGCCCTTGAGCCGATCAAGTTCCAGCCGCAGCCGGCCATTCTCGCCCTCAAGCTCGACGATGCGTTCGCGCAAACGTCCCCAGATCAGCCAGCCGAGAAACAGCCCCAGCAAAAATGCCAGAAGCATCAAAAACCACATCTGTGAAAGCAGATAGCCCATACCAGTAATCCCCAAATTCCCTGTTGTGCAGTTCAGCCTAGCGAACGAACCAGTCGAATGTGATGCGACGGTTCTGCGCGCGGCCTTCGTCAGTGTCGTTTGGCGCGATTGGCCGGGTCTCCCCATGGCCAACGGCAGTGATATCCGCATCGGGCAGACCGCGGGCAACAAGCGCTGCCTTTACCGACGCTGCGCGGCGCTCGCTCAATGCCATATTGGCCGCATCATCGCCCTGATCGTCGGTATGACCGGCAACTGTCACCAGCAGCCCCGCGCTCAGGCAAGGCTTGGCTTCAGCCGCAACCGTATCGATAAGCGCCATTCCGCGCTGTGTGATATCGGCACTGCCAGTCGCAAACTCGATCGTCTGGCCGCTCATGACGCGTGCCATCGTCTCGTTGCAGGACTTGACCTGGTCAGGAACCGCTGCCGGCGCCGCAGCCGTAGCTGCCGCCGAGGCGGCAGGTGCCGCTGCCAAAGCGGCGGTCAACTGGGCAATCCTGTCATTTGCGGCCTTGAGGTCAGCCTCGGCCTTGGCGGCGGCTGCCTTTGCGTCTTCCTCGGCCTTCAGCCGTGCTGCTTCTGCATCTGCAGCCAGCTTGTCAGCCGCTGCCTTTGCTTCGGCGGCGGCCGCATCTGCGGCAGCTTTGGCATCAGCAGCAGCCTTTTCTGTAGCGGCATCGAGCGCGGCTTTAGAATCGGCTTCAGCCTTCGCTGCGGCCGCATTTGCATCCGCGCCCGCCTTCGCCAGCGAGGCCTCCAGTTCGGCAAGACGGCCCGCGTCTGCATCAGGCGCAGTAGCTGTAACATCCGACGTCCAGCCGCTGCCGAGCCCGGCAACCAAGGGCTCGATCTTGTCGGCTGCGCCCGAGCCATTGAGGTAGGAGCTTGCGCCTTCCAGCGACAATGATCCGAAATCAAGACCGCCCAGTGCCTTCACACCTGCGGAAATGCGATCACCCCAACCAGCAGGCACGCCTGATTTAACCTCCAGACGATCAACAACTGTCGCGCCGCCGGCAAAGCCACGCAGCGTTTCAAGCAGCGAGCCACGCTCGGCTTCCGAGGCGATCGATCCGCTGGCCACGATGCTTCCCGTCGGGGACTTGATAGCGCTGAAGTAGGAAGGTGCCTCGACAGCGGGCGCCGCAGCAGGTGCAGCGGCAACCGCCGATGGTCCCTGAACGTAAACGCCCCATTTCGCAGCGTCGCCTGTCGCCAGCGCCGTCACCGTGTCGGCGACGCCCTGGTCAGCCGTTTTGCCTGCCAGGCGGAAACGATCCGGCAGTGCGAGCAGCGAGCCGGCATCGAGCGACGACAGGGACTTCAGCGCATCGCCGATCCCGGACAGCGTGGTGTCGCCGCCAGCGCCCGAGACAGCAAGATCGTTGACGATCTCGCCGGTGAACGATTCCTTGGCCGCCGCCTCGACCGCAGCCTTCGCCTCGTCAGTCGGAACCGATCCGGTCAGCGTCAGCTTGCCGTCAGCACTCTTGTCAGCCGAGAAGAACTCTACGGCCTTCGCAACCGCCGGAACCCAGAGCCCGTCGGTCGGGCCAAGCCCACCCCACACGCCATCAGCAGCAGCCAGCGTCCTGGCTTTGGCCTCCTCGGTCGGCTCGGGACCGCGCACCGTAACAAAGCGACCGTCGACGATCACCTCGGCATTCGGGTTTGTCGGTTTCACCGCCTCTGTCGATCTCGCGAGAATATCCTGTTCGATGGCCGGCGCCGTTCTCGCGGTTGCATACCAACCGACAATGACGGCCAGAATGGCCCACACAATCCAGAGCAGTGATTTCATGACGTTCCCCAATGATACGTCGCGCCTGATGCCGGGCGCATGCAAAATGCCTCTTGCCGCCGCGCCCCCGGCCACAATGGTTAATAAAGACACAACGTCTCATTGCGGCCATGTCAAGGCCCGGCTGCTACCAACGGTGGAAAACCGGCTCACGCGTCGAGCGATTCAAGCTCGTCGATCAGCCCCTCGATCACCGAAAGTCCCTTCTGCCAGAACCCCGGGTCACTCGCATTCAGCCCGAAAGGTGCAAGCAAT
>CAYZQP010000226.1:0-6537 GCA_964480545.1 uncultured Mesorhizobium sp. | reverse complement strand
GTCGAGCCGCAGCAGCCGCCGACGACATTGACCAGACCTTCGCGCGCGAATTCCTCGACCTGACCGGCCATGAATTCCGGGCTCTCGTCATACTGGCCAAAGGCGTTGGGCAGGCCGGCATTCGGATAGGCGCAAACGAATGTGTCGGCGACGCCCGACAACTCGGCCAGATGCGGGCGCATCGCGGCAGCACCGAGCGCGCAGTTCAGGCCGATGGTGAACGGGTTGGCGTGACGCACCGAGTTCCAGAACGCCGTCGGCGTCTGGCCCGACAGCGTGCGGCCCGACAGATCGGTGCTCGTGCCGGAGATCATCACCGGCAGCCAGATGCCCTTTTCCTGGAAGATTTCCTCACAGGCAAAGATCGCCGCCTTGGCGTTCAGCGTGTCGAAAATCGTCTCGATCAGGATGATGTCCGAGCCGCCATCGATCAACCCGCGCAACTGCTGGCCATAGGCGATGCGCAGGTCATCGAAGGTCACAGCACGGTAGCCGGGATTGTTGACGTCCGGCGAAATCGAGGCGGTGCGGTTGGTCGGCCCGAGCGCACCGGCAACGAAGCGGCGGCGTCCGTCTTCCTGCTGCGCGCGGATCGCGGCGCGGCGCACCAGACGCGCGCCATCGCGGTTCAGATCATAGACCGCGTCCTCCATCTCATAGTCCGCCTGCGCGATGGTGGTGGAGGAGAAGGTGTTGGTCTCGATAATATCAGCGCCGGCAATGGCGTACTTATAGTGGATTTCCTCGATCGCCTTCGGCTGGGTGAGGATCAAAAGGTCATTGTTGCCTTGCTGGTGGCAGGCGCAGCCGGCAAAACGGTCACCACGAAAATCATCTTCCTTCAGACCGAGACCCTGGATCTGCGTACCCATCGCGCCGTCGAGAATGAGGATGCGCTCGCGCGCCGCTGCCTTCAATGCGGCGAGGATCTCGGCTCCATCGCGTGGGCCTTCGACCGCGCCAAAAAGCGCGTCATGGGATGATTGATTTTGCGACATAGCCTTGCTTTCGTACGACATGGGCCATGTCACATAAAGACATCTTTATGTCAATATATTGATGTCGCTTGCTTGGGGGTGTTGATCGGGATGCCATTCTCTTCGCGCAAAGCTGGAAGTTGAAATTTCCGGCAGATTGCCGTATTTTGGGCGCATGTCATCTGAGACCACGGCGAGGCTGGAGGCCAGAATTCCGGCGCACATCTACGAGACGATGCAGCGAGCGGCGCAACTGCGTGGCATGACGCTGACTGCCTATCTGGTGGCTACTGCCGGTGAAGATGCGCGCCGCGTAGTCGAGGAAGCCGAGATTATGCGCCTGTCGCGCAGTGATCAGATCAGGTTTGCGCAGGCTCTGGTCGATCCGCCCGAACCGGCTCCGCAGTTGCGGCGTGCCGCAAATCGCCACGCTGATCTCTTTACCACAGAGTGAGTGCTCGCTTCATAATCGAAGCACTGACCAAAGCGCATGACCGCTCTGATTTCGCCTGTGGAAATGACCGCATTGACGGCTATTTCCGCACGAGCGTTTCACAGGATGTGAAGCGTGACTATGCGAAGTGTTTTGTTGCGCTGGAACTCGAGACGCGAAGGGTTGCCGGGTTCTACACGCTGTCTTCCAGCAGTGTGGCACTGGGAGACGTGCCACTGGAACTGGCGGCAAAGCTACCGCGCTACCCGACCGTTCCAGCGGTGCTGATCGGCTGGCTCGGCCGCCACGTCGACTTTGGCCGGCTTGGGTTGGGAGAGGCCCTGGTATTCGACGCAGTTCAACGCGTGGCCAACGCGCCCATAGGCGCGCATGCGGTTTTTGCTCATGCGATCGATGACCAGGCGGCGGCATTCTACACTGCCCTTGGCTTCACGCCGCTGCTCGATAAACCGCACACACTCTGGCTGCAATTGGCGACCGCAAGGAGTGCCATGTTTCCAACCCGACGCTCACACGAATAAGCCGTCACGCCAGCTTCACTCCGGCGAAACAGCAGCCTCGGCTGTGTTCCCGGCTGCTCGAAATTTCTTTCCGGCAAACCACGACAGGAAGCCGGCCGTCGAGGCGCCGTAGGCAATGCCGATCAATAGCCCGAACCACTCGAACCGGCCGCCCGTCAGCACTGGCAAGTTGTAAAGCACGGTGCCGAGGCACGCACCGATCAGCGTAAAGGCAATGCAGGCCTTGACCGGGGACGCCACGATCTGTCGCCGGAATGCATTAACGAGCAGGGCGCCGGGGAGCAGCGCGACCAGGGCTGTCACCGGAAAGCTGACGAATGGAGCCAGAACCGCCAGTGAGAGCAGCGCCCGGCTTCCGCCTTCAGTGGCCGCAAACCACGCCACCAGAACAGCCGTTCCGGTGATGCTTCCATAGATGGCGGCGCGAAACGCCGTGCCGGTCAGGTAAGTAGCGCTCACAATGTGGCTCCTGATTGCAGCCACGCCTGTAGCACAATCTCAACGCTCTGTTCGCATTTCGCGAAGCCTACCGCTGGCTGACAATCCATGGCTGTGCCTGAGCCGGCTGCACGCGCGCCTGACGCAACACTGGCCGGGCAAGACAACCCTGGCGGATCATGGCGCGGCGCAGGCGCATCTGGTCGCGGCGAAACTCGGCTGCTGGCGACAGCTGGCGCTGTGTCGTGGGGCCGCCGGTGATCCTGATGCCGACCCGCAAATATGTGGTCGCGGTACGCCCGCCCTGGTGCCCGGCAAAGCCGGCCCGCGTCTGGCGATAGGCCTGGAAGCGCTGTTGTGTCGCCGCCGCAAGCTGCTGGCATGAGCCGGCACGCGGCCCGACATTGCCATAAAACTTGACTGACGCAGCCTCCGCCGCCGCCACACCAAACACACTGAAAGCTGCCGCCAGAACCAGTTTACGCATCGCACCCGTCCAATCCGAGCGACGATGTTAATCATCTGTTAACCTCCGCGACCAGCCCCTGAGGGATCAGGCTTGTGGGTTAGTTAAGCGGTAACCTGAACACACATGGTTAGCGTGGGTGCTCGCCGGTCGATCTTCAGTCAGCGCACATCGAGTCCGGCTTAAATGATCCCCACAGCAACGCTGGCGATTGGCGAAAGCGTTGCTGACAGCCAATCTCCCCCTCCCGGGGGGTAGATTGGCAGCGTCGGGTCCAGCCGCTCATCCTGCAACATTGACGATTGGCGAAAGCGTTGATGACAGCCGATCTCCCCCCGGGAGGGGGAGATGCCCGACAGGGCAGAGGGGGGTCATCTCCGATTCCACGACATTTTCAGGACTGGCCTGCCAACACCAAAAGCGACGCTTTTGCCTTGCTACTACGAAACACCGTCAAGCCGATCTTCCGTCAGCGCAATTTGAGGTCTTTGCGACCCCCCTCTGCCCTTCGGGCATCTCCCCCTCCCGGGGGGAGATTGGCTGTCATCAACGCTTTCGCCAATCACCAACGTTGCAGGCTGTGCGTCCAGATTGACGCTGCCGATCTCCCCCCGGGAGGGGGAGATGCCCGACAGGGCAGAGGGGGGTCCTCTCCGGTCCCGCACAACCCATGCAAACTTATCAATCTCCCAAAAAACAACGATATCAATCCCTTAGCCGGAAAAACCGCCTATTCCGCCACCACTTATCTGCACCCCTTCGACCCGCCCCATACTCGGCCTGCGAGAAAGGAGCAGCCGTGAACCAGTTTCTGATCAATCTGAACCACACCGAACTGAAGCGGCTGCTGAACCGCCTGTTCGTGCATATTGGTCTCGCCCGCGACATGCCCCAGGCCGAAGGCATCACCGATGGCTGGCAGCGCGCGATGATCTCGGTCGATGACCCGCATCTCCTGCCGCCCAGACTGTACCGCGTGGCGCAGCTGTTGCTGACGACGCTTGAGGCGGCGACGCGGCGCTTGATCATCTACATCGCTGCCGGCCTGCCGACGCCCGAACTCAGCCCGCGCGAGGCCGGTGCAGCGGAGGCTGAAACGCCCCGCACCGCCCGTGAGATTCAGCAGCCTGCAACGGCGCAAAGCTCCGACCCTCCGGTTCCCGACGACCCGCCCGATCCCGACGCCCTGGGCGAGGAGCCGGTGCCGCGACGTCCGCCGCCCTTTGTGCTGCTCGATCCGATGAAGCGTTACGAGTGGTTCTGGAACCCGGACTACAAGCCGAAGCCGTTCCACCAGCCCGACCCGGAGCGCGGCCTCGTCATGCGGCGCGACACGCCGCTGATGCGCCGGGTGGCCTCGCTGGCTTATGCACTGGAAGACCTTGAGCGGCAGGCGCGACGGTTTGCGCAGTGGCGGGCGCGGCGCAATGCCGGCCTGCTGAAACCGGTCGGCGGCATGCGGATCATCCGGCTGCCGTTGCGTGTTGGCCGGCCGCCAGGCTCGCCGCCGCGCAGCACACCGAAATCCAGGATCTGCTCCGAACACGCGGTGCTGACCGACACGGACAGCCTCGCCCGCTACGCGATGAAATATCATGACAGCTCATGACGTCGCGCTTCTCCGCAGGCAGTTTTGCCTCCCCGACCCGGCATGGCCCGGTCCGGGAGGTCGCAGGCGTTTGTGCTCAGCTCTCCGGCAGCACGATCGCCGCTTCGCGTACTGCACGCCCGGACCGCCTGCGGCCATCGAGCCATTCGGCATAGGTCAGTTGCGCCAGTACGCCGATGACAAGCAGCAGCAACTGCTCGGCAACCGGCGTTGTGCCTTCAAGCGCCATGAAAGCGTTGACCAGCGCCGAGAGAAACACGCCGGTCACGAACACTGGCAGGCTGTTCCGCCCGGCGGCATAGACTGGTTGCAGCCAGCCAACCGAGCCGAGCTTGCGCACGGCATCCAGGTTCCAGAGCACATAGAGCCCCGCCAGGCAGTGTACCAGGGGCAGGGGGCCCAGCATGGTCTTCGAGAGGAGGAGGCGATAGGCAGCAGAGGCATGATCAATCAGCAGCCCGTAATGGATCAGCAGCGCCAGCGGCGCAGAAACCGACAGCAGCCCCACACAGGCACCAAACAGCAGCCGGTTGTACGGGAAGATGGCCTTGCCTTCACGCAGCCTGATGCCGAGGCAGGCACCGATCACAAAAATGAACTGCCAGGACAGCGGGTCGAAATCCCACACCTGAGTGCTCACAGCCACGTTGGGCAGGTTGGCATGCGTGATGCCGGCTACAAGCCAGATCAGTCCGGAAATGCCGAGAACGACTCTCTCCGGGAAACGCTGCCGCAGCGCCACAGCCAGCGGAAACATCGCCAGCAGGAAACAGTAGAGTGGCAGGATATCCAGATTGCCCGGCGCGTAGGTCAGCGTCAGGACTTGTGCCGTGCTCATCACCGGATGCAACCAGAAATCAGACAGCATCGCATAGAGCGATCCGCCCAGAACGCCCCACATGGCCGGACCCGCCAGCGTTGATGCCGCCACGAAGGCCAGCACCATGGCGACATGCGTCCTGTAAAGCTTCAGGGCGCGCAGCAGCGGCGCTTTGCATTGCGCCAGAAAGCTCAGTTGCGGCCGGTAATAGGCCAGTCCGGCCGACATGCCCGCCAGCAAGACAAAGAACTCGGAGGCGTCCGAAAACCCGCGCGCATTCTGGAAAGAACCTGAAAACACAAAATGCGAATGGCCAATGAAGATCAGCAGGAGCGAGACGCCCCTGATCAGGTCGATCCGATCTTCCCTGGCAGCCATTGCGACATCGTGCCCGTTCAGCTGCGAAGCCATATAACATCAACGGGTTAACGGCTGATAAGGGTACTGCGCGGGAAATCCCCGGAGGCTGCACGCAGAATTGGCAGGCTGCACGCAGAATGGGGAACAGGGGGCTGGACTTGGACCCTGCTCCCTGACAAACCGGCCGCCATGACGAATTTGACCAATGTACATCTGACCGGCCTTGCCAGAGATCTCGCCTGCCGTGCCGATGAGGGCAGGCCGGTGCGCATCGGCGTCATCGGCTCCGGCGAGATGGGCACCGATCTCGTCACGCAATGCATGCTGATGAAGGGCGTCGAACTGGTCGCCATGTCGACACGCCGCCCGCACACGGCAAAGCACGCCGTCGAGATCGCATACGGCGATGCCAGCCGCTTTGCCGAAAGCGATAGCGCCGCAAAGGTCACCGCCGCCATCGAGGCTGGCAAGTTGGCTGTCACTTCAAACGATGTGCTGGTCTCGCATCCGCTGGTCGACGTCGTCATTGACGCGACAGGCAAGCCTGGCGTCGCCGCCGACTTCGACCTGATGGCGATGGAGCATGGCAAGCATGTCGTGATGATGAATGTCGAGGCCGATGTCACAATCGGCCCCTATCTGAAGCAGCAGGCAGACCGTCTCGGCGTGGTCTATTCGGTCGGTGCCGGCGACGAGCCGTCATCCTGCATGGAGCTGATCGAGTTCGCCTCGGCGCTCGGCTACACAATCATTTCCGCCGGCAAGGGCAAGAACAACCCGTTCAATGCCGATGCGGTGCCCGACGATTACCGTGAGGAAGCGACCCGTCGCAACATGAACCCGCGCATGCTGGTCGAGTTTGTCGACGGCTCGAAGACCATGGTCGAGATGG
>CAYZQP010000225.1:0-6568 GCA_964480545.1 uncultured Mesorhizobium sp. | reverse complement strand
CGCACCCAGTCAGCACTGTTGCAGGCCATGCAGGAGTATCACGTCACCGTTGCCGGTGCGCGCCACGACCTGCCCGCCCCGTTCCACGTTCTGGCCACCCAGAACCCGCTGGAACAGGAAGGCACCTACCCGCTGCCGGAAGCCCAGCTTGACCGCTTCCTGATGCAGGTCGATGTGCCCTACCCGGACCTCGAAGCCGAGCGGCGCATCCTGATCGAAACTACCGGCGTTGGCGATGCGCGCGCCCGCAACGTCACCACCCCTGTGCGTCTGCGCGAAATCCAGAACCTGATCCGCCGCATGCCTGTGTCCGAAAGCGTGGTGGAGGCGATCCTCACGCTGGTGCGTTCGGCGCGGCCAGGTCAGGGCACCGCCGACACCGACAAGCACGTGGCCTGGGGTCCGGGCCCGCGCGCCAGCCAAGCGTTGACCCTCTGCGCCCGCGCCCGCGCGCTCTATGAAGGCCGCCTCGCGCCCTCCATCGATGACGTGCGCGCGCTGGCCGAGCCGGTTCTGCAGCACCGCATGGCGCTCACCTTCGCGGCCCGCGCAGAGGGCATGTCTGTCCGCGATGTCATTGCCAAACTGGTGAAAGCGATCTGATGGCCCTGATCGGCGAGGCGCAACAGCCCGTCGCAACGCAGGACGCGCTGGCCCGGGGCCGCGTGCGCGCCTCGCTTGTGCCCGACCTGCTGGTCGAGGCGCGGCGCATCGTCAACACGGTCATCGCCGGCTGGCATGGCCGGCGCAAGCGCGGCATCGGCGAGAATTTCTGGCAGTTCCGGCACTATGTCGAGGGCGAGCAGCTGTCGGCCATCGACTGGCGCCGCTCGGCGCGCGACGACCATGTCTATGTGCGCGACAAGGAATGGGAAGCCTCGCACACAGTGTGGCTGTGGGCCGACCCGTCCGCCTCGATGCTCTACAAGTCAGCCGGTGCGCTGGTCTCGAAGGAATCGCGTGCGCTGGTGCTGGCGCTCGCCTTTGCCGAGCTCCTGTCGCGCAGTGGCGAGCGTGTCGCCTGGCCCGGCCTGATCGACCCTTTTACCGCGCGCAACGGCGCTGAGCGGCTGGCATCGCGCCTGATGCATGCGCCTGACCAGCCGCCGAGGCCCAGCTTTGCATCCGTACGCCGCTTTTCCGATGTCATCATCGTCAGCGACTTTCTTGATCCGGTCGAGGAAACATTCGCCTGGCTGGATGAACTCGCCCAGCGCGGCGTGCGCGCCCATCTGATCGAGGTCGCCGATCCCGCCGAAGAGGATTTCCCCTATGCGGGCCGCACCGAGTTTACCGACCCGGAGACCGGGCAGAAGCTGACCTTCGGCCGTGCTGAACAGCTGCGCGAGGACTACCGCGCGCTCTATTCCGCCCGCCGCACCGAGCTCTCGCTCTGGGCACGGCGTCTGGGCTGGAGCTACACAGTCAACCATACCGACCGGCAGGCCTCCGAGGCGCTGGTGCGTGTTCACATGGCCATGTCCGAAGCCTCGGGCGTGCAGGCGGTGCGCTGATGAGCTGGCTTCCCCTCGGCATAGGCGCACCGGCGATCCTCTGGGGCCTGCTGGCGCTGCCGATCATCTGGTGGCTGCTGCGTCTGACCCCGCCAAAGCCGCTCGTCGAAGTCTTTCCGCCACTGAAAATCCTGGCACGCGTCGCCCGCAAGGACGAGACGCCCAGCAAGAGCCCGTGGTGGCTGACCGCGCTGCGCCTTTTGATGGCCGCACTGATCATCTTTGCGCTGGCAGAACCCGTTCTGAACCCGCGCGAGCGCCTGCCCGCCAATGGCAGCGCGCTGGCGCTGGTGATCGATAATGGTTGGTCGAGCGCCGGCGACTGGCAGCGCCGCCTCGACACAGCAGGCCGCCTGATCAACGACGCCGAGGCCAACGAGATGCCGATATTGCTGGCCTTCACCGCTGACCGCGCCAACCAGCAGCTCGGCCCCTACTCTGCTGGCGAAGCGCGCGACCGTCTGTCGGCCATGCGCCCGCGCCCGGTCCCCGTGGACCGCCAGGCCGTCTATGGCCGCATCGCCACCGAGCTGCAGCGTTTTCCCGGTGCCAGCATCGCCGTGCTGACGGATGGTCTGGCCACGCCGGCAGACACCGAGGCGTTCGGTCAGTTGCTTGGCCAGAACCCGGCCGGTGTTGTCTGGGTGCAACCGGACAACCCGAACACCGTCGCCATGACCGCCGCCGCCAACGAGGTTGACCGCTTTGTTGTCACGGCCGCCCGCCTGCCCGGCGACACGCTTCCGCGCGCCATGAACGCCGGCGCGTTCGACAATCGCGGCCGGCGCATCGGTGACGCTGCAATCAATTTCGGCATGGGCGAAACCAGCGCCAGCGGCGAGATCGTCGTGCCCTTCGAACTGCGAAACGACTTCGCCACCATCCGCATCGATGGCGAGGCCAATGCCGGCGGCGTTCGCGTGCTCGACAATTCCGACAAGCGCCGCCGTGTCGGCCTGATCGCGCAGACGCAGGCTGATCGTGCCCGCATGCTGCTGTCGCCAATGTATTACCTGCATCGGGCGATGACGCCCTTCGCAGATCTGGTCGAGCCGACAAGCCCGGAAGTCGGCGCGGCTCTCAAGGAAATTCTCGACCAGAAGCCTGCGGTCATCGTGATGGCCGATGTCGGCGTCGTCCCCGACACCATCCGCCCCGACCTCGTGCGCTGGCTGAACGACGGCGGCACACTGGTGCGCTTCGCCAGCTCCAGCCTGATCAGCGCCGGCAATGACGAGGAGCTTTTGCCCGTTCAGTTGCGCGGCGGCGAGCGCGAGCTTGGCGGCGCAATGTCGTGGACGCAGCCGCAACCGGTCACCGAATTTCCGCCGACTGGCCCCTTCTCCGACCTGACGCCCCCGTCGGAAGTCATCGTGAACCGCCAGATCCTGGCCGAGCCCACGCCCGACCTCGTCGACCGCACCTGGGCGACACTGGCCGATGGCACGCCGCTGGTCACCGCAGACCGCAAGGGTCGCGGCATCGTCGTGCTGTTCCACGTCACGCCGCAGGCAACCTGGTCCAACCTGCCGATCTCCGGAACCTTCGTGGAGATGTTGCGCCGCATCGTGCAACTGTCGCGCAACCAGGGCGCGGTCGCCGCCGGCGAGGCCAATGGCCAGCAGGCGGTGACCGCAGCCGCGCTCGCGCCCTATCGCATGATTTCGGCCGATGGCCAGATCACCCCGCCAGATGCCGAGGCACGGCCCTTGGAACTGCGCCCCAACGTCCAGCCGGCCGTCACCATCGACAACCCACCCGGCCTCTATGGCACCGAGGAAGGCGTCGTCTCGCACAATCTGTTTACCGCCGATGCCACCCTTGCGCCCATCGTGCGGCCACAAATCACGGTACCATTGGTGGTCGAACGTTATGCCGAGAATGAGTCGACAGACCTGAAGGGCCCCTTGCTGACCGCAGCGCTACTGTTTTTCCTGATTGATGCTCTGATTGTGCTCTGGCTCGCCGGACGCTTCCGCTCGCGCCCTCGCCGCCCAACGGCGGCCGCAGGCGCAGCCGTCATCCTCCTCGCGCTCACAGCCGGCGGCTTGTTTGTCCCCGGTCAGGCGCATGCACAGGATCAGCGCCCGGATGATGCCGCAGCTGTCGAAGCCATTTCGACCACGCGCCTCGCCTATGTCATCACCGGCGACCCGCAGGTTGATGCCATTTCGCGTGCGGGCCTGACAGGCCTCAGCCGCTTCCTGATCGAGAAGACCGCGCTTGAGCCGGGCGATCCCGTCGGCGTCAACATTGCGTCTGACGAACTCGCCTTCTTCCCGATTATCTACTGGCCGGTCGATCCGAACGCTGCCATGCCGACGCCTGAAGCGCTGGCCCGCATCGATGCCTACATGAAAAACGGCGGCACCGTTTTGTTCGACACGCGCGATCAGATGACCTCGTCTCTCGATCCAGCCGGCAGCCCCGCCAATGCGCGTCTGCGCGAAATCCTCTCGGACATCAACGTGCCGCCGCTGGAGCCGGTGCCGGACGACCACGTGCTCGGCAAGGCGTTCTTCCTGCTGAAGACGTTTCCGGGCCGTTTCGATGGCAGCCCGCTCTGGGTCGAGGCCTCGATTGATGCCTCGAACAACGAAAACCGACCGGTGCGGACTGGCGACGGCGTGACGCCCATCATGATCACCGGCAACGACCTCGCCGGGGCCTGGGCCATCGACCAGACCGGAAACTTCATGCTGCCGACCGTGCCGGGCGACCCGATGCAGCGCACCTACGCGTACCGCACCGGCGTCAACATCATCATCTACATGCTGACCGGCAACTACAAGTCCGACCAGGTCCACGTGAAGGACCTGCTCGAACGGCTTGGCCAGTGACGGGCGCCCGGATATGAACAACTGGACCCTCACTTTCGAGCCGTTGCTGAATTGGCTGCCGCTGGCTCTCGTGCTGGTTCCCATTGCGCTGCTGGCTCTGCTCGGCATCTGGTTGCGGCAGCGCGGCGGCTGGATCAGGCTTGCAGCCCTTGCCGCACTTGCTCTGGCGCTGCTCAATCCGGTGCTGCTGGATGAGGTGCGCGATCCGCTGAAAAGCGTTGTGGCGCTGGTAGTTGACCGCAGCCAGAGCCAGGACATCGGCGAACGGCGCGCGCAGACCGACGCAGCACTTGAGCAGATGCAGCAGCGCCTCGCCCGCTTCAACCAGTTCGAGGTGCGCGTGGTCGACGCCGGTCAGGCTGGTGCCGTGGATGAGCGCACCGAGACGCGCCTGTTCCGCAGCGTCGACACGGCCTTCCAGGACGTGCCGCCATCGCGCGTTGCCGGTGCCGTGATGATCACCGACGGTCAGGTGCACGATGCACCAACAGCCGCGCCGCAGATTCAGGCGCCCGTACATGCGCTCATCACCGGCCAGCCAGGCGAGCGGGACCGCCGCATCCGGTTGGAAAAGGCGCCGCGTTTCGGCCTCGTCGACAAGCCCCTCGATATGACCTACCGCGTCATCGCCACCGATGGCGCAACCGGTGCCGTCGATGTGCGCGTCTCCATCAACGGCGAGCGCGTCCGCGTCGACCGCGCCTTCATCGGCGAGGAAACGCCGCTGCAAATCACGCTGCCCCGCGCCGGCCGCAACATTGTCGAACTGGCCATCGATCCGGTCGAGGGCGAGCTGACCCCGATCAACAACCGCACCGTTGCCCTCATCGATGGCATCCGCGAAAACCTGCGCGTGCTTCTGGTGTCCGGCGAACCGCATGCAGGCGAGCGCACCTGGCGCAACCTGCTGAAGTCAGACGCATCGGTGGACCTCGTGCACTTCACCATTCTGCGTCCGCCGGAAAAGCAGGACGGCACGCCGATCAACGAGCTATCGCTGATCGCCTTCCCGACGCGCGAGCTCTTCGTCGAGCGCATCAACGATTTCGACCTGATCATCTTCGACCGCTACCAGCACCGCGACGTGCTGCCGATCCTCTATTACGACTACATCGCCGAGTATGTCGAAAAGGGCGGCGCGCTGCTGATTGCTGCGGGTCCGGAATATGCCGGCACAAACTCCATCGCCCATACCCCGCTGATGTCGGCGCTGCCGGGCCTTCCAACCGGCGACGTGCTCGATCAAGGCTTCTTCCCGCGCCTCACCGACCTCGGAAAGAAACACCCTGTAACGCGTGGCCTGGAAGGCTCGTCAGCCGAGCCACCGCAATGGAGCCGCTGGTTCCGCCAGATCGGCATCGACAACCCGCAGGGTGAAGTCGTGATGAAGGGCGCGGGCGACCGGCCGCTGCTGATCCTCAACCGCAAGGGCGAGGGCCGTGTCGGCATGTTCCTCTCCGATCAGGGTTGGCTCTGGGCGCGCGGCTTCGAGGGCGGCGGCCCGCACGTGTCGCTCTATCGCCGCATCGCGCACTGGCTGATGAAGGAGCCCGAGCTCGAGGAAGAGCGCCTGACAGCTGACGGCCGAGGCATGACCTTGAATATCACGCGCCAGACCATGTCCGAAGACCCCGGCCAGGCCAGTGTCATCACGCCGTCCGGCCAGACCATGAACCTGCCGCTGACCGCGTCTGAACCCGGCGTGTTCCGCGGCTCGGCAGAGGTCAACGAGATCGGCCTCTATCAGGTCGCCAATGGCGAACTGACCGCGCTCGCCCATGTCGGACCGGTCAACGCGCCGGAGTTTACCGATGTCGTCTCAACCGAGAACACCGTACGGACGGCAGTTGAGGCAACGCAGGGCAGCGTGCGCCGCGTTGCTGCCTCCGGCGTCACATCGCTGGCCAGCAACGTCACCCTGCCCAATATCGTGCCGGTGCGTGCGGGCGCGACTGCGGCTGGAGCGGACTGGATTGGCCTGCGCATGACCGACGACAGTCTGCTGCGCTCGGTGTCGCGCGTTCCGTTGTTTGCCGGTTTTGCCGGACTGGCCCTGCTGCTCTTCGCGCTCGGCGCGATGTGGTACCGCGAGGGGAGATAGGCACCCGCGCTCTGCCGTCATCCCGGGGCCGCGCAGCGGAACCCGGATCGGAGACAGGGCACACACTCTCTGCCGTCATCCTCGGGCTTGACCCGAGGATCTGCCGAATGGAC
>CAYZQP010000224.1:3404-6573 GCA_964480545.1 uncultured Mesorhizobium sp. | reverse complement strand
AGGAAGTCGCGCGCGCCCTCAGGCGAGGAGGCGGTCAGGATCGGCGTCGAATACTCGGTGAAACCGCTCTCGCCCATGCGCTTGCGCATCTCGGCGATGATCTTCGTGCGCAGTACGATGTTCTTGTGCAGCGTCTCGCGGCGCAGGTCGAGGAAGCGGTATTTCAGGCGAATGTCTTCCGGATAATCGGGCTCGCCAAACGCCGGCAGCGGCAGTTCTTTCGCTGCCGACAGCACTTCCATCTCCTTGGCGAAAACCTCGATCTCTCCGGTCGCAAGGTTGGGGTTCACGGCGTCATCGGTGCGCGCCTTGACCTCACCGTCGACGCGGATGACCCACTCGCCGCGCACCGTCTCGGCCACCTTGAAGCAGGGCGAATCCGGGTCAGCGACGATCTGCGTGATGCCGTAGTGGTCACGCAGATCGATGAACAGCAGGCCACCATGGTCGCGCACGCGATTGACCCAGCCCGACAGGCGGACGGTCTGTCCGGCGTCGGCTTTGGTCAACTGGCCGCAGGAATGGCTGCGATAACGATGCATAGTCTGGTCCAATCAGTGGAAATGGCGTTTGGCGGGCAATGCCTGACGGATGCCCGGATTTTGCGGCGGACAAACACGCACCGGGGGTGATTTGTCAAGGTTATGGCTGTTGCGTCAGAGTTTCATGCGCCGGACGCTGCTGCCATGGACGACAGCGAGGATGAGCACGCCGTCGTCTACTGCTTCGTACAGAACAATATGGTTGGCGTGCACATGACGCCTGACGCCGATGCCTATGCCGGGAGCTTCCGCCCCCATTCGAGGTTGGTCTGCGAGGAGTCGAAAAACCCGTTTCAAATCTGCAATGTATTTCTCAGCCTGCCGGATGCCAAATTGTTCGATCCCGTAGATGAATATTTCTCGCAGATCATCGTCAGCTCGATCCGAGAAGCGAACATTACTCACGATACGTGCCACGCGCCTTGGTGATTTCAACGGCCTCGGCGAATATCTCATCCAGTGTCCGATTGCTGATGCCGCTCGCCCTGGACTCCTCGACGATCCTGCGGAGCGCTTCAATATCCTCTTCGCCGTCATCCTGGTCGCGTGCCTCGCGCAGCAGTACGTTGACGAAATCGCTGGCGTCGGCATAGCCGCCAGCCTCGACTTGCGCGTCAATCCAGTCCTTGGTCTCGGTAGGTACGGATAGGGTCAGAGTCACCATGGGAGCACCTTTTTCTGCTTCCAGGATAATCCCGGAGCCAAGAAAATGCCAATGAAACCGAACCTTCACCAATCCATGGCAGAGACAGGTCCGGGCAAGCGGAGCTCCCACGTTGAGATTTCTTGGCTACATCTTGTTGGCGGCAAGCTGGGTGTTGATCCTCGGTGCAGTTCCCGAACCGAAGAATAAACCGAAAATCCATCCGAAATGCTATTCGTCGGAGACCGGCAAGATCATGCGCGTGCTCTACAGCTGCCCCTGAGACCCTGTTTGCCGCATCTCGTTCCCGCAAAGCCGCTTCACACTTTTGCGCGACATGCCTGAGCTGCCGCCTCTGGAACATCTGTTTGGCGCGGCTGGACCGCGATTGTCGCCGGCAATCAGCTAGCAAAGCCAGATGTCCTCCATTCGGCCTCTGATCCCGCTTCTGATTGCCGCTGGCATCCTGCTCGGCGGCAACGGGTTGCAGGGCACACTGATCGCGCTGCGCGGCGCGATGGAGGGATTCTCGCCTGCCACGATCGGCTTCATCGGCTCGGCCTATTTCGCCGGATTCCTGGTCGGCTGCCTGGTGATCGTGCTCATGTTGAAGGCGGTCGGCCATGTCCGCTGCTTTGCGGCACTCGCGGCCATCGCCTCGGCCGGAACGCTGGTCATGGTGCTGGTCATCGACCCGTGGATCTGGGCCTTCATCCGCGCCATCTCGGGTTTCTGCTTCGCCGGGCTGTTCACCGTGATGGAGAGCTGGCTCAACTCCGGCGTGCGCAACGAGGATCGGGCCCGCGTGCTTGCGGTCTACCGCATCGTAGATATCGGTTGTGTCACCGGCGCGCAGTTCCTGATCCCGGTCTTCGGGGCGGGTGGCTTTGCGATCTTTGCCATCATGTCGATCATGATCACGCTGTCGCTGGTGCCGGTTTCGCTGGCCGACCGCTCCAACCCCTCTGCGCCCGAAGACGTAAAGCTTGATCTCAGACGTGCCTGGGCGATCTCGCCACTGGCAGCGGTCGCCTGCATCGCTGTCGGTGTGACAAACTCGTCCTTCCGGGCGCTGTCGCCGGTCTATGCCGAGCAACTCGGCATGTCAGTGGCGGACGTCGTGACCTTCGTCACTGTCGGGATCATCGGTGGCGCGCTGATCCAGTATCCGCTTGGGCACCTCTCCGACAAATGGGACCGTCGCTCAGTACTATTGATGACCTCGACCGGCGCGATGCTGGCAGCGCTCGCCATCGTGTTTTTTGCCGGGTCGAACCCGCTGATGAATTTTGCGCTGGTGTTTATCTTCGGCTCGTTTGCGATGCCGATGTTCTCGCTGTCGGCAGCGCATGCCAATGACCGCGCCGAAAAGCACGAGTTCGTTCTGGTGAACGCTGCGTTGATGCTTTTCTACTCGTTTGGTGCGGTCGGCGGGCCGTTTATCTCGTCCTGGTTCATGCAGGTTTACGGGCCAACGTCGCTGTTCGTGTTCAGTGCGGCGGTTTATGCGGTGCTGATCGGCTATATACTTTACCGGCGGCAGGTCACCGAGCCCGTGCCCGAAGGCCAGCGCGGACGATTTGTTGCGCTGTTGCGGACTTCGCCGCTCTTCGCAAAATTAGCAAAACGTGGTGGAAGGGCCAAAGGCGACGACAGAGACGCTTGACGCGCGCGGCTTCGGCTGAAAAGAGCGTTCACATGCATGTTATCACCAAGCAGGCCGAGCTTGAGGCCGTCCTCAAGGAGCTTTCCAAATCCGACTTCGTGACCGTGGACACGGAGTTCATTCGCGAGACCACGTTCTGGCCGGAGCTCTGCCTGATCCAGATGGCGTCGCCGGGCGTGACTGCGCTGATCGACCCACTTTCGCCGGATATTGACCTGAAGCCCTTCTTCGACCTGATGGGGAACGAGAAGGTGTTGAAGGTTTTCCACGCCGCGCGGCAGGACATCGAAATCTTTTTCCATCTCGGCGGGCTGATCC
>CAYZQP010000224.1:0-3394 GCA_964480545.1 uncultured Mesorhizobium sp. | reverse complement strand
TCCCCCATCCGCTGTTCGACACCCAGGTCGCGGCGATGGTCTGCGGCTTCGGCGATTCCATATCCTATGACCAGATCGTGCAGCGGGTGACCGGCGAGCAGATCGACAAGTCATCGCGCTTTACGGACTGGCGCCAGCGGCCGCTGTCCGACAAGCAGCTGGCATACGCACTGGCCGACGTCACCCACCTTATCAACGTCTATCGCCATCTGGCAGCCGAACTCGAAAAGGACGGCCGTGCGCATTGGCTGAATGAGGAAATGGGTATCCTCACCAACCGTGAGACCTATGACCCGCATCCGGAAGACGCGTGGAAGCGGCTGAAGATGCGGGTGCGCAAGCCGATCGAGCTTGCCGTTCTGCAATCGATCGCCGCATGGCGCGAGCGCGAGGCGCGCGAACGCAACGTGCCGCGCCAGCGCGTGGTGAAGGACGACGCGCTGTTCGAAGTCGCCCAGCAGCAACCGAAAGACTCCGCCGCAATGGGCAGGCTGCGCACCATCCCCAAGGGATGGGAGCGCTCGTCGGCCGCCAGCGGGCTGATCGATGCCGTCAATGTTGCGCTGGCTATCCCCAAGGACGAGTTGCCCCGCCTGCCGAAGCATTCTGCCTCACCTGAAGGGTCCAGCGCGGCCGCAGAACTGCTCAAGGTTCTGCTGCGCCTGACTGCCGAAAAGCAGGGCGTTGCGGCCAAGCTGCTCGCCTCCACCGACGATATCGACCGCATTGCCGCCGAAGGCGACAAGGCCGACGTTCCCGCCATGCATGGCTGGCGGCGTGAGGTGTTCGGCGACCGGGCGCTGCAACTGGTGCGCGGCGAGATCGCGCTCAAGTTCGAGAACCGCAAGATCGTCGCGTTCTGAGCGAACCGATACCTGCTCTGCAGCAATAACCTGTCGTGTGACAGGTTCCAGCAAGTGTCATGTCATCCAGCGACGTTTAAGATACTCGTCGAACATGGGCACAGTGAATGCAATGTCCCCATGTGATGGACTGTAGATCATTCCCTTTGCGATGATCGTTGCGCGTCTTGGACCAAGAGAAGTGAGTTTCTCACCAAGAACGTCGGCGACATCGGAGGATCTATAAGGTCCGCTGCCAAGCCTTGCCATCGCTATGACATAGTCCCGCTCTTTCGGAGTGAGTCTGTCGAAACGAACTTTGAAGAAACCCTCGTCGAGGCGCTTAAGAGCCGCGTCAGCGGCTGCATCTACATCCGCAACGGAAATCGGTGAACGTGCAGCGGCATTCCAGGCTTGGAAGCCCCACTCCTGAAGAAAGTATGGGTAGCCCCTCGTCTTCTGGACTATTGCGGTTAGCGCAGCATCATCGATCTTCTCGCCTTCGTCGTGAATTGGTTGCTCGATGGCTTCCCTTGCCGCCGCATCCGGCAGAGCGTCAACTGCGGGATAGATGAACAGCCTCTCGGCATATGACTTCGCCTCGCCAGAGAGTGCCGCAATCTGCGGAAGTCCGGCCCCGAAAAACAGGACAGGTAGCCCCCTCTGGTTTGTCCGGTGGATCGCAACAATTATCGCGGCCAACTCCGCTTCCTTAAGATACTGGACCTCATCGATCAGCAACGTCCACGCACTGCCTGCAGCTTGCCCTGCCTCACCAATAAGGATGAACATATCAGCAAGATCGTACTCAAGATTACCGCTATCGGCGACGCCCTGTTCAGGTTCAACACTAAAGGTAGCCCCTCCATATTCGATTTTGAACACGCTCGCTAAGGAGCGCAGGGCGCTTAGCGCAGCTGTTGCCTTGGCTTTGGCCGACTCCACGACTGAAAATTGCCGCAGAACCTGATGCAATCGTGGATATAAAAGTTCCACAAGCGGCTTATCCTCGGGCGCTTCGATGAACGAAGTCCTGTGCCCGTGGTTAATAGCAATCTCCTCAATCTTGTTGAGAAGTACGGTCTTTCCGACTCCTCGGAGTCCGAGCAGCATTTGGGATTGCGCACCTCTTCCCGCTAACACCCGCTGTACTGCGATATCGGCCGATCTCAGAATGTCGTCACGGCCAGCGAGTTCTGGTGGTCGAGTTCCAGCTCCTGGAACAAAAGGGTTCCTAACCTCGTCCATAATGTGCCTTATATAACTATATAACGACCTATATATACACCAAAATTCCTATACGCAAGGTGAGGGAACCACTGGAAGCTCTCGGTACTCCTACCCCATCCGCGCGAGGTGGTAGGCGAAAACGATCCACAGCACCAAAAGCGTCACCACCCCGAGGCGGAACAGGCTGTTGCGCCAGCGCAATTTGTTTGATGTCAGGTGCACCCAGGCATGGGGATAGCGCAGGCCAGCGAATATCCAGGCCAGAACCAGCGCCGGCATTGTCACGCCGTTGGTCACGTAGAAGCAGATGCAGCCGGTATGAAACAGCACCGGCAGCTCAAACTGGTTCATCACGTTGTTGGCAGCCGTGACGCTGGAAGCTGGCTCGTCCGCCCTGCCCTTGAACTGCCTGACGTCAGCCTCGCCCGACTTCACGGCGCCGCCCCGGCGGATCGCCAGCACGACATACACGATGAAGACCAGCGCCACATGCGCGAGCATCGGCCACAAGATCAGGTGCTGTTTCATGTTCCCTCCCGGTTGCGCTTCGTGTGGCGCAGGCGTGCCAGAACAAACATGACAATGACGCAGAGTGGAATAGCAAAGGCAGCGAATTTGGCCGCGTTGAGTGATGACGCTACGGCAACAAGGCCGGGATCTACCGGGATGTCTGCGTGAAGGATCCTGATGATTGCAAAATTCTGCGCGTAGTCGAGCAATGCTGCCGGCGCGACCAGAACCGCCGCAAAGACGAACTTGAGCAGAGGAGCGAGCCTGGCGAACCGTGGCAGCCGGTTGCCGAGGAGAACGAGCAGGCAGGCTGTAGAAGCACCGAACAGAACCGGGAAGATGGCATCAAGGCCGTAGTAGTGCCAGCGCAGCAGTGTCGCCCTGCCCGATTGCCCGAGCGCCTGCATCCAGGCATCGACTTCAGCGGCGGTGAAGCCGGGTCTCACATCGAGGACCGGCAAGGCCGCTTCGGGCAGTCCGCTCCAGGCGACAGGAAACCCAATCGCGGTGAGTGCCGTCAGCGCCCAGAGCATCCACACAACGCGTGGCGGGCGCATTGATTATCAGCCGCCTGGATAATTCGGGCTCTCGCGCGTGATCGTCACGTCATGTGCGTGGCTCTCGCGCAGGCCGGCATTGGTGATGCGCACAAAGGTCGCGCGGTCGCGGAACGCCTCGAGGTTCTTCGCTCCGACATAGCCCATCGAGGCCTTCAGGCCGCCAACCAGCTGGTGCAGCACACCGGACACCGGGCCCTTATACGGCACCTGGCCCTCGATGCCTTCCGGCACCAGGGCTTCGGAATCCACGCC
>CAYZQP010000223.1:0-6584 GCA_964480545.1 uncultured Mesorhizobium sp. | reverse complement strand
CGCGCACGATATCGCAGCCGCCGACGAACTCGCCCTTCACGTAGAGCTGCGGAATGGTCGGCCAGTTGGAATAATCCTTGATGCCCTGGCGCAGATCGGCCGAGGTGAGCACATTGATGCCCTTGTAGTCGACGCCGACATAGTCAAGAATCTGCACGACCTGTCCGGAAAAGCCGCACTGCGGCGCGCCGGGTGTGCCCTTCATGAACAGCACGACGTCGCTGCTCTTCACTTCGTTGTCGATGAATTCATTGATGCCGGACATGGTTTCAATCCTCGTTTGCCGTGGGAGTCGGCAGAAATTGCTCGGGTGTGTCATCAAATAGACCCATCTTCGACGGCAAACAAGGGAAGGCTGTCATCAGGCGTTTGCGCCAGCGCGCTGACGTAGGAAAATGAAATCAATATGGCTTGCAACGCTGCTTGTGATCGTGCTGGCTTTGGCCGGATGGGTGCTTTGGCACGATGATCGCTCGCCGCGGGTTGCCGAGATATTGCCAGGCACGCCTGAAGAAGTCGTGCCGTTGCCCGCAGGCTGTCGCGACGAGTTGTTCGAGAATGACAAGTTCATTGTCTGCATCCCCGATGTGGCTACCCAGGTTTTCGCCCTCAAGCTTGACGGACAGGACGGCAAGCCACTGGAGAAGCTCGAGCGCCTGCAGCCGCCTTTCGTCTGGGCGATGAATGGCGGGATGTATGAGGAGGATTTGTCTCCGGTTGGCCTGTTCGTTATCGAGGGCAAGGAACTCGCTCCGCTGAATGTCGGGCCAGGCGCCGGGAATTTCTTCATGAAGCCGAACGGCGTGTTCTTCGTGGACCAATCCGGCGCGCCTGGCGTGCTGGAGACAGACAAGTTTGCCAACAACCGACCAGCTTTGAGGTTCGCGACGCAGTCGGGCCCGATGCTGGTCATCGACGGGGCGATCCACCCGCGCTTCGAGGCGGATGGCCAGTCCAGGAATATTCGCAACGGCGTTGGCGTCGACCGGTCGGGCAGGGCGGTGTTTGCGATATCACGTAACGAGGTGAGTTTCGGCAAACTGGCACGGCTTTTTCAGGATGCGCTGAACTGCGCCAATGCCGTCTATCTCGATGGTGCGATCTCGGCCTTCCATGACGGCTCACGCTTTCTCGTCGGCGGAAAGCATCCTGTCGGGCCAATCGTTGTGGTGAGTGAAGTGGCGAGTGGAGGCAACCGGGCCGTGCGGCAGGTCGGGCCGTAACAGTTCCTCAATGCAGCTTGCGGCTGGCCAGCCACTTGCCTGCGTTCAGGCGCAACTCATCATAAGGGTCTGCGGCTGCAACGTTTTGCAGGGCCTTCGTAACGTCGGGTGTCCATGCGGACTCACCCCACGCCTCAACGACACGAAATGCTGCATTGCGCACACGCGTCACGCGGCTGGTCAGGGCAGCAGAGACCAGATCGCTTCCCAGTCCCGGGAAGCGGTCAAGGCCTGTGAACAACATCTCGAGGGCGCGTTCCGACTGGAATTCCGGGCCAAAGCCGATAGCGTCAGAGGGGCCACTGGCGACTTGCGTCAGATCAATCTGGGCGCGGGCGAGATCTATGATGCGCTTTGCCTGGCCTGCGTCTTCGGTCTGCATCAGCCAGTACCATTGGCCCTCGTCCCGGCTGGCTTTCTGGCGCGCGAAACGCGGTTCCCACGCGTCAAGTCCGATCACCGGGGCAGCGCGCGCGGCCTTGTCGAAACTCATATCGTCCGGGCTCCTGAAACCTGCCTCGACCATTGGCTTCCACCCGGCCATGGCAATGGCTGAATCTACCGCATTGCGCAGCTTCCTGCTTGTGGTCGGGGTCCAGTGCGGGCGGTCCCATTCGTCCAGATCGCCCGGGTCAATATCAAGCAGCGCCTGGATTCTACTCAATGTAAGCAACCGCTCCAGACTGCTGTTCGGTCCGTCCCGTTTGATATGGTCAATGAAAAGGCCAACAGCTTCTGCGCTGCCCGCATAGCTGGCGAACCCGGGGCCGGGCTCCCCGGCAATCAGGGCAGAGATGATGTCTGCTGCTCCGTCAAGCAGTTCGGGGTCTGCGTGTTTCTGCTGCAAGGCTTCAACCAGACCACCGGCTACGGCACAGTCATAGGCGAGATACTCGTACATGACGGAGTTCTTGTAGCCTTCCCGCAGCAGCCAGGCTTTCAGGTCGGGAGACGGATCCCGGGCGAGGCGCTCGACCAGATGGATGCGCCCCCAGCCATTTACCTGCCTCGCCAGCGCCCAAAGCGTCTGTTCGGGATTGTCCGATATGCGACCCAGTGCGACGGCAGCAAACAGGGTGAATTCGTCATGGCGGCCGAGGGTCATCAATATGTCGATTGGCGGCTGGTCGCTCTGCAACAGCCCCAGCAGGATGATGCCGAGCTTCACCGGCTGGCGGTCTGGGCTTTGCGTCGCCAGCCAGGTTGCCAGCATGTGGACAGTGTCGGCAGGCTCCGGCGGGTCGGCGATGAGCAGATCGACAAAATCATCGGCGATGCTCAACACTTCGCCATCAAGCAGCTTGTCGTAAAGCGTCTGGAGGTCAGGCTTTTTGAGACTACGGGCGGCAATGTTGAACACCCGGTACAGATCCCCGGCGCTCTCGTCCGGTTTGGCGGTGTGGTGACCGAGGACGCCGTCCAGCGCACCGGGCGCCCAACGAACCTCGTCTTCTGTGTCCTCCGGCTCGTCCGGCAGGGACACATCTTCGTAGCCAGTCTGGGGCTGCGCGCGCAGGAAGCTGTATATAGACGGCCGCCCCGCCTGCCACACTGCAGGCAGTTCCGTTGACGTCGAGAACTGATCCCGGCCGCCCATCAATAGCTCCGGCGAACCGTCTTTGAGCGAGCCCTGTTGGTGCGTTTGCGGCTCACCTGCTTCTTTTAGGGCTTGAGCCAGGCAGTGATTTCCCTGGCAATCTTCTCTTGTGGCGAGAGACGGCGGCGGCGACGCTTGCCGCCGAGCTTCTGCAGGCCCTGGTTGAGCACGGTGCGGGTGACCTGCTCGACAAAATCAGCCAGAATGTTCACGTTTGTGCGGCTCTCCGATGGACCTGTTTGACATGTCTGTCATGTTGGAGGCTGCTGCGCAATTGGCTCGAGGAACCGGCATGGCAGACCAAAGTTCACCGACTGGCGCACGCCCGCTGGGAAGGGCCGCAATGATCCTGGCCGCTGTCCCTCCCGTGGCTGTTGCGATGATAATCGGCAGTTGGGTGGCCGGTGGCTCGCTCACGCTGTTGATCATTGGCCTCTACGCGGCACCCATCGGGGCCTTGCTCGGCGTTCTGTTCGCAATAGGCTCCATGCTGCGGAAGGAGCCGGGCTCTGCTCGTCCAGCCTTGATCGTCAACGTGATCTGGCTGTTGGTGATGGCGGGTGTCGTCTATTTCGTCCTGACAAACCCGATTGATTTCCGCTAGCGCGTTGCCGCTACATGGACGGCAAAGAGTGCAAGCAGGACAGCGTAATGGTCAATCCGGAACGCTGGTTTGTAGTGCCAGCGCATGCAACTCGCCGCCGAGCTTACCCTTCAATGCGGCATTCACCATCTGGTGCTGCTGCACGCGCGATTTGCCACGAAAGCTCTCGGCCACCACTTCCGCTGCCCAATGATCGCCGTCGCCGGCGAGATCGCGCATAGTCACCGTGGCATCCGGGATGCCTTCCTTGATCAGTCGTTCGATATCCTGGGCGGCCATGGGCATGCGAGAAGTCTCCGAGTCGCCTATGACAATGGGGACTCTGTGGAGCAAGGTCAACGCAAGCGATGAGGACTAGATGAAACTGCCGGGTGAAAGGTAGATCATCGTGCCGATGTGCAGGCTTGCGGTGACCAGATGAAAAGCCGCGATGGCTACGCCCGCACCGAAGTTCATCGGCTTCAAATGAACTGGCGACTGGAATGAGCGCATGATCGCGGGGAAGCCCCAGAGTACGATGATGAAGGCGAACGTCGTATAGCCGCTGCTGATCAGCATCAGAGCAATCGCGCCGGTCAATGTCAGCATTGCGTAGCCCGCCTGTGTCGGTGCCAGCGACCGTAGCAGGCTTTCGAGTGAGTGCCCGCCATCGAGCGGCAGTGCGGGCAGGAGGTTGGCGGCATTGATGAAGGCGCAGATCCAGGCGGCGTAGTAGGCGTAATAGCCGATCATTCCATCCGAGTTTGTTGCCACCAACGCCAGAATGATACTCACGGGCACGCAGATTGCCGGACCCATGATGGCGCAGAAGGCGCGCTCGGCTTCCGAACGATGGTCGCTGCCAGCGATTGCGATTCCGCCAAAGAAGGGGACCAGCATCATCCGGTTGCCGACCTTGCCTGTCAGCCTGTAGCCGACCACATGGCCAAGTTCGTGGATCAGGATGATCGGGATGATCATTGCCGCATACTCGACGCCCCAGAGCGCGATGAAGCTCATGCAAGCGATCAGCGATGTCATCAGGTCATTGTGGAAATCATCGCGCAGAGGGGTCGTCACCTTGAGGCTCTTTGGACGCATGGCGAACCACAGGCGTGGAACCGTGAGAGCCATTGCCAGTAGATAGGTGGTCAGAGGCGCGTTCGGACCAATCATGTAGGAAAAGCGTGAGCCTTTGACGGTCGGAACCGCGTCAAAGTAGGCCCAGTACCAGTTGCCCTTTCGGCCACTTCGGGCAACCGGACGTTCCCACTGTCCGCCGGCATGTTCTCCCTCGGTCTCAAATCCATGTGTCTCGGCGACGAGCCGGCCATCTGCCAGCAGTTGCTTGACACCGGCCTCATCCGGAGACGGCAGGACCTGTATGCCGGCGCGTTGCGACGACCTGGTCAGTAGCGTGGTGAATCGTTCATACGCGGCATGGGGCGCAAGCGGGGTGCTGTATGACCAGCGAAAATGCAAAATGCCTCGCTGACAGGCCAGCACGTACAGAAGCACGGCTGCGATAATTGCAACGCCCGCTAACATCCAAAACCCCAAAAAGCCCGGATACAGCAATACCTGATGGTTGTAATTGCTCGCTTAACAACCGGCGTCTGGCAGGCAGCGCTTCGACCTGTGGTTAAGGTCAGGTTTCGTGCCGCCTGCAAACTCTACAGAAACCATGTGTGCCTGGTGAAGACCGGGAAACCGCTGACCCTCAACCGAGCAAACTTGCCTCACGCTGCCATGAAAGCCGGGAACCAGCCTTCATGTGCTGCCTTCAAATCAGCCACGTCCACTGCGCGCGCATCGCCAAGCTTCAGCTCACTGCCGCCGGTTGTGCCGATGCGCACGAAGCTGACGCCGGACTGGGCGGCGAGGCCGGCGATCTCGTCAGTGTCGGGATCAATCGCGAAGGTCATCAGATAGCGACCCTGGTCCTCGCCGAACCACACGCCGGCATCCGAGCCGCCGCCTTCGACGGTTGCGCCAATGCCGGAAGCAATTGCCATCTCGGCCAGCGCAACGGCAAGACCGCCGTCCGAGACGTCGTGGCAGGCGGTCGCAGCACCCGAATGGATCAGCTTGCGCACCAGTTCTCCGGCAGCCTTTTCCTGCGCGAGGTCAACGCGCGGGGCAGGGCCATCAGTCTTGCCGTAGAGGTCGCGCATCAGGATCGACTGGCCAAGATGTGCGCCCCAGGTTGCCGGTGCGCCGATCAGCACAATCGCCTGACCCTCGCCCGCAAAACGCGCCCTGGCCATTTTCGACCAGTCATCCAGCAGGCCGACGCCGCCAATTGTCGGGGTCGGCAGAATGCCCTGGCCATTGGTCTCGTTGTAGAGCGAGACGTTGCCCGAGACGATCGGGAAATCCAGCGCGCGGCAGGCCTCGCCAATGCCTTTGATCGCGAACACCAGCTGGCCCATGATTTCCGGGCGCTCGGGATTGCCAAAATTGAGGTTGTCGGTCGCCGCCAGCGGCAGCGCGCCAGTCGCACTGATGTTGCGCCAGCATTCGGCCACCGCCTGCTTGCCACCCTCGAACGGATCGGCCTCGCAATAACGCGGCGTCACGTCAGACGAGAAGGCGAGCGCCTTGGTCGGATGGCCCTCGACCCGCACGACGCCGGCATCGCCGCCGGGTGTGATCAGCGAGTTGCCCTGGATCAGCGTGTCATATTGCTCGTAGACCCACCGCCGCGACGACAGGTCCGGGCTGCCGAGCAGCTTCAACAGCGTGTCGGCGACATCGAGCTTCGGCGCATCGTGCGTCGCCGACTTCGGCATCGGCTCGACCCATGGGCGGTCATATTCAGGGGCCTGATCGCCGAGTTCCTTGATTGGCAGGTTGGCGACTTCATCGCCCTGATGGATGATGCGGAAGCGCAAATCGTCCGTCGTCTCGCCGACAATCGCGAAATCCAGACCCCATTTCACGAAAATCGCCTGAGCTTCCTGCTCCTTCTCCGGCTTCAGCACCATGAGCATGCGCTCCTGGCTTTCCGACAGCATCATCTCGTAGGCCGACATGCGCTCTTCGCGCACCGGCACCTTGTCGAGGTCGAGCCGGATGCCGAGGTCGCCCTTGGCGCCCATCTCGACCGCCGAGCAGGTCAGGCCCGCCGCACCCATGTCCTGAATGGCGATGACGGCACCCGACGCCATCAACTCGAGGC
>CAYZQP010000222.1:6522-6588 GCA_964480545.1 uncultured Mesorhizobium sp. | reverse complement strand
GCGGCCATCAGGCTCGGATAGGCGAGCAGCCCAAGCGAGGCATTCTCGCGGTCCTTGCCGGCCTTG
>CAYZQP010000222.1:0-6512 GCA_964480545.1 uncultured Mesorhizobium sp. | reverse complement strand
ACCCAGGCAAGCTCGGCATGCTGTTTCACGCGCGACTGGTTGAAGACGATGTGGGCTTTCGGATCGATGCCGGAGGCAAGGAAAGCGGCGGTGATCTGCCGGGTCTGATCCTCGAGGTCCTCGTGAACCAGTTGCGCGGTGATCGAATGCAGGTCAACGACGCAGTAGATGCAATCCGACTGCTGCTGCAGCGCCACGAACTTTCTGATGGCACCCAGATAATTGCCGAGATGCAGATTGCCGGTTGGCTGGACGCCGGAAAAGACGAGCGGCTTGAAGCTGGACATGGAGACCTCGTGGCTGGTGGAGGGCCGTTTTTGAACGTGGCGAATAGCGCGCGGCTTATGAACGACTGCGCGATATCATTCAAGGCTCACCCAACAGGTTGCGGGGCCGGCCTTTTCATTGCTGCCCGCGAATCGCATATAGCTGCTGCGAAACCGGGGTGACTGCGTGTATATTCTTGGCATTGATGGCGGCGGCACGTCTTGCCGCGCAGCATTGGCGACGCCCGATGGCATTATCATAGGGCGCGCAACTTCCGGTTCCGCCAATATCCGGACGGACCTTTCCGGCGCACGCGATGCGATCCTCGAGGCAACGAGGGGGGCGTTCGCTGCGGCCCAGGTCGATGCCGGTGACGCCAGCGCGGTGAGTGCAGTCCTCGGCCTGGCCGGCGCCAATGTCGGCACCTATGCGCGACAGCTTGCAGCAATGCTTCCTTTCGCAAACTGCCGGATCGAGACAGACGCCCTGATCGCACTTGAAGGTGCGGTCGGCCCCGGCGATGGCGCGATGGCAATCCTGGGCACAGGCACCGTCTATCTGGCCCGGCGCGACGGTGCCTTGCATTCGGTTGGCGGGTGGGGATTCCTGGTCGGCGACCAGGGCAGCGGTTCGCGCATCGGGCGCGACCTGCTGGAGGAAAGCCTGCTGGCTTTCGATGGTGTGGTTTCCCCCACCCCGCTGACGCAGGCGCTGCTTGCCATCTACAGGAATGATCCGGGCGACGTTGTCGAGTTCACAAAGACAGCACGGCCTGGCGACTTCGGCGGCTTTGCGCCACTGGTTTTCGAACACGCGGAGAGGGGCGACACAACAGCGCTGCGGATCCTGGAAAGAAGCCGAAACGCGATCGAAGCGTCGCTGGATGCGCTGCCGCTTGCGCCCGGCGCGCCGCTTTGCCTGCTCGGCGGTCTTGCGCCGGCTATGCAATCACGGCTTGCGCCCCGCTTTACCGGCATCATACGGCCACCGCTGACGGATGCGCTGGGCGGCGCGGTTGCCATGGCAACGCGGATTTTTGGTGAGGTTCGTTCATGAGGGCTATCGTTGCACCGCGCCTTTTCGACGGTCATATCTGGCATGAGAACGCCGCGATATTGGTTGTTAGCCCTGAAGAATACCGGATCGTTCCGGCTTCGGAACTATCGGGCGATGTTGAGCGGATAGACCTCCACGAAGGTTTCCTGGCACCGGGATTTGTCGACCTTCAGGTCAATGGCGGCGGTGGTGTGATGTTCAACGACCATCGCGATGCCCCGGCCATAAGAACGATCTGCGCCGCACATGCGCGCTTCGGTACAACAGCACTTTTGCCAACGCTGATCACCGATACGCCCGGGATCACAGGGGAGGCAATTGCTGCCGGTATCGAGGCTACCCGACAGAACATCCCGGGCTTTGCCGGGCTGCATCTCGAGGGCCCGCACCTCTCGGTTTCGCGCAAGGGCGCGCATGATCCCGGCCTGATCCGCCCTATGGAGCAGCCTGATCTGGAGGCGCTCATAACGGCGTGCCAAAGTCTGCCGACATTGCTGACGACCGTTGCGGTGGAATCGGTCTCGACGGAACAGATCGCCGCGCTTGCGCAAGCCGGGATCATTGTCAGTCTGGGCCATACAGACGCCTCACTCACTGCCGCGCGCTCTGCGGCTGACTCTGGCGCGACCATGGCAACCCACCTGTTCAACGCGATGAGCCAGCTCGGGAATCGTGAGCCCGGGCTGGTCGGAGCGGTGTTGACCGACGCGCGTCTCTTTGCTGGTCTGATCGCTGACGGGATTCATGTCGCTCCCGATACGATCCGTGTAGCGCTGGCCGCCAAGCAGAAACCAGGACGCATCTTTCTGGTCACCGATGCGATGTCGATCATTGGCACGGATCAGACGTCTTTCACCCTGAACGGCCGCACCATCCGGCGTGAGAATGGCCGCCTGACGCTTGAGGACGGGACGCTGGCGGGGGCAGACCTCGATATGATTTCCGCCGTCCGCTTCATGCACCATGACATTGGCGTCGAGCTGGGTGAGGCGCTGCGGATGGCCTCGCTATACCCCGCCGAGGCGATCGGTCGCAGTGAACTTGGCAGGCTCGGACAGGGCGCACGGGCCGATTTCATCCACCTCTCCGACGCGCTCGATGTCCGCTCCGTGTGGATCGGCGGAACCCTGCTACCAGAAACGTGATGCAGGCTCGCCGTTGATCGCTTCATTGATCCGGCGGCGCGTCCCCGGTGTGGTGTCGTCAGGCAGCGCATCCAGAGCAAAGAAGCCGGCCTCGGCGATCTCCCGGTCGGGCTTTTTGGGGCCGGTCTGGCGAAAGGCCTCGACGAGATAGAGTGCAACATGGTCACGTTTGCTCGCCTGCCGGTTGGCATGGATCGACTTCAGCACCGGCGCACCTGTCAACTCTATATTGCCTTCCTCCGAGAGCTCCCGCTGCAGCGATTCCTGCATCGTCTCTCCGCTCTCGACGCCGCCGCCCGGCAACTGCCAGCCCGGCACATAGGTATGCCGGATCAGGAAGACCGCGTTGGCGGGCCGGTCAAACACCAGTCCACGCACGCCCAGTGTCATCGGTCGGGCAAGCAGGAAAAATGTGTGAAACAACCGCGCGCGCAGCCCGGCGAACCCTGTCAGCCTGCGCTGCGGATCGTCATCCAGCATTTTGAAGTGCTCCGGACTGGCCACGACCCGCGTGCTGCCATAGAAGGAGGTGATGCTGAGGCTTGCCCACATTTCCGATGTTCATCTTGGCCCCCTGCCAGACATTACGCTGCGCGAACTCGCCTCAAAGCGTGTCGTTGGATACGTGAACTGGCAGCGTAACCGCAAGAAATTCCTGCATGACGGCGTCACGGACGCGATACTTGCAGATATTCGCGCTGTTGGCGTGGACCATACTGCCATTACCGGCGACCTGGTCAATCTGGCGCTTGATGCCGAGCTTGAAGGCGCAAGGGAGTGGCTGGAAGAACTGGGTGACCCGCGCACTGTTTCCGTCGTTCCCGGCAATCACGACGCCTACGTGCCCGGCGCCTTCGCCAAATGCTGCAAGCTCTGGCAGCCGTGGATGAGTGGTGACGGGCAGACGGGCTCCGTCACCAGCGAATCCTTCCCCTATCTGCGCGTGCGCGGGAATGTTGCTCTGATCGGCATCACCTCGGCGCGCGCTTCGGCGCCCTTCATGGCAACCGGCTACTTCCGGCGCGAGCAGGCGCGGCGTCTCACACATCTGCTCGATGAAACAGGAGCCAGGGGGCTGTTTCGACTACTGATGATCCATCACCCTCCGGTGCGCGCAGCGGTGCCACAACACAAGCGCCTGTTTGGTATTTCCAGCTTCCAGCGGATCGTGCGGGGACACGGGGCTGAACTGGTCATCCACGGCCACTCGCATCTTCCATCGCTGTTTCATATCGAGGGTGGGCGCGGGAAGCCTGTGCCGGTGGTTGGCGTGGCGGCAACAGGTCAGGCACCGGGCGGCAAGAAGCCCGGTGCACAGTGGAACCTGCTCGAAATCGAGGGCTCAACCGGCGACTGGTCTATTGGCCTGACCCGAAGGGGGTTGAAAGACGCGTCGACGGGCGTTCAGGAGATCCAGCGGATGAATCTCGGCGCGATCAGGCCGGCAGTGGTTGAGACGCCCGAGGTGCGGGCCCTATAGACCCGTTGCCGCGCGCAGATCGTTCCACAACTGCGTTGCCATTACCGAATAGCCGAAGGCGGCTCCAAACAGGAAAATCGCGAGGCTCCAGAAAAACACGCTCCAGCCGCCAGATTGCTGTGCGGGAGTGGAGGCAACATCTGCCCCGGAGCCACTCTGGCTCACCAGGCTCAACCCCGTCCCCGTCACAGGAGCCGGGTCATCGGAGCCCGCGACTGCGGGCTGGTCACTATCCGGTGCTTTCCGATAGCTGACAGGCTCTCCGCCCTCCAGCAGGCGCTCACGGTCGATGACACGCTCTGCGACATAGCGCGTTACAGCGTCTGCGGCAGCGCGGATATCCGGTGTCTCGGCCAGCACAACGCGGCCATTGCGTGTATCCTTGACGAAGCGATAGTTCCGCTTGTCGCGGCCCATCGCGACGTGACTGACCGCGTCAATCCAGAAGCGCGGCTGCAGGCCCGACGAGACCGCAAAGTCGAACAGTTCGCTCTCCGCCGGGACATCTGCGATGACCGGCTCGAGTTCCGCTGCCAGCAGTTCGAGGCGCATCTTTTCCGCGTCGCGCATCTCAACCACGACGTCACTCCGATCCGCAGCAGCGTTCTTCGCGGCACGCATGGCCTCCGAAAGCCTGCGCCCTGCATCGATTTGCGTTACGTTGTCTCTGGTCTCGCTCATAGCGGTGCCCCGACAGTTATGGTGAACAAAACGTTAACATAGCTGCCAAAGGCATGAAAGTGGCGTGAATTGGGCGAAAAGGCCTATCGCCACTGGAAGAGGTGCTTTGCGCGGCGTTTCAGGCCTGCGCATCCCGCGCGGTGCGGCGGATCGCGGATGTCACCCGACGCCGTGCCTCGGTCAGCAGTGAATGGCCGACACCGGGCAGCGTTTCCAGCCTGAAGCCCGGCGGCAGGTCTTTCGTCTGGTGATAGGGCAGCACCGGGTCGGCATCGCCCCACACAACGGTGACCGGCATGGCAAGCTTCGCCATCTGCTCCCGGGGGATTTCGCCCTGACGGCTATCCCTGGCGATGATGCCGGCGATTTCCTTGAGCTTTGCACGCTGGCCCGGCGCGCCATGCACAGCCGAGACACCAGCGACATCACGCGTCAGGTTCTTGAAGCCGGGCGCGGCCATGTCGTCCATTGCGGCGCGAAGTTCGTCTCGGTCTGCGATGGCAAAACGATCCAGCAGGGGTCCGTTGATTTCGGGGCCGAAACCACCTGGAGCCAGAAGCGTCAGCGATGCCACACGATCCGGCGCGCGCATCGCGGTCAGCGTTGCAATCGCGCCGCCCATGGAAAATCCCGCGAGATGCGCGCGCGCGATGCTGCGCGCGTCGAGATCAGCCAGCACCGCCTTGGCGGCGGCAGTGGCCGAGCCTGCGCCGGGCATGTCGAGCGACTGCGCATGGCCCGGCAGATCGTAGGCGATGACGCGGAAATCCCGCGCCAGCTCCGGCTGGATGTCGGTCCAGTCGCCGTGATAGCCGCCGAACCCGTGCAGCAGCACGATGGTCTCGTTGCCACTGCCTTTGGTTCGCGCGTACATGGGCTACCTCGATCTAGACACAGTATGGGAAGCATTGACGGACAGTGCGTCCGACATCCTCGGGGGAAGCGTTGGATTGCAGCTCTGTGTCCAGAGGAACCGCACCTCCTCCATACATCCGCTTCCAAGGCTGCACGGTGTAACCCTGAGCGGTTTCCGTCACAAGCATTCGCAGGCTCTCGCGTGCGAATACGCTAAATCGAGGAGCACCGGCAGCCTTTAGATGAGCATCAAGATCGGCCATGTAGTTGTGCTTGACCGGTGCCCCGGTTCTGAACCGGGCCACCGCATCGATGGTATAAATCCCGATATGCTCATCGGTAACATCCCCGGCCGTTCCAACTGCCGAAACCTCACCCACGATCAGGTCCAGCCCTTCAACCGTTCGAACAATCGATTGCGTAAAGATGCGCGATTTTCGCAGATGAACGAAGCAGTACCTCACGGCTCATCAACTACCGCTTCTTCTTTGCGAGGATGCGGTTGGCCGCCGAGACGACAGCCTCAAGCGAGGCGCTGACGATATTGGCGTTGATGCCGGCGCCGAAGGTTTTGCCGCCGGGATGCTCTACCTCGACATAGCTGATGGCCGCCGCATTGGAGCCGCTCTGCAGCGAGTGCTCGGAATAGTCGAGGACCGAAAAGTCGATGCCGACATGCTTGGACAGGGCATCGACGAAACCATCGATAGGGCCAGTGCCGACGCCGTGGATGGTGACCTCCTTGCCGCCATCAGTGATGACAGCCTCGACATTGCGCCGCCCTCTGTTGACGGGGTCGGAATGCGTCTCGTGGTCGACAAATTTCAGCCGGCCCTTGGGCTGCTCAATGTAGCGCTTCACGAACTCCTCGTAGATGCGCTTGACCGGCACTTCCTTGCCTTCCTCGTCGGTGATCTGCTGGATCTCCTTGGAGAATTCCACCTGCAGATTGCGCGGCAGATTTATGCCGTAATCGGCCTGCAGCACATAGGCGATGCCGCCTTTGCCCGACTGCGAGTTGATGCGGA
>CAYZQP010000221.1:2298-6648 GCA_964480545.1 uncultured Mesorhizobium sp. | reverse complement strand
GGGCGTTTGTCGCGCCCTTGGAGCGCAGAACCTGCGCTGCCTTGCCGGTAAAGGCGGCGAACTGCACCTGCCCGTCGACATGCTCCGCGAAATAGCGCGCCAGCGTCGTCTTGCCGGTGCCGGCATAGCCGAACAGCCTGAAGATTTGCGGCCGGCCGGATTTCAGCCAGCGCGCAACCGCCTTCAGCGCATCGTCCTGTTGCGGGGAAAACTCCATGAAAACCCGAGTGGCAGGATTCGGGGCAAGCCGACAACCTCTATTTGCGCCGGCAGGCTAGACCAGTCCAAACAGGAACACAACAGGAACAAGAGTGAAGTGCGTGGTGAATAGTGAATGGTCGAACTGGTTGGCAACCTTCCAGGCAATGAGGGCCTGTATTCCTCACCATTCACCATTCACCATTCACCATTCACCACCCGATCACCTGCCCTGCACTGCCAGCCACCAGCGCCAGACCCGACAGGATCAACAGCACAAGGATCAGCCGGCGAAATGTCTGCTGGTTCAGCCGGTGAAACAGCTGCACGCCAAGGATCGCCGGAACGACCAGCGCCGGCGTAATCCAGGCAAACAGTGTCAGCGTCTCTGCGGTGATCGCGCCGGTGCTGACATAAAGCGTCATCGTCATCACATGCATGGCAATGTTGAAGGCCATCAGCATGCCGCGCTGCAGGTCCTTGCCCCAGCCGCGCAACGTGGTCCAGAGCGTCGGCACGGGCCCCGAAATGCCGCCAATGCCGCCCAGAACCCCACCCACGAAACCGGCCAGACCATCACCAAGCCGGCTGAACACCGGCTCGCTCCGCGCTTTGGCAAACAGCATGTATGGGCAGTAGATTAAAAGGAAGCAGCCGAGCGCAAACTTGAAAATGTTCGGGTCGAGCCAGTGCAGCAGCCACACACCTAGCGGCACTCCGAGCAGACCGCCGATCAGCATCGGCCAGAGCTTTGGCCATTCGGCACCCCGCCAAACCCAGGGCAGCACCGCGATTTGCCCAACCAGCGCGCCAAACACCGACATCGGTGCAGCCATCTGCGGCGGCACCGCCCAGGCCCAAACCGACAGCGCCACAAGCGCGAAGGCAAAACCCGAAACGCCCTGCGCGAAGCCGGCCAGCGCCGCGCCTGCCAGCACGATCATCAGTGTTTGATCCATCACGCGATTCCGCCCTGCACCCGAGTTCGCCTATTCGGCGAGACCGATTGTTGCAAGCGCGTGACAGCTTGACCCGCGCGCCGAACCGCCGCAGTCTGCCAGAAGGCTGGTGCAGCCTGCCGCTCGCGCCTTCGGGCATGGTGAATGCGCCACTTACGACGCGATGTATGTGAGCTGTTGTGGGGTCTAAGTCCCGTAGTTGAATTCGGTTGAGTAGCCCTGCTCATACGCATCATAGCAACGTACATTTTGGTATGGATAGGGGTTTCGGCTAGGCTTACGGTTACGGGCATCTTCCTGACCGCGCTCGAATGCGGCCCACATCGCGTTCGGATAGGATTGGGTCATCGTGGCTTCTCCTGCTGCATCTATTCGTCAGATATATCGTTCTGTCGATGGCGGTGCAGAAGGCTGTGAGCGGACGGCCAACGTCGGCGGGGGCGTGTATTCTGCACGGCTTAAGCTGCCTCCATCGACTCACCCGAACAGGGCTGCAACAATGAGCAGAATTAACCCGGCACCAATCGTCACAACCCAATTGTTGTTCATGAGAGTTGAAATCGATTTCAGCTTTCCGCCAGAACCTGGTGCACCCGTAATGTAGGTGTCGGTAACATCGTGTCCAGTATGCACAATGTCGGTTGACTCCCACCCGTAGCCCGGAAGCACGAACACTACGCCACTATTCTCTGCGTTGAGCCTTCGTATCTCCTCAGACGAAGTCTTGGCCAACTCGGCCAATGCTGCTTCCATCGGCAAACTGGTCTCGACAATCGTGACAGAGGTGAGTTGTCCCAAGTCAAACACGTTGGGCCCAACCTTCACGCGCGCGGCGGCTTCGTAAGGTGAGACAAAAGTTTTGTAGAGGTCGCGCTGCGAAAGATCGCGTCCTAGTAGCTCGAATCTTTCAGGGTTTGTCTTGAACGCCCCAACCACATGTAAATAGTTAGCCACCACGCTCTCCCAAGCAAAAGCCATGTATCACGCGAGCAGTTTGAACAAATGGTTGCCGATTGGGAAGTCACGCACCGAGAACGGCGTACTGGCCGGCACGACCGATTGGCTGCGGCGCGAGATCGTCCTGGACGTTCCAGCCGAAGCCATATCGATCCATTTCGGCTTCTATCTGCGCGGCGGCGGCACGGCTCGTGCCCGCAGTTTCGGGCTCGACAAGGTTGGCGCTGATGTCCCCTCGACAACCGGGGGCACCCGCTTCAATCCCGGTCCGACCAATCTCGATATGTTCTAGGCCATGCCCCTACCCCCGGCTTGCGCCCGACGACACCGGTCGCACAACCGAAGAAGTACTTTTTGAATTCGACCTCCAGCCCCTCGGCACGCAGCATCGCGGCAATACCGGACGCATCGCCGAAATTCGTTGAGTAGGTTCCGATCATCGCGAAATCCTGCGCCCCGCGCAGCAACACACGCTCGATCAGCGGCAGCACCGTTTTCAGATGGAACAGATAGAGCGGCCTCAGCCACCAACCTTTGGGATCAGACGCTTCGATCATCGAGAACACGCCACCCGGTTTCAGGCTGCGCGCGACCAGCCTTGCCAGTTGCGCGTGCTGCTCCGGATTGAAGGTTTTCAGGCCAAAGGTCGAGACGATGAAATCGGCGCTCGCCTCCGGCAGCGCACTCTGCAGGACGTCATCCTCGACAAAGCTGATCTTGTGCGAGCGCTCGCGGTGCAGGCGCTCAAGCGCGAGCTTGTGCATGCCCGACGAGATATCGACAGCGGTGATGCGCTCGAGGTGAGGAAAGCGCCGGATGAGATGCGGCCAGATCTCGCCCGTCCCGGCCATCAGGTCGTAGCCCGACGGATTGGCCGACGGCTCGGGCATGAACTCAACGCATTGGCGCCGCCAGCGCTCGGTGAAACCGAGAGAAAACAGCCAGCTGAAGCCTATATAGCGGCTGGAACACCGGTCGAACACGCCCTTCACATAGTGCGGGTCATAGATGTCTCGATCTTTCGGCATCAGGTCACTTTCGACGGCATCGCGCAGGATCGATGTCCGGGTGCTACTTCAGCATTGGCCAGAGCGACAACACCAGCAGCACCGCCATGGTGATATTGAACCATTTCAGCTTGACAGGGTCGGACAGGAAGTTCCGTAGCGCCA
This sequence comes from uncultured Mesorhizobium sp., assembly GCA_964480545.1. GTDB lineage: Bacteria > Pseudomonadota > Alphaproteobacteria > Rhizobiales > Rhizobiaceae > Mesorhizobium_G. The sequence continues at coordinate 3,362 of CAYZQP010000221.1, read as the reverse complement.
CACCAAATCCCGCCCAGGTCGAGACGCATGGAAAATTGGTCAGTCCGAACACCAGCCCGATCATCAGCACCGAGACGTATGGCCGTGTTGGATCGACATAAAAGCTCATTGCCGAAACCGCCATCGCCCAGGCTTTCGGGTTCACCCACTGGAACAACGCTGCTTCCATGAAGGTCATCGGCCGCTCGCCCGCACCTCCCTTGCCCGAGCCCATGCTGCGCGAGGTTCCGATCTTCCATGCGAGGTACAGCATGTAGCCACCACCCAGCACCTTCAGTGCGAGGTTCAATGCCGGAAACGCAACCAGCAGCGAGCCAAGCCCGAAGCCAACCCCCAGCAGCAGGGAGAAGAAACCGACTCCGATCCCGCACATGTGCGGCACAGTGCGCCAGAACCCGAAATTCACCCCGGAGGCCAAGAGCATGAAATTGTTCGGCCCTGGCGTAATCGAGGTCGCCACGGCGAAACCGAGCACGGCGACAAAACTGTCGTAGGACATTGTGGGCGCTACCAGATTTTCCCGACATCTACGCCAACCCTTTGAAAAGGAAATCCATTTCTTGTGCCGATTGTCCCGCTTTTCTGGCCGAAATCAGAGTGATTGCGTTGGGCCAGACGGCTTGCTGAGCGCCATCCAGATCATCGGAATTATGAGACCCGCGCCGCCAAAGTAGAACGTGAGCAGCCACCTTGAGGGGGGCATTGCCAGAAAGGCCGGGGCCGCAAACAAGCTCGACACAACGCCAACCGGGACGATCGCATAGAGAAATGTCCGCTTCAACGCGCTGCGCATCCTGACCGAACCGTTGCCGCCATCCTCGTTGAACGCGTTCCAGGCCTGTATGAAATTGTGCAGTGCCAATGCACCTAGTCCGCAGACCAGGAAGCCACAAGCGGCCACGGCAGCCCCACCTGAATCACTGCGCTGCAATCCCGAAAGCAGAACTATCGAAGACATCGTACAGCCGGCCAGGATAATCGCACAGAACAGGATTATTGACGGAGCGATTGACACCCAGGTGGTTACAAAACGCAGTCCACGTTCGGCTCTACGCATCGGGGAC
>CAYZQP010000221.1:0-2288 GCA_964480545.1 uncultured Mesorhizobium sp. | reverse complement strand
CCAGCGTTTGGGGTAGCCTGGTCACGCGCAGCATGAGGCCCGCTGATCGCCATCCAGATCAAGGGTGCAATCAGGCCAGCGCCGCTGAGGTAAAAGGCCAGTATCCAGGCCAGAGGCGATTCAATCTCCAGCACCGCTCCAGCAAAGGACAAGGACACCAGCAGCGGCAGGATCGCGAAGCCAGATGCCCGCCCGACCGCATCCCTCATCTCTTCGGGAACGAAGCTTCCTTGCCCTCCAAATCCCCTCCAGGCGTCAAGAAAGCTGAGCAGGGCCTTGCCGCCTGACCAGCAGATCAGCAGGAACAGCCCGCCACCCAGGACCACCCTGACATCGAATGAAACAAGACCCACCAGCATCAGCATCAAGGACATCCCGCCGCACACCGTCACGATCAGACCGAACTGGACGACCGACGGGACAACGAGCAGCAGGTTGGCTAGAAATCTGAGATCGAGTGCCGCTTTGGACATCGCCTTTTCTCCATCACCCCGCATTGACTGCGGTCCTTTCCAGGCTTGCAGATAATTAGTCCATGAGCTAATTACCTTCATAATGGAAATTTAGATGATTAGGCAATAGACTAATTAGCTCATAGGCTAAATATGCTTAACTTTGCCTGATGCCGGCTCGCCCGGGCTGATTCATTTTGACAGGAAACGTGACCAGTGCCTGACCAGATTACTGAACCGACACAGAGTTCCGATGCGCTGGCCGATCAGGTCACAACGCCCTCGATGCAGCGGATATTCGAGGCGCTGGCGTCTGCGCCGCGCCGACGCATCCTCGCCTATCTCTCGCACACGGATCTGACCGCAGGCGAGATCGCCGCGCGCTTCGACATGTCCAAGCCATCGATCTCGCAGCATCTGAACGTGCTGGAGAACGCCGGTCTGATCGCGGGAAAACGCGAAGGACAGTTCATCCGCTATTCGCTGGTGGAGAACAATCTGGTCAACACGCTGAACGGTTTTGTGCAGGAAGTCTGCCCGGTCAGCCGCCCTATCAAGAAGGAAAGCAAGGCGCTGGCCGGCAAGAAGAGCGGCTGAACGCTCCTTCGTCCTGCCCTCCCCGCCGCCACAACCGGACAGGGGTCTATGCCTTCAGGGATGGGAAGCGCCGACGACGATCTGACCAGTAACGTCTGTGGCGAGGCTACTTCAGCTGCTCCGCCAGTGCCCTCGCCGCCGCGCAGGCATCAAAATCCGGTGCCAGCGCACATGAACGGTCATAGGCGGTTTTTGCCTGGGCGGCATCAACGGCCACGCCTTCCCCTTGCTGGAAGGTCACCCCCAGCATCGTGCATCCCCAGGGATCATCCTGGCCGCAGCTCAATTGGAAGGTCCGGTGCACACAGTCCCGGGTGATAGCTGGCTCTGACATGAGGTACGAGCCACGATTGGTGCAGCCGGAAGCACTTCCCGTCGCGCAGGCCTGTGCAAACATCGACGTGACCTGGCCCTTGGCAGCCACATCGTCATCACGGGTATTATCCTCAATCACCCGCGCCGTCTCGAAGCATGCGTCCGGCGACTTCCCGTCGAAACAAAGTCTGGCGCAGGCCATCACATCGCTGGCACATGCGTCATACTCAATTTCCCCGGCCGCGAACTGGTAAAAGGCCCGCGCCTCTGTCCGCCATATGTCAGCCGGGCATTGCTGGCGCAAAAGCCCCGGCGTCTTGCGCGCCTCGATTTCCGTGTACAGGCCCGGGAGCGCGGATGTGTCGAAGCTGGTGGCTTCCTGCGCCGCAACGCCTGCAACGCTCATGAAGCATGCAAGTCCGACGATGCCGCGCAGCCACCTCATTGCTTACATCCCCTGCGGGCCGCGGTTCATCGCCGCCACGCCGGTGCGGCAGATTTCGATCAGCCCCAGCGGGCGCATGATCGCGATAAACTGCTCGATCTTCGTCACCGCGCCGGTCAGCTCGAAAATGAAATGTTCAGTGTTGGCATCGACCACCTTCGCCCGGAAAGCGTCGGCCAGGCGCAGCGCCTCGACGCGTTGCTCGCCATTGCCGGCCACCTTGACCAGCGCCAGCTCGCGCGCCAGCGGCTTGTCATGGCCGAGCTCGGCCGCGCGCACCGACAGGTCCACCACGCGATGCACCGGCACGATGCGCTCCAGCTGATTGCGGATTTGCTCCAGCACGTGCGGCGTGCCGCGCGTAACAATGGTGATCCGCGACAGGTGCTTTTCATGCTCGGTCTCGGAGACGGTGAGGCTCTCGATATTGTAGCCGCGACCGGAAAACAGGCCGATAACCCGGGCGTGCTTGCCCGGGT
>CAYZQP010000220.1:0-6675 GCA_964480545.1 uncultured Mesorhizobium sp. | reverse complement strand
CACTTATCCATGTTGCCGCGATAAACATTGTGAGTCAGGTGGTCGAGATAATAGAAGCCGACGCCTGCTGGCTTCGGGTCGCGCTCGCCCGTCCAGTTGAACTCTTCGTCATAGGTCGAGCCCTTGGCGCCGTATTTTTCCACGAAGTAGAGCAGCGATCCGCCTATGCCGACAATAGCCGGAACATCCAGCGCCTTGTCGTCACCGTCGTAAGGAGTCGCGCCCTTGGAGACCGCATGGTCGAAAGCATGCTTCGCGTCAACCACGCGCCACGCCATCGAGGCCGCACACGGGCCATGCACGTCAACGAACTTCATCGCGTGTGAGCCGGGTTCGGCATTGATGACGTAGTTGATGTCGCCCTGCCGCCAGACCGAGATCGCCTTGCTCTTGTGGGTCGCCACCCTGGTGTAACCCATGCGCGTGAACAGCTCTTCCAGCTTGGCCGGCTCGCTATGGGCGAACTCGACAAACTCGAACCCATCGGTGCCCGCAGGATTGTCGGCGGTGATTTTCGCGACCGGTGCGTCGTGCGGGAAGGGACCCATGGCTTTCTCCTCGATTGTTGATCAAAGAATAGCGCAGACTACCTGCAAGGTGCTTGCATTCGCGGCTTGAAAACATGCCTTTCGTGCATGGATCATGCATGGTATTGTCATATGATGACCGTAGATGACGACATTGATCCATTTGACCGTAAAATACTCGCGCTTTTGCAGGCGGATGCGCGGTTGACGAACAACGACCTTTCAGAGCGGGTGAACCTATCGCCTTCGCAATGCTCGCGCCGCCGCCAAAGGCTGGAAGAGCAGGGGGTGATTGCAGGTTATCGCGCCGTACTCGACCGTGACCGGCTGGGTTTCGGGCTGGTCAATGTTATCACCGTGACGCTCGCCACCCACAACCGCGACAATGCCCGGCGGTTTGGCGAGTTGATCCGCAATCTGCCGGAGGTGCAGGAGGCGCACGCGCTGACCGGCGAGATGGACTATTTCCTGAAAGTGGTGACGCGCGACCTGAAGGCGCTGGCCGACTTCGTCAACGGCGTGCTGCTACCGCATGAAAGCGTGCAGCACGTGAAAACCGCAATCGTGCTCGAGACGCTCAAGGAGACGGCCAGCCTGCCGGTTTAGAGTTTGCTTGATTTCAAGGGATACCGTTCAGGCGCTGGGCTAGATCCCGCCGCCGTCGAGCCCTTCCTCATCGCCAGACCAGGCGGCCGGGCGGGCAGTGTCTTCGGCGACTGGCAGCCAGCACAGAACCTCGGGGTCTGCATAGGCCACCGCGACGCCGGGTTCAGCCGAGCGCCAGCCCTCCGGGTCATGATCGTCAGCTGGCCCCCAATAGGCGACATCGACCAGCGCTGGCCCTTGTTCGCTGGCGGCGATTGTCACCAGCACGTTCGTCCCGTCCTTCGGGGCCGTCACCATGCTGCGCCACCGAAATTCCTCGCTCATCTCATCCTCCAACTGGCTGGGAATCGCAGGCTAACGGATGCGAGGGAAGGGCGCTACCTCGGCTCGAACCGTGCCACGACGCTGTGGCTGGTGGCCGGATAGGTGAAGCGCGCAAAGGTGACGGGCTGCTCGGCGCTCCACGTGCGGCGCTCGACCACAAGGCAGGGCGCGCCATCTTCGATGTCCAGCGCATCAGCGGTAGTAGCATCGGCGCTGGCTGCGCTGATGCGATGTTCGGCGGAACTCCAGGGCACATGGCCAAGCAGCCATGGCCCCGGCGCATGCGTGGCGAAATCTTCGTCAATGGCAGTGGGCACTGCATCCAGACTGATCAGCCGCTCCTCGATGCAGAACGACCGGCCACCGGCAAAATGCCGACAGGACAGCGCCAGCACGGATTGCGGCGGGGCAGGACCAAAGGACTCTGCGTCTTCAGGCTGATTTCGCCTCTGCGTCCTCGCAATCAACTCATATGAATAATCCAGCCCGAGCGCTTCGACCTCGATGCGAATATCGTGGATTTCCAGCACGGCCGCCTGACTGCGCGGCTGGCGCACAAAGCTGCCCGATCGCCGCCGGCGCTCGATCAGGCCGCTCGCGGCAAGCTGCGTCAGCGCCTTGTTCACGGTCATCCGCGAACAGCCATACTGCACCGTCAACTCGTGCTCGAACGGAATGCGGTGGCCCGGCCCCCACTCGCCCGAAACGATCTTCGCGCGGATATCGTTCAGGATGCGCTGCGACAGCGATGTCGCTTCTTCCGGGAGGTCGAGTGAGTCGGGACTGGCCATGCGCTCACCTATCCCCAAGCGCCGGTCAGGTCCAACATGGCGCGGCGGAAGTTGGCCCGGATGGCGTCGCGATGGATGTGGCGTCCGGCCTCGACCAGCCTCTTGCCGCCGACCCAGACGGCATCCACCGAGGTCCCGTTGGCGAACACCCAGGCGTCGAGGATGGCGTCGCCGGATTTTCCGGTCAGCGTCGGATGGTTCGTGTCGAGGGCGACCAGATCGGCGGGCAGGCCGGGGGCGATACCGGTGGAAGGTGGTCGACCCCCACTCCGCCTCTCCCTCCGGAGGGGGGAGAGGTGGCCCGAAGGGCCGGAGTGGGGGAAGGTGCTACTCGTTTGCGTATCGCTCAAATGAGGATTCGTTGTACCCAGCGCCTGCGCCCCGCCAATGACCGCCGCATCAAACAGCGCGCGCCCGTTGGACTGGCCCGGCTGCGCCAGCACATTGCGCGCGCGATGTGCGAGGCGCTGCGAATATTCCAGCTGGCGCAACTCGTCAGCAACGCCGATCAGCACGTTGGAGTCAGAGCCGACACCGAACGCGCCGCCTCGCTCAAGGAACAGCGGCGCGGGAAATGTACCGTCGCCCAGATTGGCTTCAGTGACCGGACAAAGGCCGGCGACAGCACCCGATTGCGCCATGCCAGAGGTCTCGGCCTCGGTCATATGGGTGGCATGGATCAGACACCACCGAGAATCCACCGGCGCATTGGCTAGCAGCCATTCGACCGGACGCCGGCCCGACCAGGCGATGCAGTCGTCGACCTCCTTCAACTGCTCCGCAATGTGGATATGGACCGGCCCATCGCCGGCCAGCGGCAGGATTGCGGTCAGTTCGTCGGGCGTGGCGGCGCGCAAACTGTGCGGCGCGATGCCAACCACAGCTTGATTCAAAGTCTGAACCGCCTCGCGCGATTTCTCTATCAGTCGCCCGAAGCGATTCAGGTCATTGATGAATCGCCGCTGGCCTTCAGTCGGCGCGGAGCCGCCAAAGCCCGAATGCGCGTAGAAAACCGGCAGCAGCGTCAGAGCGATGCCCGTCTCGGCAGAGGCTGCGGCGATGCGATCGGCCATCTCGGCAAGATTGGCGTAAGGCGCGCCGTCGCGGTCGTGATGCAGATAGTGAAACTCGCCGACACGGGTAAAGCCGGCCTCCAGCATCTCGACATAAAGCTGCGCGGCGATTGCCTGCATCTGCTCCGGGGTCATCGTCAGGGCAAGGCGGTACATCACCTCGCGCCACGACCAGAACGAATCCGCGCCGGGGCCGCGCGTTTCCGCATGACCCGCCATGCCGCGCTGGAAGGCGTGGCTGTGCAGGTTCGGCATGCCGGGAATGAGGATCGCCACGCGCTCGTCACCTGGCAGGGATGCGGCATCGGCTTGGACTGACGAAATCACGCCCGCCTCGACCGCCAGCCGGACATTGCTGCGCCAGCCGTCCGGCAACAACGCCTGTTCAGCGAAGAGTGAGATCATCGCGGCCTCCCGTGCGGATCAATTATGTATAGACATAAATGAAAGAGAGGGGAAGGGGTTCAGAACTTGGGTTCCTCTCCCCTTTGGGGAGAGGTGGTTTGCGCAGCAAACCGGTGAGGGGTTTATTCTTGGATGTTTCCCCTCACCGTCTCGGGCTGCGCCCGATCCACCTCTCCCCAGAGGGGCGAGGAACCCAGGATCTGAGAGGGCTCACGCCGCGCGTCGAGCCTCCTTGATGAAGTCAGCCGCGCGTTCGGCGATCATGATCGTCGGCGCGTTGGTGTTGCCGCCGATCAGCGTCGGCATCACCGAGGCGTCGACGACGCGCAGATTTTCCAGCCCGTGCACCTTGAGACGGCTATCGACAACTGCGCCCTTGCCCTTGCCCATGATGCAGGTTGAGACCGGATGATAGACCGTGTCGGCGCGCGAGCGGATATGCTGTTCGATATCGGCGTCGCTGCGCGCGTCGGCCATGTAGAGCTCCTTGTGACGGTATTTCGCCAGCGCCGGAGATTCCAGGATTTGCCGCAGCTTCTTCGTGCCCGCCAGAAGTGTTTTCGTGTCGCGATCATCAGCGAGGAAGGCCGGGTCAATTTTCGGCGGCGACAGCGGGTTGGCGTCGTACAGCGTGACATCGCCCACCGAATGCGGCCTGAGCACGCAGACATGACAGGAGAAGCCGTAGCCCAGATGCAGCTTGCGGCTGTGGTCATCGACAATCGCGGTGACGAAATGCAGCTGGATGTCGGGGCGCTCCAGTGAAGGGTCGGTCTTCAGGAATGCCCCGGCCTCGGCGATAGGCGATGCGACAGGCCCGACGCCCTCCTTGCGCCATCTGAAAATGGATTTCAGCATGTGCGGCCCGCCGCGCAGGCCGAGCCCGAGCAGCGTCGCGTCCTTCGACTTCCAGGACATGACGAAGTCGATATGGTCGCGCAGGTTTTTGCCGACGCCCGAAAGCTCGTGCTTCACGGCGATGCCGTGTTTCTTGAGTTCGTCCGCCGGGCCGATGCCGGACAGCATCAGCAGTTGCGGCGAGTTGAATGCGCCGCCCGACAGGATGACCTCGGCGCGCGCTTGAACAGAATGGTCCTGCCCGCCCTTGCGATAGGTCACGCCGGTGGCGCGCTTGCCTTCCAGCACCACGCCGGTGGCATGCGCCCCGGTGATGACAGTGAGGTTCTTGCGGCTCGCCATGACCGGATGCAGATAGCCAGCGGCGGCGGAGCAGCGCTCGCCCTTGTGCTCCCCGTCCCAGAACTGCGTGACTTGATAGAGCCCGGCACCCTCCTGTTCGGGGCCGTTGAAGTCGTCGTTTACGCGATACTGGTTTTCTGCACAGGCCTGCACGAACGCCTTCGAGATGGGGTGCGGGATCTGCTGGTCGGCGACATTGAGCGAGCCCGAGCCGCCATGCAGTGCACTATCGCCGCGTTGGTTACGCTCGGCGCGTTTGAAATAGGGCAGTACATCGTCATAAGCCCAGCCATCGGCACCGGCAGCGGCCCAGTCGTCATAATCTGTCTTGTGGCCGCGAATGTAGAGCATGGCGTTGATGGCGCTCGAACCGCCCAGTGCCTTGCCGCGCGGTTGATAGCCTTTGCGTCCGTTAAGGCCCGGTTGCGGCACGGTCTCGAACGCCCAGTTGTTGATCTTCGCAGGCTTGCCCGGCAGCATCGCCACGACCCCCATCGGCACGCGGATCAACAGGTCCTTGCCCTCGCCACCGGCTTCAAGCAGGCACACGGAAACGTTGGGGTCTTCCGTCAGTCGGCTCGCCAGAGTTGCGCCGGCGGAGCCTCCGCCAACGATCACGTAATCATAGGTCACGGCGTCTCCTCCCTAAGCCACCAAAACACCAAAGACATGCAAGCACCCGCGCAAACTTTGGTCAACCGTCCAGAACATTTGCCCGGAACTTTCCGCTTGCCATGAGGTGTAATATGTATAGACATAATGGAATCCGAGGATGGCGAGAATGGTTGGAGATCGACTGGAGGATGAGATCACCGTCTGGCGCAACGCCAGATTGGCCACGCTTGCCCCGTCCGCGGCGGGGCTCGGCCTGGTGGAAGACGGTGCCATTGCGGTTTTGCGTGGGCGCATCTCCTGGGTCGGCCCCGGTTCTGAGCTCCCGTCCTTCAACAATGCCACAGTAATCGATTGTGAGGGCAGGTGGATAACTCCCGGCCTGATCGACTGCCACACGCATCTGGTCTGGGCAGGCAACCGCGCCAACGAGTTCGAAATGCGCCTCGCTGGCGCGAGCTATGAAGAGGTCGCGCAGGCAGGGGGCGGCATCGTCTCGTCGGTGAAGGCTCTACGCGCCGCCAGCGAGGAGGAACTGGTCGCGCAGTCTCTGCCGCGCCTTGAGGCGCTGATGGCCGAAGGTGTGACGACGGTCGAGATCAAATCTGGCTACGGGCTGGATTTTGAGAACGAGCTGAAGACGCTACGCGCCGCGCGGCGGCTGGGCGAGGGCAGGGATGTCTCCGTCCAGACCACCTGCCTCGCAGCCCACGCGCTTCCGCCGGAAGCGCGGGGTGACAAGGACGCGTACATCGCCAAGGTCTGCAGCGAAATCCTGCCGGCTGTCGCCGCCGAAAATCTGGCCGACGCCGTAGATGCCTTCTGTGAGGGAATTGCCTTCTCGCCGGAGCAGGTCGCGCGGGTGTTCGACAAAGCGAAGGAACTTGGTCTGCCGGTCAAGCTCCATGCCGACCAACTGTCCAACCTGCATGGCGCAGCGCTCGCCGCGCGGTACAACGCGCTGTCAGCTGATCATCTCGAATATACCGACGAGGCAGGCGCCGCCGCGATGGCCAGGGCCGGGACGGTGGCAGTGATGCTGCCCGGCGCGTACTATTTCATCCGCGAGACGAAGAAACCGCCGATTGACATGTTCCGCAAGGCAGGTGTGGCGATGGCGGTTGCGACCGACTGCAA